>JAFAOG010000471.1 GCA_019237945.1 Deltaproteobacteria bacterium | reverse complement strand
GTAGTTCTTGAGCGCGCGGTACTCCGGCCGGATGTGCTTGACCGCGACCGTGCGCTGAAAGCCGGCGGCGCCCTTCTGGACGGCCTTGTAGACGGTCGCCATGCCGCCTTCGCCCGCGACTTCCACGAGCTGATACTTGCCGTCGATCAGAGCGCCTACGCTCGGCTCCACGCGACCAGTATCGCAGAATTCACTCCTGTTGCAGCTCGGCTCGCGCGGTTTCCAGCTGGGCCATCGCCGTCTCCCACCGCGCCGTCAGCTCCTCGAGCTTCTCTGCGGCACTCTGGTAGTCGGAGAGCAGCTTGTTGCGGCGCGCCGCGTCGTCGTACACGGCGGGATCGGAGAGCTCGGCGGACCGGACTTTTTGCTCCGCCTCGAGCTGGCTGACGCGCTCCTCGAGCTGCGCGACCTGCTTCTCGAGCGGGCCGAGCTTCTGGCTCTTCTTCTGACGCGCCTCGGCCTCGCGCCGCTTGCGGGCCTTCTCGGCATCCGCGGAATCCTTTGGTGTTGCAACCTTCGTCGCGCCGCGCGGATCGCGGAGGACTCCCGCCTCGGCGACCGCGACGCCCTGCCGGCGCTGCGCCATCGAGTACATGTACTCGTCGAGCGTACCCGGGTAGGTCTCGACGCGACCTTCCTCGACGTTCCAGATCTTGGTCGCGAGCGTGCGGATCAGCGACCGGTTGTGGCTGACGAACACGAGCGTGCCGTCGAATGTCGTCAGGCTCTGCGCGAGCGACTCGCTCGATGCGAGGTCGAGGTGGTTCGTCGGCTCGTCCATCAGCAACAGATTGCCCGGCGACACCAGCAGGCGCGCCAGCGCGACACGCGCCCGCTCACCACCGGAGAGCACCTTGGCCGGCTTGTCGACGTCGTCGCCGCTGAACATGAACGCGCCGAGGATCGAGCGCACGCGCGACGGCGGCGTGTCGGGCGCGGCGCGCTGGACGATCTCCTCGACGGTCGAGCCCATGTCGAGCGTGTCGGCGTGGTGCTGCGCGTAGTAGCCGACCTTGACGCCGCTGCCCATCTTGATCGTGCCGCCGTCGTGCGGCAGCTCGCCCGCGATCATCCGCAGCAGCGTCGTCTTGCCGGCGCCGTTGACGCCGATGATGCCGATCTTCTCGCCGCGCCGGACCGTCAGGTCGATGCCGGGGAACACGATGTGAGAGCCGTACGCCTTCTCGAGGCCCTCGATCCGCACGACGTCGGCGACCGTGCGCTCCGTCGGCGGGAACGAGAACCGCATCACGCCGCGCTTCTCGTACTGCTCGACCGACTCCATCTTCTCGAGCATCTTGACGCGCGACTGCACGGCCCGCGCCTTGTTCGCCTGCGCGCGGAACCGGTTGACGAACGCGGTCAGCCGCTCGCGCTCGGCGGCGAGGTTCTTCGCGCGCCCGGCGAGGATCGTCTCCTCCTCGGCGCGCGCGGCGAGGTACTTGTCGTAGTTGCCGGGATAGCTGCGGATGCCCTCGGGCTCGAGGCTGACGACGCGCGAGATCTGCTCGTTGAGGAACTCGCGGTCGTGGCTGATCAGCACGAAGCAGCGGTTCCACTTCTTGAGAAAGTCGGAGAACCACGCGACGGACGGCATGTCGAGGTGGTTGGTCGGCTCGTCGAGCAGCAGCACGTCGGGGCGCTGGAACAGCAGGCCCGCGAGCACGCCGCGCATCTTCCAGCCGCCCGACAGTTCGCCGATGTCGCGCTTCTCGTCACCGGGCGCGAACCCGAGGCCGGCGAGGATCGTCAGCGCCTCGTGCTCGCCGAAGAATCGCTCGAAGTGATCGATCCGATCGTGGAGCTCGGTGACGTCGGCGACGAGGTCGAGCATCGTCTGCTCGTCGGTTTCCTGGCCGGCTGCTTCCTCGAGCGCCTTCTCCGCATCGGCGAGCCGCTGATCGAGCTCGACCCGGCCCGGCACGCTCGACAGGATCATGTCGATCAGGCTGCGGCCGGACGCGATCGACAGGTCCTGCGGCAGGTAGCCGACGCGCACGCCCTTGGCGACGGTCACCGTGCCGTCGTCGATCTCCTGGTCGCCGGCGATGATCTTGAGCAGCGTCGTCTTGCCCGAGCCGTTCGGGCCGATCAGGCCGATCCGGTCGCCGTGGCCGAGGCGCAGGCTCGCGTCTCCGAAGATCATGCGATCTCCGAAGAACAGCGTCACGCCGTCGAGGACGACCAGGCTCATGGGAGCGGCTTCTTAGCATGGCGCAGCGCCGTGCACTCCACGGCTTGCCGGCGACTCGCGTAGCCACCGCGAGGCGATCCGCGCCCTTAGCCTGGCGCACTGATTGCTCTTCGGCGCGCGCGTGAAACGCCTCGCCTTCGTCTTCCTGTTCGCCGCATGCGGCGCGCACTCGAACGGTTCGACCACCGGCACCGCCGCCGACGCGCCCGCCGCCGACGCCGACCTCGGCTGCTTCTCCAACCCGTGCGCGCACGGCATGTACTGCACGACCGGCGGCACCTGCGCGCCCGGCTGCGGCTCCGACGCCGACTGCAGCACCGGCCAGGCGTGCTGCGGCAACACGTGCAAGCCGCTCGATACGCTCAGCGACTGCGGCTCGTGCGGCAACAGCTGCGGCAGTGGCGAGTTCTGCACCGGCACCGCGTGCGAGGCGCCGACCTACCCGAACTTCTGCGACAACAAGACGGTCTACGTGATCCACGACGGCATCACCGCCGACAACCACGCCGCCGACGTGATGGCATCGACGATCGCCGCGAACTGCCCGCCCGACGTCATGATCCACACCGCCGACCAGACCGATCCGACGCTCGTCGATCAGACGACCGGCCAGCCGCTCGGCGGCGGTGGCGTCACCTACGTGCTCGGCGGCGGCCCGTTCCCCAACAAGCCGCTCAAGTGGCTCGAGCGCACGAACGACATCACGAAGATCTACTTCGACGCGCCCGACGGCGTGAACTTCTACTGGCGCGACCGCACCGGCACGTCCGTCGCGCAGATGCCGGGCGCGCAGTGCTCGGTGCATCGCGACCAGTTCATCACCGAGCTCGTCACCGATCCGATGAGCGGCACGCTGTCACTGATCGGCTACGGCGCGTGCAGCGGCGGTCACGGCACGCTCGCCGCGGCCTGGTACTACGCGAACGTGATCCTGCCGAACCGGATGACCTACCCCGACAGCTGGTACGTCTACGACTGGACCGACACCGACAACGACGGCGCGCCGTCGGCCGGCGACACGTTCACCGCGCTGGCCCACGGGATCTAGCTACGGGCCGAGCAGCACGGCGCTTGCGAACGCGCACGAGGTCGAGGCCGATGTCGTCGCGGTGATGTCCGCGCCGATCTCGAACGAGGATGGTCCCGGCATCACGACCGCGCCGCCCTGGAGGCCGAGCGTCGACGGAAACGACGTCAGCGACGGTCCCATTTCGAAGTGGTAGTTGCCGGCTTGCTCGCGAATGCGCAGAAAGCGGTCCGCGACCGGATCGAACGCCACCGGCCCGTTGGTCCCGGTCGTGCCGCCATTGGTCCACTCGCCGTACAGCTGGCCGTTCGCGACGTACATCTCGACGTGGTTGGTCTGCGTGCCGAGCCGCACGTAGCTGTGCACCGTGCCGGTGCATGTCGTGTCGATCTCGGCGATCGCGCAGATGCCCGTGAAGCTCTCGCTTGCCGTCTGCCGCAGGCCGGCGTGCTGGCCGCCCGTCGCATTCCCGAGCACCGCGATGTTGAACGTGCCTCCCTGTTCGCTGAGACCGGTCGCCAGCGCCGGGACCTGGGTCCACGGCCCACTACCAACGACGCCGTCGGCGAAATCGTCCGCGAGGATCACCGTCGCGCCGCACAACGGCGACGTCAACGCGTCGATCGTACCGGCGGCATCCCCGCCGTCGAAGAGCGCGCTCCCTCTATGCGCATCGGAGCTCGGTCCAACGCCGGTCGTCTCACCAAACCCGATGCGGCCGCATCCGGCGAGCACGAGGAGGAGCAGCCGCACGGAGCGATCGTAGCGCGCCCTGGTCTTCAGCGGCCTGGCCCACGGGCTCTAGGCGCTCTGACCACCAGCGTGCTCGGCAGCCGGCCATCGGCCTCGAGCTGACGGATCTGATCGCCGAACGGGCGCAGCTTCGCGAGGCTGTCCGGATCGTCGCGATACCGATCGACGAGCTCGCCATACAGCTCGCGCACGGAGTCGTCCTCCGGAGGCGCCTGTAGCAGGGCGCTCAAGGCGGCGAGGTCCTGCTCGAGGCCGTCCATCGCAAATCAGCCTAGCATCAAAAAATGTGGTTGAAGTTGATGTAGAGGCCGGTGTCCTCGCGCGACACGCCGTAGTCGACGGTGATGATCGTCGCGATGTTCCACGAGATTCGCAGCGCACTGCCGACGGTGGTGCGCCACCGCCGCAGGGAGAGATCGCTCGCGCCGTCGAACGGCCGGCCGATGTCGACGAACGGCGCGAGGATGAAGCCGAGCTTCTGCCGCCACAGCGTCGTGCGGGCGAACGTCCAGCGGACCTCGCCGTTGACGAGCGCCATCGCCGGGCCGACGAACCGGTCCTGGCGGAAGCCGCGCATCGTGCGGTGGCCGCCGAGCCCGTTACGCGGATCCTCCGTGAACGGGAACTGGTCCATCGAGAAGAACGGCGTGCCCGAGCTCTGCCACTCGAGCACGGCGCGGCCCGCGACGACGAGGTCGGCGCTCTCCGGGATCGGGCTCCAGTAGCCGCGCGCGGCGCCGAGCAGCCGCACGTAGTCGTAGTGCGAGCCGAGCGCGACGGTGCCTGCGTCGAGCGCGGCATCGAGGAACACGCCGGTGTTCGGATCGGGCTCGAAATCGCGCGTGTCGTACGAGACGCCGAGGCGCACGTAGTTGTCCCAGCCGCCGCCGCAGCCGACGATCAGCTTCGCCGCGCAGTCGGTCGCCAGACGCGTCGGGGCCTCGGTCGCGGTGCCGCCGGTCGCGTCGACGGTCTTGCCGGTGTAGTCGGTGATCCGCGCGTAGGCGAAGCCGAGGCCGCCGAGCACGCGGACGCGGCCGTCGTCGAACAGCCGCTCGATGCTCGCGATCCACACCGGCTTCAACAGATCAAACTGGTCGTACTTCGCGTAGGTCTGGCCGCCGCTGATCACCTGCTCCGCGGCGGTGTAGTCGGCGTACGAGTCGTACGAGATCGATCCGGGGAAGTGCAGCGGCGCGAGGCTGCGATCGCCGAGGCCGAAGTAGTTCTGGTTCGTGTTGCGCGCGAAGATCAGCTGGCTGCGAATGCGATACGGCGTGTCGGCGATCTTCGGCGCATCGAAGTCGAGCCAGTGAAACTGCACGCCGCCCGTCGACGCGAACGCCTGCAGGAACACGCGATACAGATACGGCGTCGTCGCGAATCGCGCGTCGTCGCGATGGCCGTCCCAGTAGTAGTAGACGCGCGCACCGCCGCCGAAGCCGAGGTCCGTCGAGTACGCGGCGAGCGGCAGGCCCGTGACGTAGCCTCCGTCGTTCTTGCGCGCGAGATCGGCGGGCGCGAGGCTATCGGCCCGCGCGCGCGCGACACCGACCAGCGCGCAGATCACGACCAGCGACCGCAACCCCATTGCCACGGACCGTACCAAATGGGCTACCTTCGCGGCATGTCCGCGCGCGCCCCTCGTCGAACGTTTGCGACTCCGTTTGTGGTCACGCTTGCGGCAGTGCCTGCGTGCTACGTGCAGTCGTCGCCGCAGCCCCCGCCGCCGCAGAACCCGCAGGTGCAGCCGGCCGAGACCGAGCATCAGCCGCCGCAGCCGGTCGTCGTGTCGAACCCGCCGCGCCCGCAGCCCGAGACGCAGCCGCCGGCGCCGAGCGATCCGCCGCCGCCGAACCTGTCGGTGAGCCACAACCCGCCGCGCCCGCAGCCGAACGGCTCGTGGCACGTCTACAAGACGGGCAGCGGCTGCGAGGCCGCCATCAACATCCAGTGCCCGGCCGGCGCGACGTGCAACCCGCCGCCGCCGCAGAAGTACGACTGCCCGCCCGGCATCGTCATGGGCAAGCCGATCAACATCATCACCGACGGCAACGGCGGCTGCATCATCGAGCCGCAGGCGACGTCGTGTCCGCCAAACGTCATGTGCAATCCGCCGCGTCCGACGCAGGTCGCGTGCCCGAAATAACGGAGCGCGTTCGCGAGGAGTGGCGCGCGCGGATCGCGGCCGAGTACACGTCGGCGGCGATCACGCAGCACCTGACGTTGTGGCTGATCCAGGCTGGCGCGCCACCGGATCTGATCGATGCAGGGCTCGCGATCGTCACCGACGAGCTCGCGCACTCCCGAATGAGCCACGAGGTCTACGTCGCGGCCGGCGGCGATCAGGCGCCGGCGATCCGCCAGCAGGACCTCGGCCTGCACCGCCGCGGCGAGCTCACCGATGACATCCTGAACGCAGCGGTGCGCGTGTTCTGTCTCGGCGAGACCGTCGCCGTGCCGCTGTTCGCGCACCTGCGCGAGCGCTGCACCGAGA
This sequence comes from Deltaproteobacteria bacterium, assembly GCA_019237945.1. GTDB lineage: Bacteria > Myxococcota_A > Polyangia > Haliangiales > Haliangiaceae > JABFXX01. The sequence continues at coordinate 3,796 of JAFAOG010000471.1, read as the reverse complement.
GCGTCGCGCGCGCCGCGCTCGATCGGATCCTGCGCGACGAGGTTCGCCACCGCGACTTCGGCTGGGACCTGCTCGACTGGCTCTCGACGATCACCGACATCACCGCGATCGCGCCGCGGCTGTCCGCGATGTTCGACGAGCTCCGCGCGAGCTACGGCACGGGCAACCCGGTCGTCGCCGAGGACTCCGGGGAGATGACCGATGGCGAACGCGCATGGGGGCTCGCGCCGCCGCGTGAGTACGCGTCGATCCTCGCCGAGACGATCGACCGCGACTACCGCCAGCGGTTCGCCGCGCGCGGCATAACCATCTGAAATCCCAGACGCCTGTCACCCAGGTGTGACAATTTTCGGGATTGGATGGATCTTTGGACCAGCGTATGAAGACGGCCATGCGCCTGCTGGGAGTCGTCGCGCTGGTCGCGGCCTGTACGTCGTCGGATCCGACGGCGAAGCAGACCTACAACTTCGGTCCGTTCTCGATCACGCCGAGCCAGGAAGTCACCGGCCGCTGCGTGCAGATCGATCTGCACAACGCCGACGACCTCTACGTCAACACGATCGAGCTCGACACCGGCCCAGGCTTTCACCACTCGAACTGGTTCTTCATCCCCGAGCACTTCTACGCCGACCAGCCGGGCACGTTCGACTGCGACGAGACGGCGGTGACGGTCACGGCAGCCGTCAACGGCGGCGTGCTGTTCGCGCAGTCGACGCAGCTCGCGCAGCAGACCCAGTCGTTCCCCGAGGGCGTCGCGATCCACATCCCGCCGCACAGCAAGCTGCTCGCGCAGATCCACCTGCTCAACCCCGGCGATACGACGCTCAAGCTGTCGCCGAAGATCACGCTGACGCCGCTCGCCAAGAAGGACGTCACGACCGTGATGGCGGCGATCTCGTTCGAGAACCACGCGCTCGGCTTGCCGCCGAACAAGCAGTCGCGGTTCACGCTCGACTGCGATCTCGGCCCGCTCTCGCAGCAGCTCTACGATCAGGGCCACGCCCCGGCGCCCGCGCCCGACTGGAAGATCTACTACGCGCTCGCGCACTACCACACGCTCGGCACCGGCCTGACGCTCGAGGCGGTCAAGCCCGACGGCACGGCGACGCAGGTGTTCACGACGTCGAACCGCGTCGGCGACTCGCTCGGCGGCCCGATCGATCCGCAGTTCGACATGACCGGTTACTCGCGCCTGCGGTTCTCCTGCGACTACTACAACAACACGGCGGACGTCGTGCCGTGGGGCGTCGGCACGAAGGAGATGTGCGTGTTCCTCGCGTTCTCGGACTCGAAGTTCAACTGGGGCGGCGGCGTGACGACCGACCAGCCGCCCGGCGATCCGACCGACGTCAACGGCGTGATGAGCTACTCGCACACCTGCCAGGTGCTCGCGAACGACGCCGCTCGCTAGCGGTCGCTTAGCGGTCGCTAGCGGCGGGCGAAGCGCAGCGCGATCGTGGTCTCGCCGATATCCGGCGCGACCTCGGTGCGCACGTGGGCGAGCGCGTCCGCGACGCAGCGCGAGGTCGCGTGGACGTTACCGGCGCGGCGCGAATCGCCGATCGTGAACCGCGCCGCGACGACCGGCGCGTTGCCCGTGCACGCGTGGAGGTCGACGCGCTCGAGCGCGCGCTCGACGACGGCCCGCGACAGCGAGCCCTCGACGTCGAACGACACGAGCCGCAGCGAGGCGCTCATCGCCGGCACCGGCGCGGGGACCGGCGCAAGGCGCGGAGGCAGCGGCGGCGGCGCCACCGTGATCGCGCGCGGCCGCGGGGGAGCCTCGACGCGCGCCGTCGCGATGACGTGCGGAGCGAGCTTCGCCGGCTCGACGGCTTCCGGGGCGCTCGCGGTCGTCGGTGCGATTCCCGAGGAACCGGCGGCGCCGGCGATCACGAGCGTCGCGATGCCGCACACGGCGGCGACCCAGCGATGCTTCGGCGGCAAGACCGGCACGGCGATCGTCGGACTGGTTGCGGTGCCGTCGAGGCGCGCGATCACGTCGGTCGCCGACGGCGGCCGCTTCGCGGGATCCGCCTCGAGCAGCTTGTGGATCAGCTTGATCAGCGGCGCGGGTGCGTTCGGTGCGAGCACCGACAGCGAGCGCATCTCGCCGGCGAGCTTCTTTGCCGTCACCTGCTGCGCGTCGCCCGCGAACACCGGGATACCGCCGGTCAGCATCTCGAACATCGTCGAGCCAAGCGCGTAGAGATCGGCGCGGCCGTCGACGTCCCGGCCGAACAGCTGCTCGGGCGCCGCGTAGGCCGGCGTGCACACGACGCCGCTCGTCGTCAGGCGCGCATCGTCATCGTGCGTGATCGCGAGGCCGAAGTCGCTGATCCGCACGCGCTCGGCCGGCGTGCCCGGCGCGACGACGAGGATGTTGTCGGGCTTGAGATCGCGATGAACGATCCCGCGCGCGTGTGCGTGCGCGAGCCCATGACACAGCTGACGCGCGAGACGAATCACGCGCTCCGGTGCCATCGGCCCGCGACGCAACACGCGCCCGAGCGTCTCGCCTTCGACGAGCTCCATGACGAGGAACAACAGGCCGGTCGGCGTACGACCGAAGTCGTGAACACCGACCACGCCTGGATGATCGAGCCGGCTCGTGGCCTCGGCTTCTCGCGCGAACCTCATCCGCATCTCGGGATCGACGGCCAGGTCACCCAACATGACCTTGACGGCGAATCGACGCCCCGTGAGCCGATGATGGTGCGCGCGATACACGCGGCCCATCGCACCCTCTCCGAGCAATGCCTCGATCACGTAGTGATCGCCGAGTGTCATCCCCACGAGCGGATCGACGACGCCGAGCACGAGCTCGCCACCGTCGTTCGGGCACCGCTGGAACTCGGTGCGATAGGAGGCACCGCATATCCCACAGCACCGGATCGCGCTGCCCCCCGCCGGGAGCGCGGTGGGAACGGTGGCGATCGACACGAGGAGGGTCCCCGTGCAACACCCGTGCGCTGCCAGCGAAGCGGAATCACGCGACGGGGGCCCATGCACTGCGCGTCACAGCACAGGCGTGCCAATATGCGCGCCACATGAAGGTCCTTTTAACGGGAGCCGGCGGCCAGATCGGCCACGACCTCATCGGCACCCTCCTCGCGCAAGGCCACTCCGTCGTCTCGACCGATCTCGCGCCGCGCCCGCCGTCGCACGCCCATGCCGCGGAAGGCGTCGAGTGGCGCCAGCTCGACGTCACCGATCCCCACGCTGTACTGCACACGTTCACCGACTCGCGTCCCGATCTCGTGTTCCACCTCGCCGCGATCCTATCGGCGACCGGCGAGCGCAACCCGAATCTCGCCTACTCGGTCAACCAGACCGGCACGTGGAACGTGCTCGAGGCATGTCGTATCGCGAAGGTCCAGCGGCTGATCTTCACGTCGTCGATCGCCGTGTTCGGTCCGCCCCCGTCGGGCCCGCTCCCCGATCCGACGCCCGACGACGTCGCGCTCCACCCCGGCACGATGTACGGCGTCACCAAGGTCGCCGGCGAGCTGCTGTGCGCGTACTACCGCAAGCGCTACGGCGTCGACTGCCGCGGCGTCCGCTTTCCCGGCCTGATCTCGGCGGCGATGCCGGGCGGCGGCTCGTCGGACTACGCGCTGTTCATGTACGTCGACGCCGTGCGCAAAGGTGGCTACGAAGCGTTTGCACGCGCCGACACACGCATCCCGCTCATGTACATGCCCGACGGCGTGCGCGCCCTGCTCGAGCTCGCGTTTGCCGAGCGCAGCAAGCTGACGCGCACGATGTACAACATCGCCGCGTTCTCGCCGCGCGC
>JAFAOG010000209.1 GCA_019237945.1 Deltaproteobacteria bacterium | reverse complement strand
ACGTTGCGCTTGACGAGGAAGCGCAGGAACGCGCGCACGCTCGACAGCTTGCGGCCGATGGTGGCCGGGCCGTTCACGCCGAACAGCGCCGCGAGCTGGCTCCGCACATCGGTCGCGCTCAGCCGCGCGAGCGGAACATCCTTCCCGCGCTTCCCGGCCAGGTGCGCCCGCAACGCCCGCACGTCGCGCATGTACACCTCGACCGTCTTCGGCGAGTAGTTGCGCTCGACCGTCAGGTACTGCTCGAACGCGGCGAGCGCGGCATCCCAGTCCACGCGCCAAGAATCACCCGCCCGGCCGCGCGCCGCGACTTTTTACAGGACGCCCGCCGGCGGCGTCACCGTGACCTCCTCGACGGAGATCTCGGGCCGCGTGACGATCGACACCACGAACCCCGCCACCGCGGCCGGCTTCATCATCTTGCTGCGATCGAACCCGGGCCGGTCATCCCAGATCGGCGTATCGGTCGCCCCCGGCAACACCGCCGTCACCCGCACGTCGTACGGCCGCGCCTCCGCCGCGAGCACGCGCGTCAACCCGAGCTGCCCCGCCTTTGCCGCCGTATACCCCCCGCAATCCGTGAACGCATGATGAGCCGCATGCGATCCGATCACGACGACATGCCCGCTCTTGCGCGGCTGCATCCGCCGCAGCGCCTCGCGCGCGCAGGTCAACGTCCCGACCACATGCACGTCGAGCATCGCGCGCAGCTCCGCGACACTGCTGTTCACGACCGGCCCGAACGTCCCCGTCCCCGCCGACAGCACCACGATATCGATCTGCGGCACGCAGTCGAACACGCGCTTCACCGCCGCCTCGTCGGTCACGTCGAGATGCGCGTACGACACCTCCCCCAGCACGGGCGTCTGACACGCGCCGGGCGCAAACCGCCTCCCGCACGCGAGCACGCCCGCCCCCTCTTCCGCCAGCGCCTCTGCGCACGCCGCGCCAATCCCGCTGGACCCACCCGTCACGATCGCGAACTTGCCGAGCAGCCGCTTCACGCGGCAGGTATACACCGCGCCCGCCGGCCGGTGGCCGCCGAAGCGCGGCTTGGCAATGGCGCGGCCGGCGATGCGCAGAGCGGCCGCTACGCGCGCGGCGGCGACGGCACGAGCCCGTGCTTGCGCATCACCGCCCCGACCTTCGCCGGATCCGGCGGCCCGCCTGCGGCCAGCAGCTCGCCGACCTCGCGGAAGAACTTCGGCCCGATCGTCGCGGGCGTCAGCACGCTGAGAAACCGCGCCGTGCCCGCGTGGAGGTTCGCAAAGTGATGCTCGACGCCCTTCGGCGCGAACAGCTGCTGCCCCGCGACGAGCGTGTGCGCGACCCCGCCGAGCGTGTACGTCAGCGTTCCCTCGAGCACGTACACCAGCTCGTCGACCTCGACATGGTGGTGAGCGACCGGCACCTTCGCGCCCTCGGGCACGCGCACCTCGAAGATGTCCGCATGGCCGCCGGTCTCCGTGCCCGTCGCGAAGAACTCGACCGTCAGCTGGCCGACTCGTATCACCTCGTTCATCGTCCGCTCCATCGTCAGGTGACTTGACCAAATAGTACGGCTACCCTGACTATCGAATCAAGCCCCGCATGCCGACCCGTACCCCACCCGCTGGCAGCCGCCCCACGACCGGCGCGACCGACCCCGGCGGCCCGCTTCTCGGCGCGCTGCTCCGCCTCTGCCACGCCGAGGTCCAGCATGCCCTCGACGAGGGCTTCGCAGCGCGCGACCTCCCCCGCCTGCAGGGCACGGTCACCCAGCCGCTCTTCGATCACGCCGCCGGCCTCCGGCTCACCGAGCTGGCGCAGCTCGCCGGGATCTCCAAGCAGGCGATGGCGGAGGCGGTCGATGCGATGGAGGCCGCCGGCTACGTCGAGCGAATCGCCGACCCCGACGACGGCCGCGCCCGCCGCATCCGCCTCACTCGCCGCGGCCGCGACGCCGGCTTCTACGCCCGCCAGCTCGTGCGCGAGGTCGAGGCGCGCTGGGAGGCGCGAGTCGGCAAGGCGAAGGTCACCGCGCTGCGCGAGACACTACGCGCGATCGCCGACGCGCGGCCCGCACGCGCCGAGCGCGACTAGCGTCAGCGATCGACGACGCGGACGATCAGGCGGCGCGCGGGCGGCCGAGGCTCGCCAGCCACGCGTCGAAGTCGGCGGCGGCGCGCTCCGCCATCCGCGGCTTGCGGTTGTCCTTGCGCAGGCCGAGCAGCGGCGGCAGCAGGCCGTAGTTGACGTTCGTCGGGCCGTACTTGTACGCGCCTTCGCGCGGCGCGGTGACGTGGTTGTAGAGCCCGCCGAACATCGTCGTCGGTGGGGGTGGTGGGATCGGGCGGCCCGCGCGCTCGCCCGAGAGCAGCCAGGCGACGAGCAGGCCCATCGCAGCCGACTCGATGTAGCCCTCGACCCCCGTGAGCAGGCCGGCGAAGCGGACGGACGGGCGGTCGCGCAGCTCGAAGTGCGGGCCGAGGCGGGCCGGCGCGTCGATGTACGTGTTGCGATGGATCGAGCCGAAGCGCAGGAACTCGGCGCGGCGGAGCGCCGGGATCATCTGGAAGATGCGCTGCTGCTCGGGGTACGCGAGGCGCGTCTGGAAGCCGACGAGGTTGTACGCGGTGCGGTAGCGGTTTTCGGGGCGCAGCTGGACGACCGCCCACGGACGATGACCGGTGCGTGGATCGCGCAGGCCGATCGGGCGCATCGGACCGAAGCGGAGCGTCTGCGGACCGCGCTCCGCCATCACCTCGATCGGCATGCAGCTCTCGAAGTAGCGCGGCTCCTCGAAGTCGTGCGGGAGGATCTTGCGGCCGGCGTTGACGGCCTCGACGAACGCTTCGTACTCGAGCTTGTTCAGCGGGCAGTTGACGTAGTCGCCGACGCCGGTGTCGCCGCCGGCGGCGCGCAGCTCGTCGGGTTCGTCGGACGCCTCGGCAGGCGCGTCGGACGCGGGCGCGGCGTCTCGTCCCCAGCGGGACGCGCGGAACGCGTGGTCCCAGTCGATCGACTCGGCGGCGACGATCGGGGCGATCGCGTCGTAGAAGTACATGCGGTCGCCGCCGAGCTCGGCGCGGATGACCTCGCCCAGTGCGCCCTCGGTCAGCGGGCCCGTCGCGACGATGACCGGGTGGCTCGGCAGGTCGTCGAGGCGGCGGCGCTCGATGCGGATGCGCGGGTGGAGCGCGAGGCGCTGGGTGATCGCGCGCGCGAAGCCGAAGCGTTCGACCGCGAGCGCCTGGCCGGCCGGGACGCGGTGCTGGTCGGCGCATGCGATCACGAGCGAGCCGGCGCGGCGGAGCTCCTGCTTGAGCAGGCCCGCCGGGGCGATCGGGTCGTCGCTGCGCAGCGAGTTGCTGCAGACGAGCTCGCCGAGCAGCGGGCTCTGGTGCGCCGGCGACATCGCGCACGGCTTCATCTCGACGAGCGCGACGCGCAGTCCCGCCTCGGCGAGCTGCCAGGCGGCTTCGCTGCTGGCCATGCCGCCGCCGACGACAGTGACATCGACGTCGCTCACACCAAGATCAGCTCCGCACCACCGGTCTGCATCAGCATCTCGATGTTGGCGCGCGTGAAGCCGTCGGCCTCGTCGTTCGTGATGACGACGGCGTAGCTCTGCTCGGCCGGATCGAAGACGTCGTCGAGGAACGACGCCTTGGGCGAGATCGTATCGATGTCAGGCGCCATCAGCGCGAGCTTGGCGTCGTGCTTGCCGGCGGCATGCAGCAGCGAGCCGGTGGGACGGTGATAGAGCATGACGCCCGCGTGCGGCGCCGACAGATCGAAGCGCTCGCGCACCTCGCTCGGCATCGACTCGCCGAGCAACGCGACCGGCACGAACGTCTCGGCCCACGCCGCCTGCCCTTCGCCCTTCTTGCGCGCGTCCCACGCGGCGAGGTGGTGGGCGATCAGCTCGGCGCGCTTGTCGGCGCCCAGGCGATCGAAGTCGAAGAAGTACGCCTCGGCGTCACCGAGGATCTGGATGATCATCGCGCGGCCCGCATGCGCGGCGAGCGGCGTGCCGTGCTCGCTCGGCACCGTCGACACGCGCTTGCCCTTCGCGCCCTTCGGCGCCGCCTTCGCCGGCTTCGCGGCGGCCTTCTTCGTCGGCGCGGCCTTCGCCTTCGCCGCGGACTTCGCGCCCTGCGCGGGCTTCGCGGCCGACTTGCCCGCCGCCTTCGCGGCCGGCTTCTTCGCCGGAGCCGCGGCCTTGGCCTTCGACGCGGACTTCGCCTTCGACGCGGACTTCGCCTTCGACGCTGCACCCTTCTTCATGGCGTCCCTCCGCGCCCGACTATAGGGCAGCGGCGCCACTCCGGACCACTCGCTGGCGCGCGGCGCGAAAACCGACGCGTGGGGCACGGCTTAGGCCGCACCGATCAGGCGGCGCCGGCGCTCTCCTCGGACTCGTCGGAGCCTTCGCTGCGCCAGTCGCACTCCATGCAGCGGAGCGTGATGCCGCGCTTGGTCTCCTTCTTGAGCACGAACTTCGCCTGGCAGACCGGGCACGGCTGTGGGATGGGCTTGTCCCACGCGACGAAGTCGCACTCCTTGCTCTTCCAGTTCGTGCAGCCGTAGAACGGCTTGCCGCGGCGCGAGCGCTTCTCGGCGATCTGGCCGCCGCAGCCCGGGCGTGGGCACTTGACGCCGAGCGAGATCGGCTTGGTCGTCTTGCAGTCCGGGTAGCGCGTGCACGCGAGGAACGAACCGAAGCGGCCGCGCTTGATCGTCATCGGAGCGCCGCAGGTCTCGCAGACCTCGTCGGTCGTCTCGGGCGGGACCTTCTCCCACGTGCCGTCGAGGTTCTTGACGACCTCCATCGTGTTGCGGCACTCGGGGTAGCCCTGGCACGCGAGGAAGTTGCCGTTGCGGCCCCACTTCACGACCATCGGCTTGCCGCACTTCTCGCACGTCCAGTCGGTCGGGATTTCCTCGCGCTTGACGTCGCGCATCTCGGTCTCGGCCTTCGCGAGCTCGAGCTTGAACGGCGTGTAGAACGCGGCGAGCAGCTTGCGCCAGTCCTCGTTGCCTTCCTCGACGTGATCGAGGCCGCTCTCCATCTTCGCGGTGAAATCCGAGCTGACGATCTCGGGGAAGCTCACGACGAGCAGGCCG
>JAFAOG010000609.1 GCA_019237945.1 Deltaproteobacteria bacterium | reverse complement strand
CGGTTCGCCGACATGCCCGAGCGCGGTTGCCTGCGCGGCTGGTCACCGCAGCAGCTGATGGATCTACTGCGCGCGCTCGAAGGCGCGGGTCTCGTCGAGGCATCGCGCGGCGAGTACCCGACGATCTCGACGACGAAGCGCGGCGATCTAGTTGCGATCGGAAAGCTCGATCCAAGTGATCTCGGGATCCAGATGCCCGTTGTCGTGAAGAAGGCGCGGAAACGCCGTTTCTGAGCCGTTTGAGCGGGTGCGTACATGTCACCGTGCGCGCGCGCCACGTGAGGTGACTAACGGACGTAGATTGCACTTCTCGCGATTCGTAAGTCGCGTTGCAAAGCGGTCCAGTGTGGACCTCGGTGGCCCTTGCGACCGACATTCTGGTGCGTGCGAGGGTGTGAACCATGCGGGTCACCTTTGCTTGCGCGCTGCTTCTCGCAGGCTGCTCCACCGATTTCACTCCTCAAACTTGCTCGGTCGACAACGACTGCGGCACCGGCCTCGTTTGCGAAACGCAAGGTACAGCGAACGTCTGCGTACACGCTTCCGATGCGCCGCTCGTGATCGGCGAAAGCGCCCCGATCTCGGGAACCAACCAGGCGCTTGGCACCGGCATGAAGCTCGGCATCGAGCTCGCATTCGACGAGCAGAATGCCAAGGGCGGCATCCGCGGCCGCATGCTGCAACTCGACTTCCGCGACGACGCCTATCAGCCGATGCTCGCCGAGCAGAACGCGCGTGCGCTGACCGACGCGCAGACGATGGCGAACATGGCGCCGCGCTGCCCGTCGAGCTCCGCGATGATCGCGAACAACACGCCGGTGTCTACCACCGCGCTGGCGCGTGGCCCGAACGCGGTGATCGCGCTCCTCGGTAGCGTCGGTACGCCGACGATGCTTCGCGCGGCGCCGATCGCGGTCGAGACCGGCACCGTATTCTTCGGCGCCTTCACGGGCGCGACGACGGTCCTTCGCGACACGACGTGCGCCGCGTGCAGCAAGTACATCTTCAACGTCCGTGCGAGCTACGCCCAGGAGGCGCGCGCGACGATGGAGCTGTTCAAGAAGAAGGGCGTCACCGACTATACGCGCGTCATCTCGTTCGACCAGAACGACACCTACGGCGACGCCGGCTACAACGGCCTCGTCCAGGCCTACACGGACGTCATGGGCCAGGCGCCGGGTGGCAGCGGCATCGTTCGCTTCCGCTACACGCGTAACGACGACACGAGCGTGCCCGCGCAGGTCGCGGCCGCCGAGTCGTACCTCGCCAACTTGCTCAACAGCACGAGCGGCACCGTCACGGTCGGCGTCATGATGACCGACACGTACGGCGCCGGCGGCGACTTCATCATCGCGCTGCGCAACTGGCAGTTCGCGAACGACAGCCAGCAGTCGTCACTGATGAAGGCGACGCGCCTCAAGTTCCAGTTCAGCAACGTCTCGTTCGTCGGCCCGAACGCGCTGAGTGACAAGCTCGTCGCGGCGGGCACGGTCGCGAACGCGTCGATCCCGTACACGCAGGATGTCGTCGTCTCGCAGGTCGTCCCGAACTATCAGAGCGATTCGAGCGACGTCGTCGTCTCGTACAACAAGCTGATCGCGGCGAAGGGCGCAAAGCCGGGCTTCACGTCGCTCGAGGGCTACGTCGCGGCGCGCGTGTTCATCGCCGGGCTGCTCGCGCACCAGGGCCCGTTCACGGCGGACTCGCTGGTGTCGACGTTCGAGTCGCTGCCTGACCTCTCGCTCGGCATCGGCGCCACCAGCGGCTTCTCGACCGACAATCACCAGTACTCGAACTCGGTGTGGGGGACGTCGATCCAGGCGGACGGTTCGTTCAAGAACCTCTACTTCTGGTCGGCGGGAATTCCGATCCAGTTCTTCGAGTAACCAATGACCGACAAAGACCACCAGACGATCACGATCGGACGTTACCTGCTGCACCGGCAGATTGCTCGGGGCGGCATGGCGACGATCCATATCGCACGCCTGATGGGCGACGAGGGCTTCTCCCGCATCGTCGCCGCGAAGCGACTACACCCGGAGTTCGCCGAGGATCCCGAGTTCGTCGAGATGTTCCTCGACGAGGCTCGCATCGCGTCTCGCGTCAATCACCGCAACGTCGTCCCCGTCCTCGATGTCGTCAAGGCGGCCGACGAGGTCGTGCTCGTCCAGGAGTACATCCACGGCGTCCCGCTGCACTGGCTGTTGCGCACGGCGCACGAGGCGGCGTCGCACGTGCCGCTCAACGTCGCGGTGTCGATCGGCTGCCAGGTGCTCTCGGGCCTGCAGGCCGCGCACGAGACGTGCGACGAGCTCGGTCATCCGCTCCACATCGTGCATCGCGACGTGTCGCCGCAGAACGTGATGGTCGCGACGGACGGCACGGCGCGCCTGCTCGACTTCGGCGTCGCGAAGGCGACGATGGCCGCGCACATCACGCGCGCCGGTACGTTCAAGGGCAAGCTCGCGTACTCGGCGCCAGAGCACGTGCGCGGCAACGCCGTGCAGCAGAGCGACGTGTACTCGCTGTCGGTCGTGCTGTGGGAGCTGATCGTCGGCCATCGCCTGCACGGCAGCGGTCAGGCGGAGGCCGAGCTGATCACCGAGATCATGACCGGCCGCCTGCCGACGATCACGCAGGCGCTCGCGTCGGAGCGCGAGATGATGGGCGGCTATCGCTGGAACCAGCTCCTCGCGCTCGAGCCGATCATCCAGAAGGGCCTCGCCGTTCGCGTCGAGGACCGCTGGAAGAGCGCGGCCGAGATGGAAGAGGCGCTCGCCGAGGCGCTGCCGCCGGCATCGGCGCAGGACGTCGGCGCGTGGCTGCGCGCGCTCGGCAAGGACTTCCTCGAGGGCCGCGACAAGATGATCGCGGCGGAAGAGGCGAGCTGGCGCCGGGCGGCCCCGCCGCTGTCGACGCGCGCGACGTCGCAGCCTGGTCAGATCGGCCGCGCCGGCATCCTGTCGGGCTCGATGATCCGGCTGCAGAAGAAGTCGACGAAGATCGCGATCGGCGCGATGTTCGCGGTGCTGTTCGCGTTCGGCGTCGCGTTCGTGATGCGGTCGAGCCACAACACCGAGGTCGATGCCGCGGCACCCTCGGCTGCGCAGCCGCAGCCCGTTGCGGTCCAGCCTGTCGTCACGCCGCCCGCGCCGCCGCCGCCGGTCGTTCACGATGCGACGGTCGCGCGCGAGCCAGCGCCGGTGGCGGTCGACGAGGAGAAGCCCGCGCCGGTGAGGCCGCGCGCGGTCGCGCACATCATCAAGCAAGCGCCGGCGCGCATCGCGGTGCAGAAGACCGCGCCGAAGAAAGATCCAACCCCTGCTCCTGTCGCGGCGGCCCCTGCGCCCGCGAAGGAAGACTGCAACCCGCCCTACTACTTCGAAGGTCGCAAGAAGATCTTCAAACCTGCCTGTCTGTAAGGAGACGCATGACCAAGATTCTCGTCGCCATCCTGATTGCTCTCAGTGTTCCTGCCTTCGCGGGGCCGTCGAAAGACGAATGCCTCGATGCCCACAGCCGCGGCCAGGACGCCAAGGAGCAAGGCAAGATCTCGCTCGCGCGGAAGCTGTTCCTGACGTGCGCGCAGAATTCGTGCCCGAACCTCGTGCAGGGTGACTGCGCGCGCTACGCCGACGAGCTCGGCCGGATGCAGCCGTCGATCAGCTTTGTCGCCCGCGACACGTCGGGCGCGGACCTGCCCGACACGACCGTGTACGTCGACGACGTGCTGATCGTGACGCGCCTCGACGACGGCAAGCCGCACGAGATCGATCCCGGCAAGCACACCGTGAAGTTCACGAATGCGGGCCGCGATCGCATGGTCACCGTCGTGATCGGCGCGGGCGAGCAAGGCCGCACCGTGTCGGCGCAATTCGAGGGCCCGAAGGAGGTCGCGCCGCCGAAACCGAACCTGACGCTGCAGGCGGACTCGCCGGTCGCGGCCGCGCCGCCGAAGCACGTCGCGCCGAAGACGACGCACCCGACCGGCGCGAAGTTGATGATCTACGGCGGCGTCGCGATGGCGGCCGGAGGCATCGGCCTCGGCCTGTTCGAGACGTCGCGCGTGCCTTCGAACTGCTCCGTCTCGACGCATCAGTGCGCGGCGCCTCCGGGCGACCCGTCGATCACGGCGGCGAAGAGCGCGATGCAGACCGCGAACATCGGATGGATGGTCGGCGCGGTGGGTGTTGCGGCGGTGGCGGGTGGCATCACCTGGTACGTCACCGGAAGCAAGACCGAGAAGGAGCACCTCGCCGTCGCGCCGTGGGCCTCGTCGACGGCGGGAGGACTCGCAATCGGCGGGAGCCTCTAACCGATGAAGAACCTCCACGATCTGCAATGGTCTGACTCGACCGACGTTCAATCGATCGACGTCAAAGCACTGCCGCTGCCACCCGCGATCCCCGCCGCCGCGCCGCCGTGGAAGATGGCGACGTTGCTGCTCGCATGCGAGGACCAGAAGGGCATCATCGCGGAGGTCGCGCAGCTGTTGTCGGCGAGCGGCGTCAACATCGTCGATACGATGCAGCACACCGATCCGATCGGCCGCATGTTCTTCCAGCGCCTGCGGCTGGACCTCAGCGGCGGGATCAATCGCGTCGAGCTCGAAGGCGCCGTGCGCGATCTGACGGATCGCCTCGGCATGTCGTATCGGCTCTACGGCGATCGCAAGCGCCGCGTCGCGATCATGTGCAGCAAGCAGGATCACTGCCTGTACGACCTGCTCGTCCGGTATCGCAACGGCGAGCTGCCGTGCGACATCGCGATGATCGTGTCGAACCACCCCGATGCGGCACCGATCGCGAAGCACTTCGCCATCCCGTTCCACTGCATGCCGGTGGTCAAGGCCGAAAAAGACAAGCAGGAGCAGCAGGTGCTGACGCTGCTGCACCAGGCCGGCATCGAGCTGATCGTGCTCGCGCGCTACATGCAGATCCTGTCGGCGCGGTTCGTCGAGCGGTTCCCGTACCGCATCATCAACATCCACCACTCGTTCCTCCCGGCGTTCGTCGGTGCGAACCCGTACCGCCAGGCCTACGAGAAGGGTGTGAAGCTGATCGGCGCGACCAGCCACTACGTCACGGCGGACCTCGACCAGGGCCCGATCATCGAGCAGGAGACGATCCGCGTCTCGCACCGCGACACGCCGGAAGAGCTGCAGCGCAAGGGCAAGGACCTCGAGAAGCGCGTCCTCGCGGGAGCGGTGCGCTGGCACCTCGAGGATCGTGTCCTCGTGCACGCGAACAAGACGATCGTTTTCGACTGATCCAGTCGACCACACTGGTCGTACAGCTCCCACAGCCACGGGGAGACCAGTGTGAACAAGCTCTTGCAGCTCGCGATCGTGCTTGCCGCAGCGTGCGGCGGCCATCCGGCGCCCGCGAAGGCGCCCGCGCACCAGGCGGCCGCTTCGGCGGCGCCATCCGCGAAGTCGCTCTACGAACGGCTCGGCGGTCAGGCCGCGGTCGTCGCGGCGGTCGATGACTTCGTCGATCGCGTGGCGGCCGACGGCCGGATCAACCTGCGGTTCGGCAACACGGACATTGCGCGATTGAAGTCGCTGCTCGTCGAGCAGGTGTGCATGGCAACCGGCGGTCCCTGCCACTACAGCGGGCGCGACATGGAGAGCACGCACGCGGGGATGGAGCTGGTCGACGACGAGTTCGACGCGCTCGTCGGTGATCTCGCGGCGACGCTCGACAAGCTGCACGTCGGCGCGCGCGAGAAGAACGAGCTGCTGGGCGCCTTGGCGCCGCTCAAGCCTGCGATCGTCACGCCGCCGTCGGGCCTGCATCCGGTTGCCGAGCCGCAGCTCGCGAAGGCGCGCGCCGTGCTCGACAAGATCACCGACAAGCAGGCGCACACACTGATGGAGGCCGCGATCACGGCGGCGCGGCGCGGCCAGCGCAACTGGGCCGAGCAGCTGTTCTCGCGCGTGGAGATCGCGGTCGGCGCGGAGGCGGTGGCGGCGGCGGTGCCCGTGTTCCGCGAGGGCGCGCCGAAGCGCATCGACACGCCGATCACGCAGATGGCGAAGGATGCGGCTCCGCAGCCGCGCATCGTCGGCGGTTCCGACGAGGACAGCCCGGGCGCGGCGGCGCAACCTGCCTCGCTCAAGGGCACGATCACGGTCGACGGCAAGCCGCTCGACGGCGTCGGGCTCGTCGAGCTGTATCCGCTCGACGCCGCGTACAAGAAGCGCACCGCGAAGCATCGCGTCGTCGAGCAGCGCAACAAGCAGTTCTGGCCGCACCTGCTCGCGATCCCGCCCGGCTCCGTCGTCGCGTTCCCGAACTACGACGACTTCTATCACAACGTGTTCTCGCGCTCGACGACGCAGCCGTTCGACATCGGCATGTACAAGAGCGGCCAGTCGCGCGAGATGAGCTTCGACAAGCCGGGCCTCGTGCGCCTCGGCTGCAACGTGCACGCGAGCATGGCGGCGTTCATCTTCGTCGTCGATGCGCCCGCGTACGTGCCCGTCGACGGCGCGAACGAGTTCCGCTTCCGCAGCCTCGCGCCCGGCAAGTACAAGGCGCGCGTGTGGAGCGAGCACAGCCTCGAGCCGACAGAGACGACGATCCGCATCAAGGACGGAGTCAACACGATCGCATTCGACGTCAAGGGCGACGCACCGCGTGGCCCGAGCCCCGACAAGTTCGGCAACCCCCGCACCCTCGCTTCTCACCCGTGAGGTCCGCCATGAAGCGCTTCTTCCCGCTGCTCACCATCCTCGCGCCCGCCGTCGCCGCCGCCGACGACGCCGCCTCCCTCGCCGCCCGCGGCCACGCCGACCTCAAGGCCGGGCGCATTCACGACGCGTGCGATGCGTTCGCGCAGAGCGAGCACCTCGCGGCCAGCGTCGACACCGAGCTCGCCCTCGCCGCCTGCTACGACCAGGACGGCAAACCGGCATCGGCTGCGAAGGTGTACCGGCTCGCCGCCGACAAGGACCCGAAGGCATCGCGTCGCAAGACGTCGCTCGCGAAGGCCGACAAGCTCGAGGCGCGCGCGCCGAAGCTGCACTTCACGGTGCGCCCGGCGCAGGCCGGCCTCGTGCTCAAGGTCGACGGCGCCGAGGTCTCCGCGACCGACGATGCGATCGTCGACACCGGCCCGCACCAGGTCGAGGCGACGGCCCCCGGCTACGAGGGGCACGTCTCGGCGCCGGTCGATCGCGAAGGCGCTACGGTGCAGGTCGTCGTGCAGCTCGTGCCCACGACCGCTCCGACACCCGTGAAGACCGAACCCGCACCAGCACCGGCTGCTGCAGCGGCTGCAGCTGCACCGGAACCGATGCCGACACCCGTCCACGAGATGGCGTCGATGCGTGACACGCAAGAGCACGGCGACCATCGCCAGCGCAACGGCGTGATCCTCGGCGCCGCCGGCCTCGCCGTGATCGCCGGCTCCGTGATCGCGTTCGAGACCGGCTCCGGCAAGTTCGACGACGCACAGAAGCTGTGCCCGAACAGCCAGTGCGCGACCGACGCCGACCTCGCGAAGGGCCACTCGCTCTACAGCGACGGGCGCACGTGGCGCGAGGTATCGATCGGCATGGGCATCGGCGGCGTCGCGCTGGTCGCAGCGGGCGCGTACCTGTGGGCGACGCACCACGACGAGTCGCGCGTCGGGGTCGCGGCCGGCCCGACGGGCGCCGAGGTCACGTACACCGCGCGCTTCTAGTGCTTGGTCGTGGTCTCCATGTGAAACGTACCGGCGTGCTGCGCCGGCCACGCGAGCGTCTTCATCAGGTCCTCGATGCAGGTGTTCGTCTTCGGCGTGCCGACCTCGGCGTGCGCGCTGGTAACGGCGCCATTGGCGTCGAGCTCGACGTCGACCAGGAACTTCGGCGCGAGCTCCTTGTACTTCGAGAAGTGGAGACAGTCGCTGATCTGCGGCGAGGCCGCCATGAAGACCTCGCGGCGCGTGTCTTTCGTCGGCGCTGGCTTCGAGCACTCGTCGATCGGCACCGCGACCGCATTCGCGACGAGCGCGCACGTCTTGGCGCGTGCTTCGTTTGACTCGTCGAACGTCTTCGCGGCGCGCCAGGCGAGCCACCATGCGCGCCAGTCGTCGGGATGCGCGGCGGTCAGCCGATGCGCGAGCTCCGGATCGACATCGTGTGCTTCGGCGGCATGGATGAGACTCGCGATCACGTTCGTCGGATCGATCGCGAGCGCCTTGTCGAGCTCCGGCGGCGGCGCGGCGTGCTCGCTCGCCATCAGGTAGCGCAGCGCGCCTTTCGCGGCGAACACGTCGGCGTCGGCGAGCGGGCGCTCGGTGACCGGCCAGTCGTGGTGGAGCTTGATGTTGTACTTGCTGACGCGGATCTTGCCGTAGGCGAGCCACTCCGCGAGCTCGTGGTCGAGCGTCTCGGGAGGCAGCGACGGCACGACCGCCGACCAGTCGGGCGGCTTGTCGCCGAGCCGCAGCGACGCGAGCGTCTCCATGTAGCTCGTCAGCTCGCGCGGGTGCTGGTTGACCAGGAACGTGAACAGCGCCCAGGTCGTCGCGTAGAACCGATCGTCCTCGCAGTCGTGGCGATCGCACGCGAACAACTCCGCGGTCGGCTCGATCCCGTCGTGGTGCAGCTCGGCCATGCGGCCTTCGCGGGGGACGCCGATGTCGAGGTTGGCGCGGCCCTCGTCGAGGCGGACGGTCTCGAAGTAGCCGGCGATCCCCTCGGCGAACCACGCGGGCTGGGTGCGGATCATGTTGTACGTGATCACGTGCGTCAGCTCGTGCGTGACGACCGAGCGGTCATCCTCGAGCGACTCGCCGGCGAGCACGATCACCGGCTGGCGCAGCACGCTCGTTCCCGAGATCGCGAACGCGATGAACTGCTTCGGGATGTACTCGTGGACCTCGTCTTCGCTGTCGAACGCGATCACGAGGATCTTGCCCTTCGTCTCGTTGAACGCCGAAACGCCGACGACGACCTGCCGCAAGTTCTCCATCGCGGGCACGAGCACGCGCGCCCGCTCGGCCGATGTATCGGTCCAGATCGTGAAGTGCTCGCTCGTCAGCTCGCGCCAGGGGCCGCGCTGCGCCTTCGCCGGCCCACCGCCGGGCCGCATCGAGCCGCACGCCGCCACCAGCCCCGCGAGGACCACACACACCCTCGAAAACGACATCGCCCGAATGTACAACGAGGCGGCATGACCGAGATGATTCGCAAGGGACTGGTTTTTGTGGACGATCGCGCACGAGCCGGTCGCGGGTGCGGTGCTCGTGTATCCGTACACGCTCGACGTGGCCGCGGAGGCGTCGGCGATGCACTTCGCGGCGCCGCCGGTGACCGTCGACGAGCTGCCGCGCGTGCCGATGCTCGTCGTCAAGGCGGGCGGCGACGTGACGCCGAACCTCAACGCGAAGCTCGATGCCTTCGTCGCGGCGGCGCGGGCGCGCGAGCTGCCGGTGACGGTCGTCGAGCATACGGAGGGGCCCCACGCGTTCGACATCATCGATGACACACCGCGTAGCCGCGAGGTGATCGACGCGATCCTCGCGTTCATGCAGGCGATCCGATAGCGCGATTCGTGCGTATGATCGGGGCGTGACGGGTAGTGGGTCGAGCAGCGCCGCTGCTCAGGATCGGATCTCGCGTCACCAGCATGCCGCCGAGGTGATGCGGGCGCGGTCGATCCTCGCCGTCGCATTCACGCTGTGGCTGGTCGT
>JAFAOG010000494.1 GCA_019237945.1 Deltaproteobacteria bacterium | reverse complement strand
CACGGCTCGATGCCGACGAGCTTGCTCGCCGTCCCGAGCGAGGTCAGCGCTCCCTGCGTTCCGCTCGCGACCGCGGTCCCGGCCGCCTTCGTGCCGCCGCCCATGATCGCCGAATGCTGCCCGGTGTTGACGCGCGCGAACCGCGTGCGGATCCAGTTGCCGAGCTGCATCGTCGTCGCGATGTCGGGCGAGCTCTTGATGAACTGTTCGAGTGCCTGCGCGAGCTCCGCCGCGCTCGCGCGCTTCTCGCGCTTGGGCTCGAGCGCCCACATGATCGCCTTCGCAAGCGCGGGCGGCGTCTGCGGTGCGACCTTGTCCAGCGGATCGAGCTTGCCGTCGCGGATCGCGCGCATCGCCTCGACCGCATCGCCGCGCGACACGATGTAGCGCCCGGCGAGCAGCTCCCACAGCACGATCGCGAGCGAGAACACGTCGCTGCGTCCGTCGAGCGGCGCCGCGATCGTCTGCTCGGGCGACATGTACGCGTACTTCCCCTTCACCTGCCCGGGGTTCGTCAGCTGATCGCCGACCGCGGCCGCCTTCGCGATGCCGAAGTCGCACAGCTTCACGATGCCGTCGAACGACACCATGATGTTCGCGGGCGACACATCGCGATGCACGAGCCCGTACGGCTTGCCCGTCGGCGCCTTGAGCTCGTGCGCGTAGTGCAGCGCGGTCGCCGCATCCGCGCCGATGCGCGCGACGAGGCTCGCGGGCATCCCACCCGTCTTGTAGATCTCGCCGGTGTGCACGCCGTCGACGAACTCCATCGCGATGAAGTAATCGGTCTCGACTTTTCCGAACTCGTAGATGTGCACGATGTTCGGGTGCGAAAGCTGCGCCGCGAGCTTCGCCTCGGCGAGGAACATCTTGACGAAGTCCGCCGAGTCCGCGAGGTGCGGCAGGATCCGCTTGACCGCGACGCGCCGGTCGAATCCCTCGAGCCCGCGCTGCTGGGCCAGGAACACCTCGGCCATGCCGCCGCGGGCAATCCTCCGCAACAGCACGTAATGGCCGAACCGAATGCCTGCGTCGGCTGGCACGCGCCCGCATCATACCTCTTCCCTTGTGCTTCCGGGGTGGTGCAAGATTCACCGCGATGAGGGCCGCGCTACTGCTCGCGCTGGGTGCATGCACGTTTGCGCCTGCATCGACCGCAGCGCCGCGCACATCACTCGCCGGCGACTCGCCGCTCGTCCCGATGTTCGAGCGCGCCAGCGCCGAGACCGGCATCCCGGCCGAGACGCTCGCCGCGGCCGCGTGGAACCGCACGCGCTTCACGATGGCGAGCGGCCGCGAGGTCGGCATCCTCGGCGTGCCCGCCGCGCAGTTGCCGATGCCGGTCGTCGACGAGGAATCCTCGATCCGAGCCGGCGCGTACTGGCTGCTCGCCCACGGCGTGCCCTCCGATGCGGCGGCGACCGTCGCGCGCGGCGTGTCGGGGCGCGACGAGCTCGGAGCGCGCGTCGTGATCGCGGCGGCCGGCACGGCGAACTACACCGGCGCGACATGGACGCCCGCCTCGACGTCGAACTACACGGTCGCCGCGCGCAAGGTCGGCGACATCGACCACATCGTCATCCACGACACCGAAGGCTCGTTCGATGGCACCGTCTCGTGGTTCCAGGATGCCGCCGCGCAGGTCAGCGCGCACTACGTCGTGCGCTCGAGCGACGGCCACATCGTGCAGATGGTCGACGAGAAGAACGTCGCGTGGCACGACAAGTGTTTCAACACGAACACCGTCGGCATCGAGCACGAGGGATACCTCGCGCATCCCGACGTCTGGTACACCGAGCAGATGTACGAGGCGTCGGCGGCGCTGACCTCGTACCTCGCCGACAAGTACGGCATCGCCAAGGCCCACGGCCCGATCCTCGGCCACGGCGAGGCGCCCGACTGCTCCGATCACACCGACCCGGGTCCGGGCTGGGACTGGCCGCACTACATCGATCTCGTGCAGGCCGGCGGCGTCGGCACGTACCTCGCGGATGACGTCACGGTCGATGCGCCGGCCTCCTTGGTGAGCGGCGAGCGCGCCACCGTCACCGTCACGATGACGAACGGCGGCACCTCGAACTGGGACGTCGACGCGATCCGCATCGGCACCGCCGACCCGCACGACCGCGACTCCGCGCTCTACGCCGCGGGCGACTGGATCTCGCCGGCGCGCGCGGGCACGGTCGAGGCGCAGACTGCCCCGCACACGACGGGCACGTTCGTCTTCGCGGTGCAGGCACCGGATGTGAAGGCGCCGACCGCCGTCGACGAGACGTTCCAGCTCGTCGAGTCCGACACGACCTGGTTCGGCCCCACGTTCCACGTCGCGCTGATGGTCACCCCGGCCGAGGCCAAGACCCCCGCAGGCTGCGACGCGGGCGCTGGTTCGGGCGGCACGGCGTGTGCGATGCTCGCGCTCGGTGCGCTTCGCCGCCGTCGTCGTCGCAGCTAGCCTCGCTGGCTGCACCAGCGCCGTCACGCTCGAGATCGCGAGCGACCGGCCGGTGCCGCGCGCCCTCGACTCGATCTGCATCGGCGTGGCGGCGGCGAAAGATCAGTTCGGCCGCAACTACCGGCTCGACTCGCGGATGCTGCCGCAGACCCTGCGGGTCGAAGGCCCGAGCGGCACGATCGCGTGGGTGCGAGGCGATCAGGGCGGCGTCGCGACGCAGCTCGTCTCCGCGCCGCTCGACGGCGACACGACGCTGGATCTGCGCGCGTGCGTGAAGGGCCCGGGCGCGGCGCCGGCTCCCGTCGGCTCGCCCGTGGGTCCTGCGTCAGCGCGGCTCGCGGCCTCCGAAGGCCTCGGCGGCACGCTGGTCGTCGCGGTCGGCGCAACCGCTTCGCTGATCGATGCCTCGGGCCGCGCACTGGTCGCCAGCGATCTTCCTGCGCCACCGCCGGGCGCCGTCACCGACGTGATCGCCGCCGACCTCGACGGCGACTGCGACGACGACCTCGTGATCGCGACCGCCGGCGCCGCCCCGACGGTCTGGATCCGCGACGGCAAGTCGTTCACGCCGGGCGACGCGATCGGCAAGGTCGCCGCGCAGGTCGCCGCCGCCGATGTCGATCACGACGGCGACACCGACCTCATCATCGGCTACGGCTCGACGCTGCAGCTCTGGCTCAACGACGGTGGCGCGCACTTCACGCAAGCGACCTCTGCGCTCACGGGCGGCGGTCATGTTTCCGCCGTCAGCGCGCTCGCGACGGCCGATCTCGACGGTGACGGCAACGCCGACCTCGTCGTCGGCCAGAAATCCGCGCCGCTCGCCGCGTGGCTCGGCACCGGCGGCACGTTCGACTTCAATGACGGCGCGGTCCCGCCGGTGACGCTCGATGTCGAGCGGTTGACGCTCGCCGATGCGAACGGCGACTTCGCGCCCGACCTCGCGATCGCGGTCACGGGCGCGCCGATGCGCCTCTTGATCAACCGTGGCGACGGCCGCCTCGAGGACCGCACGTTCATCACGCTGGCGTCGCCGCCGACGATCCACGCCGCTGCGTTTGGTGGCTGGGACGATGGCTGCGAGCCCGATGCCGCGTTCGCGACCGATGCGGGCACGCCGACGCTCCATGGCCAGCCGGGTGGCGCGTTCGCCGCGGATTCCGTCACCGCGCCCGCATCGACAGACGTGCTGTTCTACGACATCGACGACAACGGCGCGCTCGATGCGCTGTTCGCAACCCCCCAGGGAGTCCAGTGGGTCGCGCGCTGATCATCTTCGTGCTGTGCCTCGCGTCGTTCGCGCGCGCCGACGTCGGCCCCGCCGCGATCGAGTCGTACCTCGCGCGCGGCCAGAAGCTCTACGACGACCAGGAATACGCGGGCGCGATCCAGACCCTCGCGCCGGTCACGCGCGACGCCCGCGCCACGCGCGCTCAGCGCCTCCGCGCGCTCGAGCTGATCGCGCTCGCCGAGTTCATCAAGGGCGACGAAGGCGCCGCCCGCGCCACCTTCGAACGCATCCTCGACATCGATCCCGGCTACCAGCTTCGCGACACCACCGGCTCCCCGAAAGTCCGCGCGTTCTTCGAGCAGCTGAAGAAGCAACTGATCCCCGGCTTCGATCCCAATGCCTCCGCCGAGCTCGAGCACGCCGCGCCGACCGCTGGCACCGCAGGCAAACCGCTCGAGTTCGAGGTCCACGCGATCCACGGCAACGTGTTCGACATCGTCGTCTCGACGCGCCGTCGCGGCGAGCTCGCCTATCGCGCGACACCCGCCTCGCCACGCGGCGACGGACACTGGCGCGCGCGCATCACGCCGTCGCCCTCGACCAAACCGTACGAGCTCGAGTACTTCATCGAAGCGCGCGACGCGGGCGGCGCCACGATCGGTCGCATCGCATCTCCCGACCAACCGCTCGAGGTCGCCCTCGCGTCCGGCGGCCCAGATACGCGTCCGTCTTGGTACAGCCGCTGGTACGTGATCGCGGGCGCCGCCACCCTCGCCGCGGGCGTCACCGGCATCATCGCGATCGAATCCCGAGGCCCACCTCAGGGCACACTCCCCCCGGGAACGATCTCGCTCGGCCACTAAACTACGCACTTTCCCGACGGAAACGCGCATTCGCGACGCCCGCACCTCACCTCAGAAGGTGCTGTTAGCCACCGCGCCCGGCAACGCGTGACTTTTCTCATCGTGCAAATCGTCGCCGCCTGCGACGGTGATCGTCGCGCATCAACGCCGTCCGATCAGCACGCGCAATGGGACTTGATTCCCCGTCACACACTGGATAGGGTCGCGCATCTTTTGAACCGGCCGTGTGTCAGGGAACATTCCCAAGCGGCAGCTAAAACCCAGAGGAGTCCGAAGAGATGAAGAAGCTAGCCTTGGGAGCCCTGTTTGCCGGGCTTCTCGCCGCCTGCGGCGGTGGTGGAAACAACACGAAGATCAAAGTCGTCGACTCGAGCACCGACACTGGCATCTCCACCTGTAGCCCGCTGACGCAGGTCGGCTGCCAGGCCTCGGAGAAGTGCACGTGGATCATCGACCAGACGACGCCGACGTACGTCGGCCACATCGGCTGCGTCGCCAACGGCACGGCCGCGATCGGCGGCGACTGTATGTTCGGCGCGCCGGGCGCGACGGGCTACGACAACTGCTCCAAGGGCGGCGTCTGCTCGGCCTTCGGCACGACTGGCGCGGCCGGCAAGTGCAAGCAGATCTGCGACAACAACGGTGGCGATCCGATGTGCGACTCCACGCACGTCTGCGTGACCTACTCGAAGCTCTTCTCGACCGGTTCGACGTCGCCGGCCGCCGCGGGCGTCTGCGACCTCGCGTGTGACCCGCTCGCCGACAACGACTTCGACGGCTCGGGTTCGAACTCGCACAAGACGAAGAACACGTGCCCGAACACCGCGAACGCGGTCCTGGGCTGCTACGGCGCTCCGTCGCGCGGCACGCCGCCAGTCACTGGCTGGTCGTGCACGGGTGACATCAACGCGAACGTCGATGGCACGGACAAGAACCTGCGCCACCGCGTCGAGTGCACCTCCGCCAACGGTTGTGCGGACACCGACGGCACGATCTACCTGAACAGCTGCAACCAAGGTTACGAGCCGCTGTTCCGCGAGTCGACGGCCGTGTCGACCGCCGTCTGCATCGCGTTCTGCAAGCCGCTCAACTGCTACAGCGGCAACTGCGGCGTGGGTAACGCGAACCGCCTGGGCCAGGGTCCGGTCAACGGCTCTGCGGGCAACCGCTGCCAGGTTCCCGACCGCGCCGGCACGTTCAACACGCAGCCTGCCCACGAGGAGTGCGAGTACCTGTGGTCCGAGGAGCTCGACGGTTCGGGTAACTTCCTGCCGTCGCCGACGTCGGACACGATGGGCTTCTGCTTCGACCACTTCCAGTACATGTATGACCCGACCGGCGGTAACAACCCGACGATTCACTACCCGGGCTGCGAGCAGCTCGAGCTCGTTGGGTCGGGCTCCGATCCGAGCCAGCCGCTCTCGTACTGGGGTGCGGTCAACTTCGGCTGCGTGGACACGACGCTGGCGTTCGGCTCGGGCTCGGCCGCTGGCAAGCGCCTGCCCATGAAGACCGGCATCACGATGGACCGGCCGCGTTTCCTGTACCACCGCGTGATGGGTGGTCAGGCTCCGACGCTCTGATTCGTCGCACGTCAGTCTGAACGAGGCCGGGCAACCGGCCTCGTTTCATTTTCGGCTAGGATGCTGCTCATGCGGTTCGTCGTCGTCGTCGTGTTGATGGGGTTCGTGGGCTGCGATTCGTGCACCAAGGCGAATCCGAACGCGTGCTGCACGGATCAAGCGGACTGCAGCTCGCACGGCATTCCGCAAGGCCAGACGTGCGAACAGGGTCTCGTTTGTCGCGGGAACCAGTGCATCGCGGAGGTTTGCAACGGCAACGCCGATTGCGACGCAGCGGCACCGTATTGCCGAGGTGGAACGTGTGTCGAGCAGTGCGCGGTTGATGCTGACTGTCCGGGCTTCGGCCAAGGATCGTCTGCCGTGTACTGCGCCGGCGGCTCGTGCGTGCAATGCCGCACCAATGCTGATTGCCCGACTGGATCGCCGACATGCGACATGGGCGTTTGTCACGGCTGTTCATCTCATGCAGACTGCGCGAGCAAGCTGTGCGACGTCGATTCGTCAACGTGCGTCGACGAAGCTAACGCGATCTACGCCGCGCCTACCGGCACTGGGAGCGGTGACTGCTCGATGGTAGCGCCGTGCACGTTCGAGCGCGCGTTCGCCGTTGTGACCGCCACGCGCAATCAGATCAAGCTCGAGAACGGCACGTACTCCAATAGCGGCGTAACGGTCATGGGCCCGAACACGGTGAGTCTCTACGGCCCAGCGACCGTGAATGGAGGCAATGGCGCGTCGTCGATAGATGGCGGTTCGCTTCGCATTCGCGATGTCACCGTGAACGGCTCGCTAGGATGCACGAACGACACCGTCAACCTTCCGATGAACACTCTCGACCTCGCACGTGTCGTCGTGACGTCCGACACGCCGTTCTACTTGGATGTCTGCAACACCACGTTAGCCAATGTGACCGTGAACGTGACAGGAGCCACCGGCGTCGGCATTCAGCTCCAGGGAGAAACGACGGCTGGCGGTGGTACGACGAACCGAAACTCGCTGCTAACGATGCGCGACTGCCTCGTGACAGGCGGTGCGCCTGCGATCGTCGCGACGAGTCTTGGCGTCTTCGATGTCCAAGACTCGATATTCGTGGGCCAGTCAACGACGACGGGCGTCTTTGACGTGACCAGCGCCAAGTCAACAAGCAGTATCTCGTTCTCGACGATCTACAACACGGTTTTGAAGTGCCCAACCGTTCAGGGGAACGGGAGCCTCTCGTCGTCCAGCAACATCATCCTGAATCGCCGTGTCGGCGCCCCGGCCGACACAGCCACGGGCGTCGATTGCACGCATGCGTACGACTTGATCACTCCACAATCCACGGCCCTCACGGGTACGGGCAACATCCTTGGCGCTGATCCAAAGTTCGTCAATGCGTCGAGCAACGACTTTCATTTGATGATGGGCAGCCCCGCGATCGACGCGGCGGATCCGGCGGCGACGATCACGACCGACTACGACGGTACGATGCGACCGCAGGGCGCGAGGCGCGACATCGGCGCGTTCGAGTACAAGCCGTAGCTCGTCGGCGCGCTGTTCAGCGCGAGGGGCCGTCCGCGATTTCGTACGAATGGATGTACGAACCGCGGTTCGTACGCTTTCCGCCAGGGCGGCCCACGTCGTCGACCGTCGGTTCGTGCGTCCGCGCGGCGGACATGAGGCGCGGCGACCGGGGCGCGGCGAGAGTGAGCGTGGACGGTGGACGGCCGGTGTCCGGCGGGAGTGGACGGGTGGCGGACGCTCCGGAGAGTTGTCGACGGAAAATTGCGGGGTTGCGTTCGGCACGGCGTGTGGAAAAGCGCCCGTGGCCATTCTACGCAACCGCAGAAGCGAGCGGCCGATAGAGGCCGCATACGCAGTCCGAGGTGGACTGCGATCGCAAAAGGATTCGTCATGACTTTCAGGGCTGGGAAGACGCAGTCGATGGCGCCGGATCGTCGGCGTAGTGGTTTGGTTGTTGGGCTGCGCCGCGCGGACACGGGCGAGGTGACGATGCTCGACACGAAGCCGCGCAAGTGGGTGATCGGTGCCGATCCGAGTTGTGATGTGCCGGTCGGGGATGACCCGTTCGTGTCGGCGTGTCATTGCGTGATCGAGCGGCGCGAGAATGGCGTGGTGCTCGTGCGCGATCGCAACTCGCGCAACGGGACGTTCGTTGATGGCGCCGCGATCGAGGGCGCCGAGCTGATGATCGGGAGTTATCTGTCCGTCGGACGGACGACGTTTGTTGCGGTGGCGGGCGCGGGGAGTGCGACGGTGCCGGCGGTCGAGTTGATCGTCGGGCAGGACCCGGTGCTGCGGCGCGCGCTGGACATGGCGGTCAAGGCGGCGGCGTCGGACTGCAGCGTGTTGATCTTGGGCGAGACCGGGACGGGCAAGGATCTGTTCGCGCGGATGATTCACGAGCGGTCGCGGCGTGCGAACGCGAGGTTCGTGCCGGTGAACTGCGGTGGGATTCCGCGCGAGCTGATCGCGAGTGAGCTGTTTGGTCACGAGAAGGGCGCGTTTACGGGCGCGACCGAGGCGCGCGACGGGTTCTTTCTCGAGGCGAGCGGCGGGACGTTGTTTCTGGACGAGATTGGCGAGCTGCCGCTCGACCTCCAATCGCACCTGCTGCGGGCGCTCGAGAACCGCACGGTGCGGCGCGTTGGCGGAACGGTGGAGAAGGTGGTGAATGCCCGGATCGTGGCGGCGACGAACCGGACCGAGGGGCTGGGCACCGACGCGGGGCGGCTGCGCGCGGACCTGTATCACCGGATCGCGACGATCGTGATCGTGTTGCCGCCGCTGCGCGAGCGGATGGGTGACCTGGCGTTGCTCGTGAACGCGCAGCTCGACGAGCTCGCGCCCACGCATGGGCACAAGATGATCTTGCCGGAGGCGTGGGCGGCGCTGCAGCGGCACTCGTGGCCGGGCAACGTGCGCGAGCTACGTGCCGCAGTGAGGCGCGCGGTGATGATGGGCGGCGAGGAGCTCGGCG
>JAFAOG010000433.1 GCA_019237945.1 Deltaproteobacteria bacterium | reverse complement strand
GGAGACCGCCGCGTCGGCGAAGATCGGCTCGTTGACGACGACGACCGGCGCGGCACTTCCCTCGCGCCGCGCCTTCTTGGCGCCGCCGTTACAGGCGACGCAGACAGAAAGCCACAGGAGCGCGAGCGACCTCTTCACTGCACCTTGCTCTTCTCCGCAAGGCCGGCCAGGAACTCCGCCGACGACACGACCTGGCCGTCGACCTTGATCTCGCCCTTCATCTTGAAGATCTTGCCCTTGCGCAGCGGCACGACCTCGATGCGGAGCTGGTCGCCGGGCGTGACGGCCTTGCGGAACTTCACGCCATCGATCGCCATGAACAGCATCACGTGCGTGCTCGGGTCGAACGACACCGCGCGGCTCGCGAGGATGCCGCCCGCCTGCGCCATCGCCTCGATCTGCAGCACGCCCGGCATCACCGGCGTGCCCGGGAAGTGCCCCTGGAAGAACGGCTCGTTGATCGTGACGTTCTTCAGGCACACCACGCGCTCGTCGCTCAGCTCGAGCACGCGATCGATCAGCAGAAACGGGTAGCGGTGCGGCAGCAGGCCGAGCACCTGCTCGATCCGCATGGTCTCGGGCTTTGCGGGGCCATCCATACGCCCGCGACCCTACCACTTCGGCGCTACTTCATTTGCGCATTGAGCTGCGGCGTCAGATCCACCGCAGAGTCCGCCCACACCACCGCTTCACGGTCGACGATGATGTTGACGCCCTCGGCCTTCGCGATCGCCTCGATCTTCGGGCTCGCGAGCTTGAGGAGGTCCTGGATCAGCTTCGTGCGCTCGCCGGCGAGGTCGCGCTCGAGCTTGACGTACGTCTGCTGGAGGTCGACGAACTTCTTCTCGAGCTCCTGGCGCTTCTGCGCGTAGACGTCGGGCTTGAGCACGGCCTTCTGCTTCTCGAGGTCGGCATCGGCCGCCTTGAGGTCCTGCTGGTTCTTGTCCAGCTCGGCCTGCTTCGCCTTGCGCGTCTTCTCGAACGCGTCGTTCGCGCGCTTGCCGGCCGGCGTGCTCGACAGCGTGTTGTCGAGATCGATCACGCCGATCTTCGGAGCGGGAACCGCGCCGGTCGACAGACCGCTGAACAGCGGGCTCACCATCAGGCCGAGACCGAGACAACCAAGAGCTAGATACCGGTTCATGGGCACCTCTTTACGACGAGTTGGACGCGTCGCAAATGGATTTATTTAGAAGAAGTTGCCGATGGTGAACTCGAAGACCAGGGGATCTTCGCCAGGTTGCGCGTCGAGCGGGATGCCCCACTCGAACCGCAGCGGGCCGATCGGCGAGATCCAGCGGAAGCCAAAGCCGACCGACTTGCGCAGGCCGCTGGTGATCGAGTCCGGGAACCGGAAGCACGGATCGAACTTGATCGAGATCGCCGAGTTCTTGCGCTGCAGACCCGAGCAGTAGCGGTCCTCGAGGTTGTACGCGTTGCCCATGTCGAAGAACACGACGCCCGAGATGCCGACCTTGCGGAACAGCGGGAACTCGACCTCGTTGTTGATGATGACCTGCATGTTGCCGCCGAGCGGCAGGCTGCCGAGCGACTGACCGACGTCGCCGGGCGTCTGCGTCAGCAGCTTGGGACCGAGCGACAGCGGCGCGTAGCCGCGGATGTTGTAGATGCCGCCGACGAGGTAGCGCTCCGAGATCGGGACGCCGAGCGGGTCGGTCGACGTCGTGACGCCGAGCTCGAAGTTGCCGTGATAGACGAACGGTCCCCACACCGGCTGGTAGTGGCGCACGAAGCCGCCCCAGCGCCAGAACCGGTTCTCGGAGCCGGTGTACTGGCTCGCGTACTCGAGGAACAGCGAGTGGTACCAGCCGTCGCTCGGGAACAGGCGGTTGTTGCGCGAGTCCCACGACACGCTGGCGCGCAGCGACGACGTCACGCCGCCGCGGAACAGGTTCGCGACGCTGGTGGCCGCGATCGGCGCGCTCGTCGCACCGAGGTTCGCGAGGCCGCCCGAGCCGGTCGTGATGCTGACGTCTTCGAGCTTGTACGTGAGGAACGCGCGGACGTCGCGGACGCCGGCGTTGACGATCAGCGGATAGCCCCACGTCAGCGTGCCACCGGACGCGTTGCGATAGAACGTGCCGAAGCCGCGGCTCTGGTTGTAGAGGTCGAACGCGAACGTCCAGTAGGTGTCGAGGAAGTACGGCTCGACGAAGCGCAACAGGAACAGCTGCCGCAGCGAGCTGATCTGCGCCTGCAGCGCGAGCGTCTGCCCGCGGCCGAACAGGTTGTTCTGGCTGATCTGCGCCTGCGCGATGAAGTTCTCGACCGAGGAGAAGCCGGCGCCGATCTGGAACGTGCCGGTCGGGCGCTCCGTGACCTCGACGTTGACCTCGACGAACTCGTCGGAGGAGCCGCGCTTCGTCGACACGACGACGTTCTCGAAGAAGCCCAAGGCCATGATGCGGCGCTTGCTGATCTCGAGGTTCGTGTTGTTGAACAGCTCGCCCTCGGCGATCTTCATCTCGCGCCGGATCACCTTGTCGCGCGTCTTCGAGTTGCCGCGGATGTTGATGCGCTCGAAGTACGCTCGCTTGCCGCGAGCCACCTCGAACGTCAGGTTGATCTGCTTCTTGTCGAGGTCGACCTTCGTCAGCGGCAGGACGTTCGCGTACGCGTAGCCCTGGTCCTGGTAGTAGTTCGAGAGCCCCTCGCGATCCTCCGCGATCAGCGTGCGCGAGAACTTCATCCCCGCCTTGATGTGGATCTTGGCCTGGTTCTGCGCCGCGCTGCCGATCAGGTCGCCCTTGAAGTTGACGGCGCCGATCGTGAAGACCGGGCCTTCATCGATCGGGATCGACAGGTACATGTACTGCTTGTCGCGGGACAGGCGGAGCTGCGGCGTGCCGACCTTGACGTTTGCGTAGCCGCGGTCCCAGTAGTGCGCGCTGACGAGCAGCAGGTCGCGCTCGAACGCCTCCTGCGAGTACGTGCCCGAGTCGTTGAGGAACGACAGCGCGTTCGCCCGCTGCGTCGCGATCGCGCCGCGCAATTCGTCGTCGGGGATCGAGTTGTTGCCGATGAACTGGACGTCGCGGATCTTGACCTTCGACTTCTCGTCGATCTTGAACCACACGTCGACCTCGGCCTCGTTGACCGGCTTGATCTCGTAGTCGACCGTCGCGAGGTAGAAGCCCTTCTGGACGTAGAGGTCCGCGATCTTCTCGCGGTTCTTCTTCACCTTGGAGATGTCGACGATCGCGTCGAGCTCGAGGTCGAGCACCTCGTTGATCTTCGACAGCTCCATGTCGTTGTTGCCGGCGATCAGCACCTTGCGGATCGACGGCTTCTCCTTGACCGCGAACGTCAGGATCAGGCCGCCCTTATCGGAGACCTCGCCCTCGACGTCGATGTCGGCGAAGAAGCCCATCTTCCACATCGCGCGCAGGTCCTCGCGCAGCTTCGCGGGATCGAGCAGCGTGCCCGGCTTGCTGAGCAGCTGCACGCGAATCGCATCGTCCTCGACCTTGCGGTTGCCGCGGAACTGCACGCGCTCGATCGGCCGGCCCGCCCACTGCGTGGCGACCGCGTTGCCCATGTTCGTCGGCGCGGCCGCGGCCGCCGCTGCGCTGCCCGCGCCGCTGCCGTTCGCATCACCCGTCGCATCGGCGGGCGGAACATCGCTGCCGGCGTCGGACCCAACGCCCTGCGCGAATGCGGGCGCGGCGAGCACGACGATGATCGCAACGACGAGCGCCTTCACGAGCTCGCCCCTTCGCCGACGGGCGCCGCGATCTGCTCGCTCGCCTCGGTCGACTGCGTGCCGCGATAGCCGTGCTCCGTATCCTCGACGAGCCGGCCGCGATCGACCATCCGCATCCGCCGCGGCATCAGGCGCGCGAGGTCGGGGTTGTGCGTCACGACGAGCAGGGTCGAGCCGCGCTCCTGGTTGAGCTCGAGGAACAGCTGATGGATCGCCTCGCCGGTCGAGCGATCGAGGTTGCCGGTCGGCTCGTCGGCCAGCAGCAGCGACGGCTCGAGCACCATCGCGCGCGCGAGGGCCACGCGCTGCTGCTCGCCGCCGGAGAGCTCGCTCGGGCGGTGCGTCAAGCGATGGCTGAGCCCGACGCGCCCGAGGATGTCGGCTGCGAGCTTGCGCGCGCGCGGAATCGCCGTCCGCTGGATCAGCGCCGGCATCATCACGTTCTCGAGCGCCGTGAACTCCGGCAGCAGGTGATGGAACTGGAACACGAAGCCGATGCGCTGGTTGCGGAACTCGGCGAGCCGCGACGCGTTCATCCGCGTCAGCTCCTCGCCGTCGAATTTGATCGAGCCCGACGTCGGCAGATCGAGCGTGCCGAGGATCTGCAGGAACGTCGACTTGCCGACGCCCGACGCCCCGACGATCGCGACCATGTCCCCGGGCTCGAGCAGCAAGTCGACGTCGCTGAGGACCTCGAGCGGCTTGCCGTTGTGGATGTACGCCTTGCCGAGCTTTCGGACCTCGATCCGAGCGCCACGCCCCGGCTCGGCGGAAGGCGCGGGTTGGTGCTGCTGCTCGGGCGCGTCGGTCACGGGAATCTCTAAGGAGCGCAGGACCTTACTTACGGTGCCTGCAACTGTCAACGCGCGTAGGACCTATGCAGCGCGCGTTGGGTTGCCCGAGAGATCCGCTACCGGACGGGAGTCACAGCGCCAGGGTGGCGCCGGCCATCCACATGCTCGCGCTCGAGTCGATCGTCGTCATCCCACCCGTCTGGCCCTGGTCGTAGCTCGTCTGGCTGTGCGTGTAGTCGACGAACAGCGACGCGGCCGTGACACCGAGGTTGAGGCGGTACTCGAAGCCGGCGCCGAGCAACCAACCGTTGCCCGAGATCGACGCCTGGTCGTTGCTGAGCTGGGTTCGCTGCAGACCGCCGCGGCCGAACACCTCGAAGCCATTGCCGAGCGGCAGGCTGTACTTCAGATCCGCCCCGAGCTGCGTGGCGTCGTCGGCCGTGTTCTTGAACATCTGCGAGAAGCGCATCACGCCGCCCTCGACGGACAGGTTGCCGAAGCGGAAGCCCAGAAACAGCCGGCCGCTGCGGTTGCCGTCGGTGCCCTGGCTCGAGGCGTCGTCGCCGACGTGCCCCGAGGCGGCGGTGCCGATTCCCAGGCCGAGATACGTACCGGCCGAGGCAGCGGAGGCGGAAGCGGCGACGAGGGCGACGGCGAGCAGCGAGCGCATGGGTGCGGGAAGGAGCATCCGCCGTGCCATCGGGCAACACCGCGATTCCCCGAGCCCGGTAGGCCGGGAGAGTGGCCGCACCTTCACATACCCGGGCGTTGGCGTCGCAGTTTTCCGACGGTCAGTGCCGCATACCCGCCGCGGGGCGAACACGGGCGGCGAGCAGCGCGGGGTAAAACGTGGCAGCCATCGAGATCAGGATGCCGGCGGCGGCGGTCAGGATCACGGAGTTCGGCTCGACGTTCACCGGCATGCGATCGATGTAATAGACGTCGGGGTTGAGCGGGATGCCGAACGCCTTGCCGACGTAGCAGGCGGCGAGGCCGGTGCCGATGCCGAGCGCGGTGCCGATGAGGCCGATGAGCAGGCCCTGGATCGCGAAGATCTGCATGACGGAGACGTCGGAGGCGCCGAGCGTCTTGATCAGCGCGATCTCGCGCGCCTTCTCGACGACGACCATGATCAAGTTGCCGACGATCGAGAACGAGGCGACGAGGATGACGATGCCGAGCACGAGGAACATCGCGATCTTCTCGAGCTTGAGCGCGGAGAACAGCGAGCGGTTGAGCTCCTTCCAGTCCTGCACGCGGTACTTGGGGCCGAGCATCTGCGAGAGCTTGGCGACGTAGGCGTCGGTGTCGTCGGGCGAGCCGATGCGAACCTCGATGCCGTCGACGGCGTCGCCGCGATCGAGGAAGTCCTGGAGCGAGTCGAGCGTGACGTAGACGTACTTGAGGTCGTACTCGTACATGCCGGTGAAGAAGACGCCGGCGACGCGATAGTCGCGGTTGAACGGGATCGGCGTGCCGGTCGCGTCGGGGTTCGACGGATCGGAGAGCGGCGATACGACGCGGACCTCTTCGCCCGTGTAGAGGTGCGTCTGCTTGACGAGCTCCTGACCGACGAGGATGCCCGGCAGTGACTGCGTGCGCTGGCTCAGCGACGGCGAGTCGGCGAGATCGGCATCGGGAGAGATGTGGACGATCTGCGACGCCTCGAAGTCCGAGCCCGAGCCGGCGGAGCCCGAGTAGTCGCGCGGCGGCGCATCGCTCGTGAGCAGATCGGGCGGCGGCGGATCGACGATGTCTTCCTGCGCGACGAGGTAGTCGCTGCCGACGTCGGGCGGCGGCGGCATGCGATCGGCGGCGGCGGCGCTGCCGGTGTCGGAGCCGGCGGGCTCGGCGGTCGGGACGGAGAAGTCGATCGGATCGCCGCGCTCCGGCATGTCGGAGGGCGGCGGATCGACGACCGCGCCCGAGCCGGTAGGCGTTGGCGTGACGCGCAGGTCGTGGACATCGGGGACCTGCGGCTCGAGCAGCTTGATGCCGTCCTTGTCGCGGAGGTCCTTGACCAGCTCGGTGACCTTGCCGACGGTCTTGGTGTCGATGCCCTTGATGATGACGTTCATGCCGTTCTGGTTCGCGGCGATGACGACCTCGGAGACCGCGTACGGCGTCGACGCGACGATGCCCGGCGTGTGATCGATCTTGTCCTTGACCTCGCGCCACTCGGTGAAGTCGCCGTCCTCGCGCGTCACCTGGATATGCGCGTTGGAGCCGAGGATCTTCTCGCGCAGATCGCTCTCGAAGCCCGACATCACGGAGAGCACGCAGACGAGCGCGCCCGTGCCGATCCACACGCCGACGAGCGGGACGGTCGTGAAGAACGTGAAGACGTAGCGCAGCAGCGCGACGAGGCCGAGGAAGATCAGCAGCACCCACGCGCCGATCTTCACGGCGGAGACGACGCGGCGGAAGTTGTCGAACAGGTCCGGATCGAGATGGAGCGGGTTGCCGTGCGTGGTCAGCGTCAGGTCGGCGAGCGCACCGACGATGCCGACGAACACGATCGTCAGCGCGATGTACGCGATGATCCGCGACAGCTTGTGCGCGCGCGCCATCAGGTAGCGGTACGCGATGAACGACTTGAAGCCGATCGCGAGGATCGGTGACTCGTGATGGGCGGGCTCGCCGGGCGCGTGATGCGACGTCGCGACGAGCTTGAACAGCGCCGACGTGGCGCGCAGCAGCGCCGCGAACGCGACGAGCGCGGGGATGAACGGGGCGATCGCCGTCGTCAGCGGGACGATCTTCGTGCGGTGGATGTAGACCGCCGAGATGATCGCGACCGCGAGCAGCACGACGCCGAGGCCGAGCTCGATCCACGCACGCTTGCGCAAGCGGCGGTGGCGGGCGAGCTCTCGTTCGACGTCGTTCATGATCACTCGGCGCGCATCAGCGGGAACAGGATCACGTCGCGGATCGAGGGCTGGCCGGTGAGGAGCATCGTCAGGCGATCGATGCCGATGCCCTCGCCTGCCGTCGGCGGCATGCCGACCTCGAGCGCGCGGCAGTAGTCCTCGTCGTAGTCCATCGTCTCCTCGGCGCCCGCGGCCTTCGCGGCGACCTGCGCCTGGAAGCGCGCGCGCTGATCGTCGGGATCGTTGAGCTCGGAGAAGCCGTTCGCGATCTCCTTGCCGTTGACGAACAGCTCGAAGCGATCGCAGAACGCGGGGTCCTTGTCGTTCTTGCGTGCGAGCGGCGACACGGCGAGCGGGAACTGCGTCAGGAACGTCGGCTGCACGAGCTTGGACTCGGCGGTCGCCTCGAACAGCAGGTAGCCGATGTGACCAGCCTTGATGCGCGGCTCCACGTCCCCGGTCATGACATGCTTGATGTCCTTGGGCGACACGCCGTGCTTGGCGGCGATGTCGGCGGCGACATTCGGGTCCTCGAACACGCGGTCGGCCTCGGCGATGCCGCCGAGCTCGCGCACGGCGTCCTTGATCGTGAGGCGGCGCCACGGCGCGGCAAGCTCGATCTCGACGCCGTCCCAGGTGACCTTGGTCCCGCCGCACACGGCCTGCGCGAGCTCGCCGACCATCCGCTCGGTGAGGTCCATCAGGTCGGTGTAGGTCGCGTACGCCTGGTAGAACTCGAGCATCGTGAACTCGGGGTTGTGTTGACGAGACAACCCCTCGTTGCGGAAGTTGCGGTTGATCTCGTACACGCGCTCGAAGCCGCCGACGACGAGGCGCTTGAGATAGAGCTCCGGCGCGATGCGCATGTAGAGCTTCATGTCGAGCGCGTTGTGGTGCGTGATGAACGGGCGCGCCGCGGCGCCGCCGATGATCGGGTGCATCATCGGCGTCTCGACCTCGAGGAAGCCGCGCTCGTCGAGGAAGCGACGGATGCCGCGCACGATCGCCGAGCGCTTCTTGAACACGGTCTGCACCTCGGGCGACACCGCGAGATCGAGGTAGCGCTGGCGATAGCGCTGCTCGACGTGCGAGAGGCCGTACCAGGTCGTCGGCAGCGGGCGCAGCGACTTCGTCGCGATGTAGAGCCGCTTCGCGAGGATCGACAGCTCGCCGGTGCGCGTCCAGAACGCGGGGCCTTCCGCCACGACGATGTCGCCGGCGTCCATCTCGGGGAGCACGGTCTTGAAGTCGTTCGCGTCGAGGTTGTCGATGTTGAGGAACAGCTGCAGCTCGCCCGACGAGTCGCGGATCGGGGCGAACACGGTCTTGCCCATGCCGCGCTTGGCGACGACGCGCCCGCCGACGCGCAGCACCTCGCCGTCGATCGGCACGATGCCCTTCTCCTTGGGTTGATCCCCCGGCGTCGGCTTGGTGCCCTCGTACCGCTGGCGGACGGCCGCGAGCGGCGTGCTCGGCCCGACGTCATTGCGGTACGGGTCGGACCCGGCGGCGCGTAAGCTCGCGGCCTTCGCGCGCCGCTCCTGGATGATGCGGTCGAGCGTGTTCTCGGGCTGGTCGGACATGGGGGCGGACCTTATCACTTGTGCTATGACGCGCCCATGGTCAGGCCCTGGGTCCTCGCCGTGCTGATCGCATGCAAGAACGACCCGGCCCCGCCGAAGGCGCAGCCGGCCGCACCGGCCATCCCCGACCCGTGCGTGAAGACAAAGCCGGTCGGCCAGATGCAGTGGATCGAGGACGACTACGCGGCGGCGGTCGCGTGCGCGAAGCAGCAGAAGAAGCCGATCGTCGTCGACCTGTGGGCGCCGTGGTGCCACACGTGCCTGTCGATGCAGACGACCGTGTTCACCGATGCGTCGTTCGCAGGCGAGCGCGACAAGTTCGTGTGGCTCGCGATGGACACCGACCGCGAGCAGAACGCCGCCGCGCTCCAGAAGCTCGCGACCTCGGCGTGGCCGACGTTCTACGTGCTCGGCATCGACGAGAGCGTGCTCGCGAGGTTCGTCGGCGCGGCGAGCGTGCCGCAGTTCCACGAGTTCCTCGCCGCGGGCGTCGCGGCGCAGGCCGGTGGCGGGGCCGCGGCCGACGCGCGGCTGCTCGGCGCCGAGCGCGCGCTCGCGCTGAAAGACTACGACGCCGCCGATAGCGAGCTCGCCGCCGCCCTGACCGCGGCGCCGAAGGACTGGGCGCGCCGTCCCGAGCTGCTTAACTCGATGATCCTGACGAAGTTCAAGAAGCGCGACGACGCCGGGTGCCTCGCGATCGCCGACGAGCACATGGACGAGACGGGCACCGCGGCCGCCGCGAGCGACTTCCTCGTCACCGCGATGAGCTGCGCCGAGAATCGCGTCAAGGAAGATCCCGATCGCGTCAAGGCGCTGCGCGAGCGCGCGGTCACCCGGTGGAAGGCGCTGCTCGCGGACCCGAAGGCGCAGCTCTCCGTCGACGATCGCAGCGACGCGATGGCGAGCCTGCGCGAGGCGCTCGATGCCCTCGGCAAGAAGGACGAGGCGAAGCAGATCGCGGAGCAGCAGCGCGCGCTGCTGGACGACGCCGCCGCGAAGGCGCCGGACCCGCTCGCCGCGATGACGTACAACTGGCCGCGCGCCGAGGTCTACGTCTACCTCGGCAAGCCGCTCGACCTCGTGCCCGCGCTCGAGAAGAGCGCGAAGGATCTGCCGACCGAATACGACCCGCCCGCGCGCCTCGGCTGGATCTACTTCAAGGCCGGCAAGCTGCCCGAGGCCGCGCAGTGGACCGACAAGGCACTGACGATGGTCTACGGCCCGCGCAAGGGCCGCCTCTTGACCCAGCGCGCCGACATCGCGGCCGCCGCCGGCGACAAGACCGCCGAACGCAGCTTCCGCGACGCCGCCGTGAAGCTCTACCAGTCGCTGCCGGCCGGGCAGCAGGCGCCCGACGCGCTCGCGAAGGCGAAGCAGGCCCTCGCGGATACAGGTTCGGGCGGCTCCGCGGCGCCGTAGGAATGCGCCGGCCCACCGCGCCGGTTGGGCTTTGCATGAGAACCCGCGTGGCGTCCGCCGTGGCGCTCGTCGCCGCCGTCATCGGGCTGGGCGCGAGCATCGCGAGCCTCGTCGACTACCTCGCGCCGCAGGCGGCGTTCTGCGCGGAGACCGGCTGCGAGACGGTGCGCGCGTCGGTGTGGGCGCACCCGCTGGGCATCCCGATGCCGGTGCTCGGCATCGCGTTCTTCGTGACGATGATCGCGCTGTGCTTCGTCGACCGGCCTCGCGTCCGCGTCGCGCTCGCGGCAACGGGCGCGGCGTGGGCGGTGGCGCTGATCGGCCTCCAGGCGTTCGTGATCCACGCGTGGTGCAAGCTCTGCATGATCGCGGATCCCGCGGCGATCGTCGGCGGGCTCGCGGTGCTCGCCGGGGCGCGCATGCTGCGTGCTCGCTGGCTCGCGCCGGTCGCTCCGCTCGCCGGGGCCACGGTGCTGGCGCTGTCGCTGTTCGCGCATCACGCGCCCGAGCCGATGCCGGCCGACACGCCGGCGGCCGTCGTCAAGGCGCAGCAGCCGGGCGTCGTCACCGTCGTCGAGTTTGTCGACTTCGAGTGCCCGTTCTGCCGCGCGCTCGCGCCCAAGCTCGCCGAGGCGCTGCGCCAGGCGCACGTGCCGGTGCGCGTCGTTCGCAAGATGGTTCCGCTGCCGATGCATCCGCACGCGCTGCCCGCGGCGCTCGCGTGGTGCTGCGCCGCCGCGCAGGGCAAGGGCGACGCGATGGCCGACGCGCTGTTCGCGGCGCCCGCCGACGAGCTGACGACCGAAGGCTGCGAGAAGATCGCGGCGCAGGTCGGCTGCGATGTCGATCGCTATCGCCGCGAGCTGCCCGCGATGGTCGGCGTCGTCGCCGGCGACATGCTCGACGCGCGCGCCGGCAACGTGCACAGCCTGCCGACCGTGTTCGTCGGGCCGGAGCGCGTCGTCGGAGCGAATCACACGCCCGCGGATCTGATCGCGAAGATCGAACGCGCCGCGCGCTAACCCGCGATTCACTTGAGGCGAGCGCAGGATCGCCGAGCAGCTGTGCGAGCGCGAGGAGCCGCCTCGAAGCGCTCCCGGGCGGAACGCGAGCCGGCGGCGACGAAGGGATCGCGCAAGCTGCCGCGGCGAGACAAGCTCGGATCAAGTGAATCGCGGGTTAGCTACTTCTTGAGCCCGACGTGCAACACGATCGACGCGGTCGCGCTCTCGTCCGCCTGATCGTGCGCGGCCGCGCCATTCGCGCGCGTGCCCGTCATCTCCCACTTGACGTCGCCGCTGACGTCGATCGCGATCGTCTCGTTGAGCGCGTCCGTCGCGACGGTGATCTTCATCTTGTCGTCCTTGACGCCCGCGTGCGACGACGAGCCGGTCTGCCCCGTCACCTTGCCACGCTGGCCGGTGACCTTCCACGTGTACTGCTCGTCGGTGACCTGCCAGCGCGACGCGTTGTTGGCCGTCGAGTACGCGAATGCCCAGTCGGTCGGCGTGCCGTCGAGCGTGATGCCGGCCGGGTGCTTCGCGAGCAGGTCTTTCGACTGCTTGCGCCGCGCGCCGAGCACCTGGACGCGCACCGTGAA
This sequence comes from Deltaproteobacteria bacterium, assembly GCA_019237945.1. Classification (GTDB taxonomy): domain Bacteria; phylum Myxococcota_A; class Polyangia; order Haliangiales; family Haliangiaceae; genus JABFXX01. The sequence goes on along the minus strand of JAFAOG010000433.1, from coordinate 212 downwards.
CGTGCCGGTCTTGTCGAGCGTGAACGTCGTGCCGACCTTCTGGCCGTTGATCCAGATGTCGACGTCCTTGCCGCTGGTCGAGACGACCTCTCCCTTCAGAGGGCCTTCATCACCGCTATCGTGCGCGTGCTTCGCGACCGCCTTCTTCGCCTCCCCATCGAGCTTCGGCAGCATCTTCTTGCCCGCCGCCGCCGAATCCGCGACGACCTTGC
>JAFAOG010000404.1 GCA_019237945.1 Deltaproteobacteria bacterium | reverse complement strand
CGACCCCCGCCGCGCCGCCAACCCCCGCCTCCGCGATCCCGCGCGGCCCGTTCGCCCCGCTCGCGTTCACCGACGACAACCAATCCCTGATCGTGATGAACCAGCACAGCTACCCGCGCGTGATCCTCTCGGTCGCGCTCGCCACCGGCGAGGCCCGCGAGCTGTGGCGCGTCTCGCCCTCCGATCGCCCGCGCCTGTTCGAAGCGACGGTCGCGACCGACGCCTCGACGCTCGTCTACTCGATGTCCTCCGAGACGAGCGATCTCTACGTCGTCGAGCCGCCGAAACCCGAGCGCTAGGCGAACCGGCGCGCGGTCAGCTGCGACGCCTCGACGAGGCACGACCGCTCGAACGCAGGATGAAACCCGGTCGTCGCAAAGTGGCTCTTCATCAGCGGCTTCGTCGTGCCGTACACGGGCATGCCGAGCACGCGGGCGAGCCGCTGCATCGTGCGCTGCCCGGCGGCGGTCGTGGCCGTCGCACAGCCGAGCAGCCGCAGCGCCCGAATGCCGAGCCGCGGCAGCACGCGGTCGGCCGCGAGCCGCACGAAGAACTGCGCGACCTTCGGATCGAACATGTCGATCGCCTCGCGCCCGAGTCGCACGACACGCAGGTCGCGCGTCGCGTGGCCGAGCAGATCCAGCATCCGCACCGGATGCGGCGCGTGCCCGAGCATCGACTCGAGCACGGCGCGCATCTCGGCCAGCGAGCCGACGACGTGGTGCGGGCCGCGCACGAAGCAGCGCGTGGCCGGCCCGACGATCGTGACGCGCTCGATCACGTACCCGTCTTCTCCAGGACCGACTTACTCGCCGGCCCACCGGGGGGTCTTGGGGCCATCGGCGATGAGCACCACCGCCGCGGTGAGCAGGCCGATGCCGGCGCTCGAGTAGACGAGCGACGTCAGCTTGCTCATCTTGGAGGGCTTCTGCTGCGTGTCGGGCTTGTCTTGCTTCTTCATGTCATCGCTCCTGGTCATCGGGTTACTCGCCGACCCACTTGGGGGCCTTCGGGCCATCGGCGATGAGCACCGCCGCGGCGGTGAGCAGGCCGATGCCGGCGCTCGAGTACACGAGCGACGTCAGCTTGCTCATCTTGGAAGGCTTCTTCTCGGTCTCCGGTGTCACTTGCTTCTTCACGCCACTTCTCCTGGTTGAGGGTTCGCAGGCAGCACGAGACGATTGACGACGAGGAACAGCGCGCCTTCCTTGCGGCGATCGCCGGTTCCGATCTCGGTCAGCGACCGCGGCCCCGCGTCGCACTGCTCCGCCGACGACAGGTCGATCCACATCGTGTGCGCGACCGCCGGCCGCAGCGACGAGCCAGGCGGGAACACGGCCACGCGAGCCAGCGGCCCGCGCTCCTCGAGGATTTTCGCGTGGTGGCCCTGGTACCGCGTCCCGGCCCGCGGATCATCGGTCCCCGTCGCATAGACGACGGACTGGAACTCGTAGCCGCGCGCCTCGGCCCCTTCGGGCGGGCACGGGGGCCGACGCGCCGCTGGCAGCCGCGCGAGGAACCGCTCCGACAGCCACACCATGCCGGCGAGCTGCATCTCGGGCCAGCGCGGTCCGAGCGTCGTGCCGGCGACGTTCCCGGTCGGCCCCGCAAAGCAATCGTCGACGTCGACCTCGTCCCACGCGATCTCGCCCGCGCTCGCCGCCGCCGGCGTGCGCCCGAGATCGATCTCGATCAGACGCTCCGGATCGAAGTCGTGCTCGGTCGGCTCGTCCGTCCAGAACGCACAACGCGTCTCGCCGGCGATCCGTCCAAGGAACGCCGCCTGCCCCTGGAAGACGCACCGCATCCGGCCGCCGAGCGTAGCGGATGACGCATCACATGATCCACCGCGAACCGCCGCGCAAAGCGGGAGCGCCGCTGCCGCACAAAGCGGCATGTCGAGCTCTCAGCCGCGCGGATGCGTGAGCCGCCACAGCAACGCGAGCAACCGATCGAGGATCGCACGCGCACGTGCCGGATCTTCGATCCACCCCCACGCCTCCGCGACGGCGAGCGCGCCCTTCACTTCGTTCGCGCTGCCGTGCGCGATCTCGTAATGCCTGCGCTGGTTGCCGCCGCCCGATCGCTGGCCTTCATTCAAGTTGAGCGTGACGCTCGTCGCGGCAGTTCGGATCTGCGTGGCGAGGTCGCGATCGAAGCGCTGGATCGCGGGCAGCAAGCCGCGCAGCTCGCGGATGAGATCGAGAGAGACATCGTGAGCAATGAACATGGTGGTTGGCCTTTCGTGAAGCGCGCCGAGCAGGGTGGTGGTGGGAGCGCTCGCGATCTCCCGGTGGTTGTTGCGAGCAGAGGTCGCCGTCTTGTGGGTTGCCCCTTGGGGCCTTCCCGGAGCGGCGGGCGAGCTCGGGCGCGATCGCCCGTCGCGATGGCGCGCGCACGCACCGTGACAGCGAGCGCACGCGAGCCGCGTGCTGATCACGTGACGCGGACCGCGCGAGCTGGCGCGTGTGCGTTGCGCAGCGCCGAGCAGGGCGCGCGCCCGAGCCGCCCGTCGCGAAGGGCCCCGCCGACGGCGGGGAACGCGTATCGCTGCATCGTCTCCGCGCGGTTGCGGTTGCGGCGAACGGTTGCCGCTGCGGTCTCCGTTGCGGTTGCCGTTGCGGCTGCGGCTGCGGTCGCTGCAAACGGCTGCGGCTGCGGCTGCGGCTGCGGCTGCGGCTGCGGCTGCGGCTGCGGTTGCGGTCGCCGTTGCGGCTGCGGCTGCCGTTGCGGCTGCGGCTGCCGTTGCGGCTGCGGCTGCGGCTGCGGCTGCGGCTGCGGCTGCCGTTGCGGCTGCGGTTGGCGTTGCGGCTGCGGTTGGCGTTACTGCTGCGGCGGCGGCTGCCGTTGCGGCTGCGGTTGCCGTTGCTGCTGCGGCTGCCGTTGCGGCTGCGGTCGCCGTCGCGGTGGCGGCAGCCGCCTACGCGCGGCCCTTGAACCGCTTGCTCGCGGGCAGCACGAGCTCCCACAGCCCGAACACCGACGCGATCATGTGATCGAGCTCCCGCGTCGCCTTGCTCATTCCGAGCGTCTCGCGATCCGGCAGGCAGTACGCCGCGAGCCGCGAGCCCTCCAGCGTGTGCAGCACACCGCGCGACCAGCCCTTGCCGGCGTATGCGAGGCAGCCGGGCACCCACAGCGCTTCGAGGTCCTGCAGCGCGTACGGGATCTTCTCGTCGACCGTGCCGAGCGAGTCCTGGTACTTGCACTCGATCGCGATCGCCTTGCGGTCGTCGGGCCGGATCACGAACACGTCGATGCAGCGGTCCTTGCCGATCACCGTCTTGCCGAGCTGGACCTCGAGGTACGTGACCAGGCCGTGCGGGCCGTAGTTCTCGTGGATGTAGCTCGCGATCAGGTCGCGGTACTGGTTGCCGGTCATCGCGCCGCCTTTCGGAGCCTCAGAGCGTCAGGCCGAGCTGCGGGGCGGGGCCGTCTGCGTCGCGTGGGCCGGTGCGCGGCGGGGCGTCGCGGGCGCCTTCGGCCAGCAGGCGGGTGCGCGCGATGTCGATCGCTTCGGTGCAGAGGTCGTTGCCGCGGAAGTCGCGCCCGTTGCGGGTGGCGGCGACGCCGACCGAGCCCGAGCCGGTGAACGGATCGATCACCAGCTCGCCCGGCTCCGTCGACTGGCGGATCAGGGTCTCGGAGACCTCGGGCGGCTTTTCCGCCGGGTACCCGTTCGTGATCCGCTTTTGCTCGAGGATGTCCGCGATGCCGAGGTCGTTCAGCTTGCGCTTGCCCTTCTCGAAGAACAGGACGCACTCGTAGCGCGCGCGGTAGTGGTAGCCCATGCCGATCGTGCAGTTGTGCGTGACGACGCCGTTCGCGAGCAGGAACAGCTCGTCCGGGTGATCGATCGAGATATCGACCAGGTCCTGGTGGCCGACGTCTTCGATCGCGGTGACCGTGGCCGGCTCGAGGCGGACCGCGCGCGCGACCAGCTCGATCTCGAGGCGGAGCTGGGCGGAGCGCGGGAGCTGGACGGGACGCGTGCACAGGCGCGAACCGGGGCGGAGCGTGGCTGCCTCGACCAGGGCGCCGTCCGCACGCAGGAAGCGGTGGTCGCGCGAGGCGATCACGTCCGAGCCGTCGGAGAGCGTGAGGCGCAGGGATGGGGCGCGGGTGCGACGGGTCGCGCGGACGAGCGCAGTGCCGCCTTCGGGGATCGCGACGCGATCGCCCGGATTGATCTCGGCGATCGTGAGCACGCCGCGATCGGTCCACACGAGCGTCTCGGGGCCGAGGCACTTGTCCCAGATCAGCGGCTTCCAGAACTTGAAGCCGGCCGCTTCCGCGAGCGGCTTGGCGACGAACATCGTCTCCGGGTCGCAGAACAGATAGAAGTGCGAGTTATTGCGGAGCACGCGGTAGATCTCGGCGAACAGCTCGGGAAAGCGCGCGTTCGGAAAGATCGTGAACCAGTCGTTCGACGACGCCTTGCTGTGCTTGAGGCGCGTGGTCGTGCCGATCGCGCGGTGCTTCTCGAGCGACTCGTACGGCGGATCGGTGACGACGAGATCGACGGAGCCGGGAGCGAGCGTTCGCAACCACGCGACCGCATCTCCCTGCGTGAGCTGGAAGCTCGGCTTGTCCATGCGAGGAACCTCGCACGGCGGTCTGACAATCCGTTCAGTAGGCGGAGATCTTCACCAGACGCTGCACTGCTTTCCGGGATTCATCGGCGTGCCGGCCTTGCACGAGAACGCGGGGCCGAAGCCCGGCTGGTTGACGACCACGCCGTTGACTCGCCACATCGCCGGCGAGTGCGGGTTCGAGTGCGCCATCGTCTCGAGCAGCTCGGGCGTGATCTTCTCGCACCACGACTGCGCGTAGGCGAGGTAGTAGAGCTGGTCGTCGGTGATGCCTTCGACCGAGCGCGGGACGTTCTTACCCTCGCGCCACGCCGTGTAGGCCTCGTACGCGAGCTTGACGCCGCCGTTGTCGGCGATGTTCTCGCCCGCCGTGAGCTTGCCGTCGAGCTTGACGCCCGGGACCGCCTCGTACTGCGCGTATTGATCGACGACGCACTTCGTCGCCTCGCCGAACTGCTTCTTGGTCGCGGCCGACCACCAGTCGCGCAGGTTGCCGCTGGCGTCGAACTGGCTGCCTTCGTCGTCGAAGCCGTGCGTCATCTCGTGGCCGATCGTGCCGCCGCCCGTCGAGCCGAAGTTGACGGCCGGGTGGAACGTCGCGCCGAAGAACGGCGCCTGCAGCTGACCCGCCGGAAGCGCGATCTCGTTCAAGGTGGGATCGTAGTAGGCGTTGACGGTCGGCGGCGTCATCTGCCAGTCGTTGCGGTCGACCGGCTTGCCGATCTTGTTGAGCTGGCGGCGCATCTCCCACTTCGTCGCCGCGCGGACGTTCTGCGCGAAGTCGGTCCGCGTGATCTCGAACTCGTACTTGCGCCACTGGTCGGGGTAGCCGACGAGGTACGCCATCTTGTCGAGCTTCTGCTTCGCGGCGGTGCGCGTCGCGTCGTCCATCCACGGCAGGTGGTCGAGCTCGATGCGCATCGCGGCGAGCACGGACTTCGTCAGATCGACCGCGCGCGACTTCGAGTCGCCGGCGAACCGCGCCTTGACGTACGACTGACCGAGCAGCTCGCCGAGATCCGCGTCGACGCGGTGCACGCAGCGGCGCCAGCGCGGCGGCAGCTCCTTGACGCCCGAGAGCTCCTTCTCCATCGTGAACGCCTCGTCGACCCACGCCTTGCCGAGGTCGTGCGCGTTCTCGCGCAGCACGGTCCACGTCAGGTAGTCGCGCAGCGCGGCCGGCTTCTCGCTCGCGAGCATCTGGACGACCGCCGCGTAGTACTTCGGATCGTTGACGCTGATCGCGGTCACGCTCGGGATGCCGAGCGTCTTCAAGTAATCCGCCCACGGGAACTGCGGCGCGACCTTCTTCGTCAGCCCGTCGAGATCGACACGGTGGTAGATCGCGTGCGGATCGCGCCGCGTGACCTCGTCCTGCTGCAGCTTCGCGAGCGCGGTCTCGATGCGGAACGCATTGGCGGCCTGCGCCTTGCCCGTCTTGCTGCCGAGCAGCGCGAACATCCGCTCCATGTGCGCCTGATACGCTTTGCGCGTCTTCGGCAGCGTGCCCTTGCTCTCGAGGTAGTACTTCTTGTCGGGGAGCCCGAGGCCGGCCTGATCGAGCGCGGCGATCACCTGCGTCGCGTCGGCGAAGTCCTGCTCGGCGCTCAGATCGAAGAACGGCGTGATGCCCTCGCTGTGCAGGATCTCGATCGCGTGCGCCGCGGTCGCGGCGTCCTTGACCTTGCCGACCTCGTCGAGCAGCGGCTGGATCGGCATGATGCCGAGCTTCTCGATGCCTTCCTCGTCCATGCACGCGCCGTAGTACGTGCCGAGCTTGTCGGCGGGGTTCTTCGCGGCGTCCTCGAGGACGTTACGCAGGAACTCCTCGTTGTCCTTCTGCACGAGCTGGATCGCGCCCCAGCTCGAGCGGTCCGGCGGGATCACGGCCGTCTTCGTGAAGCCGCCGCACGCGTACGCGAAGAAGTCGGTGCACGGGTCGGCGCTCTTGTCGATCCACGCCGGCACGATGCCGGTCTGCGCGAGCGACATCGTCGGCGGCGCCTTGTCCATGTGCGGCTCGGGCGCGGGCGCGGGCGAGGGCGCCGGAGAAGGTGGCGGCGGCGCGACGGGCTTCGGCGAGCTGGAACAGGCGGCGACGGAAACGAGCAGCAGCGGCAGGGTGCGCATCGCGGCGCACTCTACACGATGCGCTGCGCGCGTCAGCCGCCTTCCGGCGGTGCGACAGGTGCGACCGGCTGTACCGATTTGTGGCCGCCGCTGGCGCGGGCCGCCCCCGGCGCGACGAGCTTCTCGAGCCGGCTGAACCGCTCGAGCATCTCCTCGTGAATGCGGTCGGTCTTCTCGTGGAGGTGCGCGACCTCGAGCTCGGCCTTGACGTTCACTTCGTACTCGATGTCGGCGCGGATGCGATCCTTCTCGCCCTGTCGGTTCGAGCTGAACAACAGGAGCGTCGACAGGATGATCGCCTCGA
>JAFAOG010000150.1 GCA_019237945.1 Deltaproteobacteria bacterium | reverse complement strand
CGAGCGCCACGATTTCGCGGCGTTAGATCCCAGCGCGGACTAGAGGTTCGCCTGCGCGTTGCGCAGCGCTTCTTCGAGCGCCGCGAGCATCATCTCGTTCTGGTCGACCAGGTAGATCGTCTCGGGATTCGGCCGGCGGTGGGCGCGGATCTCCTCGACGATCGCGCGCGCGGCCTCGTCGATCGGAACGCTCCCGAGGTCGGTGCCGATGCCCGGGATCGCGATCACCTTGAAGCCGTTGCGATCCGCGGCGATCAGCGCAGCGCGGGCGGCGCGGCGGACGTTCTCGGCGCCGATCATCATTCCCGGCTCTTCCATCGTCGGGACGTGGATGACGTTCTTGGCGGGGAGCTGCCCGGCGGTCGTCACGATCGCGGCTCCGACGGCGATCGGCGCAGCGGCCATCGCGGCCTGCTGGATCACGTCACCGCCCTGGCGACGCAGCGACCCACCGATGCCACCGCCCATGATGCCCAGCGAGTTCGCCGGGTTGACGACGGCGTCGACGGGCATCGACCACAGATCAGCCTTCGCTACGTGAACCTGCATCTCGGAGCGTGGCTACCACGTCCGGATGACATCCATCAAGCGCAGGCTTTTTCGAGCTCGGCTTCGACCTTCTCCTCGGGCCACTTCTTGGCGACCGCGAGCTCCTTGACCATCAGCTGCTTGGCGTTGTCGAGCATCTTGCGCTCGCCGAACGACAGGACCTTGCTGCTCTTCAGGCGATAGAGGTCGCGATAGACCTCGGCGACGTCGAACAGCGAGCCGGTCTTGATCTTCTCCATGAACCCGCGATAGCGGCGGTTCCAGGTCTGCTTGTCGATGTGGACGTCCTTCTCGCGAAGGATGTCGAACACTTCTTCGATCTCCGACGACGTCGCGACGGGGCGCAGGCCAACCTGGTCAGCCTTGTCCTTGGGAACGAGAATCTGCATGCCGGTCGCCAGGACCTTGAGGACGTAGAAGGAGCACACCGTCGTGTTGATCTCCTTCTTCTCGATTCCGATCACCTCCGCCACGCCATGGGCGGGGTAGACGGCCTTCTCGCCAATCTTGAAGTCGGTGGTCATCTAGTCTCCTCGGGGGCTGCTTATGAGCAATGAGGGTGCCTCTGGGCGGCGTCTGCGTTAACGCGGGGTTAGCAGAGGAGGCTGCGCCAGGGTGTCACACTGCTTTTCCTCATCAGGCACCGCAAACTGCGGGGTTCCCTAACGGGCAGCGGAGGATATCAATCTCGCTCGTGATCGCCAGCCAATTCGTACGGCGGCGCCTCGGCTAGCCGCGGCGAATTCGAGGTTTCAGGCACTTGCGTGGTACCCTTTCGGCGGTGCGGGGCTCGATCGGACAGCTGTTGATCGCACAGGGAGCGATCGACGCTGGTGCGCTCAGCGACGCCCTCGCGCGGCAGAGCGGCCGCCACCCGCTGGCGTCCGAGCTGTACACGCTCGGCTACTGCTCCGAGCGCCAGCTCGCGACCGCGCTGAGCGTCCAGACCGGGTGGCCGGCGATCGTGCTCGACGAGTCGACGATCCGGCTCGACGTGCTCGAGCACGTGTCGCTCGAGTGGGCGCGGATCTTCTCGGCGCTCGTCGTCTACGAGGACGACCGCTCGATCGTGGTCGCGGCGGCGCGGCCCGAGGATGCGATCGTGCCGGCGCGCGAGCTCGGATCGGCGCGCGGCAAGAACGTCGAGCTGCGGATCGCGCTCGACATCACGCTCGCCCGCACGATCCGCATCGGCTTCTCGAAGTGGAAGCGCGGTGAGACCTACCTGATCGGCCCCGAGTGCGATCGCAAGAAGACGGCCGCGTACCTCGCGATCGTCCAGCCGGATTCGAGCGAGGGCGACGAGCACCGACAGGCGCAGCGCGCGCTCGCCGAGGATGCGGCGCGCAACATCGAGGACGACGACGAGCTGCCCGATCATCCGTCGAGCTCGACGCTGACCGGCGACTGGCAAGTCAGCACGATCACGACGACGAACGACGACGAGCAGAACCCGATCCTCGAGGAGCGCACGCAGATCATCACCGCGGATCTCGACCGCGGCACCGAGGAGATCACGCTGACCGGCTCGGGCGGCGTGCGCGCGCTCGTCGTCGATCCGGATCCGCCGGGCCGGCTGCAGATGATGGCGGAGCTCGAGAAGCTCGGCTGGGAGTGCTCGATCGCGTCGAACGGAGGGCAGGCGGTCGATCTGCTGTCGCAGCAGGTCTTCGAGCTGGTGTTCGCGGACGTCGGCACGCCGGATATCGACGGGCTGCAGCTGTGCCGCGCGATCAAGCGCAGCCGCCGGCTCGCGCGCACGCGGGTCGTGATCACGACGAGCGTCGTCGATTCGGGCCAGGTCTCCGACGAGGTGCTCCAGCGCCACGCCGCCGACGGCTACATCGAGAAGCCGATCGATCCGCGCAAGCTGCACCGGATGCTGCGCGAGCTGACGCCGTCGGAGGGCGACCGCGCCGATCAGCACGAAGGCGTGCTCGCAGATGCGCTCGGCCGCTATCACAACGGCGACATCGAGGGCGCGATCGCGAAGCTGCGCGACGCGCTCGTCACCGATCCGGCGAGCCCGAAGCTGCACTTCATGCTCGCGAACATGCTGCAGCGCGCGTCGCGGTGGGCCGAGGCGGTCGATCACTACGAGGCCGTCGTCGAGCTGCAGCCGGCGTACTTCCCGGCGCTGACGCGGCTCGCGTACCTGTACTTCCGCCAGGGCCTGCATGCGCGTGCGGTCGAGACGTGGCGGCGCGCGCTGCCGGTGTGCGATGACCCGGCGCTTCGCCGGAACATCGAGCTGTTCATGCGCAAGCTCGTCGCCGACATGGCGAAGAGCGAAGCCGGCTGATCACCACTGCGAGATCACGCTCGTGCGCAGGTCGTCGTAGCTCGAGAACGCGACTGCCTGCTTGCCAGCGAGAGGCGCCGCCAGCTCGTCGGCGAACTCCGACATCTTCACGTAGATGCGGTCCGCACCGATACCGGCGTCGGTGTATGCCGTGATGTCACTCGCGCGGTTGCCGATCGCGGCGACCACGTCGAAGCGCGACGCGAGCGGCTCCACGACCGCGCGCTTGAACTTCACCGTCGCCGCGCCGGGCAGCGTGACGACCGGCTGCGCGAGGTGCACCGGTGCGCGCGGGAAGCCCTTCATCGCGAGCCAGTCGCGCGTCGACTGCGTGTAGAGATCGCCGCGCGCCGTGAGGAAGATCGGCAGCACGCCGCGCGACGCCGCATCGTCGAACGCGAAGGGAGCACCGGGCTGCACGCCGACCTGCGTGCCGACGGTGACCGAGTACGGAAACGCGTTCTCCGACGAGGTCAGCGTCCCGTCGACGTCGCTGACGACGATGCGCGCGCCGTCGGGCGCGACGAGCGCGAGGAACCACGTGCCGGTGCCATCGGGCGCGGCCGCATAGACATCGCGCAGGCCGACCGGCAGGCGATCGGTGCCGCTGATGGTCAGCGAGAACCGGCCGTCGCCGTCGGTGCGCGCGGTGCCGAGCGTGCGCCAGCCGTCGCCGGTGCATGCGAACAGCTCGGCGTCCTCGTCCTCGAGCGCCTTGTCGGCGTCGCTGTACGCGAACGCGCCCGCGAACGTCTGCGTCGCGTCGCTCTCCGCGGCGATCAGGTCGACGCCGCGATGGCGCGGCTCGCCCATCTCGCTGATCAGATCGTTCTTCGCGTGGCGCATCTCGCGGCCGGGCAGCGATGGCGCGGTCGAGCACCGGATGTCGGGGACGCTCGAGGCGGCCGCCGGGGCGTTCGGGGCAAGTTGAGCGGTTTCGGCGGAGCAGGCGGCGAGGGCGAGGAGAAGCCAGGTGCGCATCGGCCGCCTGCATTGCAGCTGCCGCGCCGCGTCCAACCCCGCATTTTGCCGTCGCCGGGCCGGTGAACGTTCACCGACGTGTCAGGCAAACGTGCCGGGATTCATGATCCTCGACGGGTCGATCGCGTCGCGCAGCGCACGCAAGTAGGCATCGAGGTTGACCGCGCGCGCCCCGAGCAGCCAGCCGCCGGCCCCCTCCGCCGCCTTCTCCGCCAGTGCGACGTCGCCGTCGAACGTGAAGAACATCACCGCGCCGTCGGGATCGAAGCGCGACACGTGCGCGCGCGCGCCG
>JAFAOG010000332.1 GCA_019237945.1 Deltaproteobacteria bacterium | reverse complement strand
CGCCCGAGGAGCTGCACCGGTTGGGGCTGTCGGAGGTCGCGCGCACGGATGCCGAGCTGGCGGAGCTCGGGCGGCGCGTGCTCGGTGCGCCGGATCTGACGGCGACGATCGCGAAGCTGCGCGATGACCGCCAGCTGTACTTCGCGACGCGCGAGCAGATCCTCGCGTTCGCGCAGGACGCGCTCGATCGGGCGAAGGCGGCGATCCCGCGCTTCTTCCGCGTGCTGCCGAAGTCGGACTGCGTGATGCGCGAGATCCCGAGCTACGAGGCGCCGTACTCGACGATCGCGTACTACCGCCAGCCGCACTACGACGGCAGCAAGCCAGGCGAGTACTTCGTCAACACGTACAAGCCGGAGAGCCGGCCGCGGTTCGAGCTCGAGGCGCTGACGTGGCACGAGTCGATTCCCGGCCATCACCTCCAGATCGCGATCGCGCAGGAGCTCGGCGCGCTGCCCGCATTTCGCAAGCTCGACGGCTCGACGGCGTTCGTCGAGGGCTGGGCGCTGTACACCGAGCGGCTCGCCGAGGAGATGGGCCTCTACTCGAGCGACACCGATCGCCTCGGCAAGGTCAGCTACGACGCGTGGCGCGCGTCGCGGCTCGTCGTCGATACCGGCATCCACGCGATGGGCTGGTCGCGTCAGCAGGCGGAGTCGTTCATGCGCGAGCACACCGCGCTGACGCCGATCAACATCTCGAACGAGGTCGACCGCTACATCGGCTGGCCGGGGCAGGCGCTCGCGTACAAGGTCGGGCAGCTCAAGATCATCGCGCTGCGCCAGGAAGCGGAGGGTGCGCTCGGCACACGCTTCGATCTGCCGGGCTTCCACGAGGTCGTGCTCGCGGCGGGCGCGGTGACGCTCCCCGTGCTCGAAGAGCGCGTACGTGCGTGGATCGCCGGCGTGAGTGCCACGTGAGGCGGATGCCCGCGTACATGTGCACTCGCTGACGATGGTCGGATGACGCAAGACCTCGGACGCCGTACGAGCTCGCGACGCGATGTCTGGCTCCCCGCGACGGTGACGATCGAAGGCGACGACTTCGACGTCGAGATCAAGAACGTCTCTCTCGGCGGAGCGCTCGTGCGCATCTCGCATCCGCTGGCGATGGGCGCGCGCGTCCACCTGACGTTCGTGCTCGACGGCCTGCTCGAGGTGATCGATGCGACCACGGTGGTGCGCTGGCGGACCGGCGACCAGGTCGGGCTGCAGTTCGACGGCCTGCGCGCACGCGAGACGTGGGCGCTCAGCCAGTACCTCAAGCCTGACGCCGCGGAGCTCTCCGCCTAGCGGCCGTCACATGTAGTGGGCCGCGCCGCGGTGAACCTTGCCCGCTGCATCGAGCTCGAGCACCTCGACGACGAGCTTGTCCTGGTGGTTGCGATAGTGGATCGCGACGCTCTGCGCTCCCACGAAAACGCCGAGCTTCTCGAAGCGCAGCCCGGGCGCCATCGCCATCGCCTTGCGCCAGTACGCTTCGATCGCGGGCTTGCCGCGCAGCACGCCGGTCGGCTCGCCGGCGACGGCGGCGATCTTCGGCGACTGCATCTCGAAGTCGTCGAGGTAGTGCGACAGCACGCGCGGCACGTCGTGCGCGTTCCAGGCGGCGATCCATTCGTCGGCGATTGCCTCGGCTTGCTCGCGAGTGACCATGCCTCGGGCATACCGCAGCGGCGCGACGGTGGCGCATGCACAGATGCCGATGGATCTGCGGGCTACAGCAGCTTGCCGGGGTTCATGATGCCGTGCGGGTCGAGCGCGGTCTTGATCGCGCGCAGCGCGTGCATGCGGGCCGGGTCGCTGAGGCGGGCGAGCTCGTCGCGCTTCATCTGACCGATGCCGTGCTCGGCGCTGATCGAGCCGCCGGCCTGGGTGACGAGGTCGTGGACGTGCTCGGTGATCGGGTGGCTCGAGGTGTCGACCCAGTCCTTGGGGGCGCCGACCGGTGCGCGCACGTTGAAGTGGATGTTGCCGTCGCCGAGGTGACCGAACGCGTTGACGCGCGTGCCCGGGAAGCGCTTCTCGATGTCGGCGGCGCCGCGCACGACGAAGCCCGGCATCGCCGAGACCGGCACCGAGATGTCGTGCTTGGCGGCGGGGCCGTCCTTCTTCTCGGCCTCGCTGATCGACTCGCGGATCCGCCACATGCCCTCGGCCTGGGTCTCGTTCGCGGCAATCGCGGCGTCCTCGATCAGATCGAGCGCATCTTCGAGCGCGGACGCGACATCGGGCGCAGGGGAACCGTCGGGCACCGTGGCTTCGACGAGCACGTTCCACGGATGTGGTTGCGCGAGCGGCGCCTGGACGTTGGGGATGTGCTGGAGCACGAGGTCGAGCGCGCTCTTCGGCACGAGCTCGAAGCTCTCGATGCGCTCGGGCAGCTTGCGCTCGAGGTGGCGCAGCAGGATCAATGCGTTCTCCGGCGAGGCGAGGCCGATCCACGCGACGGTGCGCGCGCCGATCTTCGGATAGAGACGCAGGCTCGCGGCCGTGATCACGCCGAGCGTGCCTTCGGCGCCGATCAGCAGCTGCGAGATCGAGTAGCCGCGGTTGTCCTTTTTCAGCGGCTGGAGATCCTCGAACAGCGAGCCGTCGGGAAGCACCGCCTCGACGCCGTGGACGAGCGAGCGCATCGTGCCGAAGCGCAGCACCTGGACGCCGCCCGCGTTCGTCGAGCACAGGCCGCCGATCGTTGCCGAGCCCTTCGCACCGAGCGACAGCGGGAAGCGCCGGCCGAGATCCTCCGCCTTCGCGTGGAGATCCGCGAGCACGACGCCTGCCTCGCAGATCGCGAGATCCGCCGCGACGTCGATCGTGCGCACGGCGCGCATGCGCTTGAGCGAGAGCACGACCGCGCCTCCGGTCGCGTCGGGCGTCGCGCCGCCGACCATGCCGGTGTTGCCGCCCTGCGGGACGATCGCGACCTTCGCGTCCGCGCACGCCTTGACGATCGCGACCACCTCGTCGCGGTTCGCGGGCGACAGCAGCGCGGCGGCCTTGCCGTGATAACGGCCGCGCCAGTCGGTGAGGTACGGCTCGAGCTCGTGCGGGTCGCGCGAGAAGCCGTGCGGGCCGAGCCGGGCAGCGAGCGCGTCGAGCAGCGCGGGAGTCGGGGCGGCGAGCATCGGCGCAGCGTAGCGCAACGCGTCGAGATTCGGCGCCTTTGTCCGAATTTCCATTGCGCGCGCTGCAACGGATGTTCACATTCGAGGCATCAGAGGCGTGAGGGACGATTGAGCCATATCTACCTGGGAGCCGTGGCGTTCGGGTTGACCTTGCTGGTCGCCTCGATGTTCTTTCACGGCGGCAAGGACACCGACCACGGCCACGATACGGCGGCGGTGATCGGCTGGGCGCCGGTGACGTCGATCCGGTTCTGGGTGTTCTTCTTCACGTTCGGTGGCGGCGCGGGCTACGCGCTCGTGCGCCTCGAAGGCGAGACGGTGGCGGCGATCGGTGCTGTCGGCATCGGCTGGGTGTCGGGTGCGATGGCAGTGACGATCATCCGCGCGCTGACGAAGCGCAGCGTGTCGAGTGCGGTGGACGCGAAGCAGCTCGTCGGAACGACCGGCACGCTGCTGCTGCCTGTGGGTCCGGGTAAGCCCGGAAAGGTTCGCATTGCGCTCGGCGACCGCGCCGAGGACTACGTTGCAAACGTCGTCGATGACGGCGGTGATTTACCGAGTGGATCGAGTGTTCTCATCGTCGCAGAAGGCGACCTGGGATCGTTGCTCGTCACCAAGCACGAGATGTAGCGTCGAACCCTCATAGGGGGAGGTCCGTGATGCACAAGCTGCCACCGGAAGCGGTAGGCGTCGCCATTGCTGCAGGCGTCGTCTTGTTTTTGATGCTCTATCGTTCGCTGCTGCGAATCTGCAAGCCGAACGAGATCCTGATCTTCACCGGGCGTCGACACCGGACCGAGGATGGCCGCACCGTCGGCTATCGCGTCGTGTTCGGCGGGCGCGGCGTCAAGGTGCCGTACGTCGAGACGGTGAACCGCATGGATGTCTCGCTGATCAGCGTGCCGATCGCGGTGCAGGGCGCGTACTCCGAGGGCGGTATCCCGCTCAACGTGCACGCGATCGCGAACATCAAGGTCTCCACGGACCGCCGCTACATCGGCAACGCGATCGAGCGGTTCCTGGGACGCGACCGCAACGAGATCGCGCGCGTCGCGAAGGAGACGCTCGAAGGTCACCTGCGCGGCGTGCTCGCGACGATGACGCCCGAGGAGCTCAACCAGGATCGGTTGAAGTTCGCGCGTCACCTCGAGGAGAGCGCGGGGCCCGATCTCGCGAAGCTCGGCCTCGAGCTCGACGTCTTGAAGATCCAGCACGTCGCCGACGACGGCAACTACCTCGAGTCGATCGGCCGCCAGCGGATCGCAGAGATCCTGCGCACCGCCGAGGTCGCCGAGAGCGACGCCACGCGCGAAGCGGAGCAGGCCGAAGCCGGTGCGCGCGCCCGCGGCGAGATCGCGATGACGAACGCGCAGGCCGCCGTGCAGCGCAAGCAGAACGAGCTGCGCCAGGTGAAGGCGGAGGTCGACGGCGATGCGCAGTCCGAGACCGTGCGCGCCGAGGCCGCCGGTCAGCAAGCGCGCGCCGAAGCCGAGCTCGAGCTGCAGAAGATCCGCGGCGAGCTCGAGCAGCTGCGCTTGCAGGCCGACGTGACCATTCCGGCGGAGATCGACCAGCAGGTGCGCGAGCTATTTGCGGCGGGCCAGGCCGCGACGATCGCCGCCGATGGTGAAGCGATGGCCGCATCGCTCGCCGAGGTGTCGAACGCGTGGCGCGAGACGGGCGGTCGCGCGATGGACATGTTCGTGCTGCAGCACCTCGACCAGATCTTCAGCGACGTCGCCGAGGCGGCGAAGCGGCTCAAGGTCAACGAGGTGAATCTCATCGACGGTGGCGACGGCAAGACGATCCCGGCGTACGCGGCTGCGTATCCCGCGACGATGACGGCGCTGCTCGAGCAGGTGCAGAAGACGCTCGGCGTCGACATCGCGAAGGCCGTCACCGGCGTGACGACGGAGAGGAGCTAGTCATGCAGAACCTGATTGCCGTTGGAGCCGTCGCGATCGTCGGATCGCTGATCGTGCTCGCGATGATCCTGTCGCGCATCATCTACATCTGCCCGCCGAACGAGGTGCTGATCTTCTCGGGCGGCCACCGCAAGCTCGATGACGGCCGCACGATCGGCTACCGCGTCGTCCAGGGCGGCCGCGGCGTGCGCATCCCGCTGATCGAGAGCGTCGATCGCATGGATCTGACGAACATGCTGATCGAGCTGCGCGTCCAGGGCGCGTACTCGAAGGGCGGCATCCCGCTGAACGTGCAGGGTGTCGCGAACGTCAAGGTGTCGTCGAAGACCGACCAGCTCGCGAACGCGATCGAGCGCTTCCTCGGAATGACGCGCGATCAGATCATGGCGGTCGCGCGCGAGACGCTCGAAGGCAACCTGCGCGGCGTGCTGTCGACGCTGACGCCCGAGGAGGTCAACCAGGACCGCGAGAAGTTCGCGGGTGAGCTGCTCCACGAGGCCGATCACGACCTCGCGCGCCTCGGCCTCGAGCTCGACACGCTCAAGGTCCAGCATGTCTCCGACGACAAGGGCTACCTCGCGTCGCTCGGCCGCAAGCAGAACGCCGAGCTGATCAAGAAGTCGCGCATCGCCGAGGCCGAGAACCACGCGCTCGCGGCGGAGAACTCCGCGTCGAACCTGATGAACCAGGAGATCGCGAAGGTCGAGGCCGAGATCGCGACGGCGCGCGCCGAAGGCCAGCGCAAGATCGCCGAGGCCCAGACGCGCAAGGGCGCGCTGATCGCCGAGTCGAAGGGCCAGGTCCAGGCGCTGCTCGCAAAGGCGACCGCCGAGCTCGAGGTCCAGCGCGCGCGTCTCGCGCAGGTTCGCTTCCAGCTGATCGCCGACAAGGTGAAGCCGGCGGAAGCGCGCCGCTCGCAGATGGTCGCGCAGGCGCGCGGCGCGGCGTCGAAGATCGTCGAGGAGGGCAAGGCGACCGCGCAGGCGATCCGCTCGCTCGGCGAGACGTGGACGAAGGCGGGCGACAACGCGCGGCAGATCTTCGTCGCGCAGAAGCTGCAGGGCCTCGTCGGCACGATGATGCAGACGGTCGGTGAGATGCCGATCGACAAGCTGACGGTCATCGACAAGGACCTCGCCGCGAACGGATCGAACTTCGCGGTCAAGGCCGCCGTGACGGCGGAGCAGCTCAAGCAGATGCTCGGCATCGACATCGCGGGAATCGCGCAGCGCGCGCTGCCGAGCGTCTCGATCCCGCCTGCGCCTCCGACGCGCCAGCGCCCGCCGACGCAGCCCGGCCCGGGCGGCACGCCGAAGCCCTGAGCGCGCGGAGGCCGTGAGCCCGGCTCGCGGGGTACGCTCGCGGGCATGGCCGGCTGGCAGAACCCGCTCCTCGACGACCGCGACGTCGACTTCCTGCTCGACGACGTCTTCGACCTCGCGGCGCTGACGAAGCTCGCGTTCTTCAGCGACCACGACCGCGAGACGTTCGGTGCGTTCATCGCGAGCGCGCGGCGCGTCGCGCGGACGTCGCTGTATCCGGCGTATCGTGCGATGGATGCGGAGCCGCCGCGCCTCGTCGACGGCCGGATCATCGTGCACCCGCGGATGCACGAGGTGTGGGCGCAGCTGCGCGGGCTCGGCGTGATCGCGGCGCCGCGGCGCGCGGAGGTCGGCGGGCAGCAGCTGCCGCTCAGCGTGTACACGCTCGCGAGCGTGTATCTGATGGCCGCGAACCTCAGCGCATACGGCTACGCCGGCCTGACGCAGGGCGCGGCGCATCTGATCGAGGCGTTCGGCAGCTCCGAGCTGCGCGAGCGCTACATGACGCGGATGTACAGCGGCGAGTGGACCGGCACGATGGCGCTGACCGAGCCGCAGGCCGGGTCATCGCTGAGCGACGTCGCGACGATTGCGGTGCCGGCGGGCGACGGCAGCTACCGGCTGCGCGGCAACAAGATCTTCATCAGCGGCGGCGACCACGACCTCGCGGAGAATGTCGTGCACATGACGCTCGCGCGGATCGAGGGCGCGCCGGCGGGCATCAAGGGCGTATCGCTGTTCTGCGTGCCGCGGCGTCGCGTCGAGGGTGGCGCTCTCGTCGACAACGACGTCGCGACGGCCGGCATGATCCACAAGATCGGCTGGCGCGGGTTGCCGTCGCTCGCGCTGAGTTACGGCGAGCGCGGCGATTGCCATGGCTGGCTCGTCGGCGAGCCGCACCGGGGCATCGCGTACATGTTCCAGATGATGAACGAGGCGCGGATCATGGTCGGCCTCAACGGCGTGGCGACCGCCGCCGTCGCGTACCAGGAGTCGCTCGAGTACGCGCGGACGCGCCCGCAGGGCAGGCCGATGGGCGCGCGCGACGTCGCGCAGCCGCAGGTGCCGATCATCGAGCACGCGGACGTGCGCCGCATGCTGCTGCGGCAGAAGACGATCGTCGAGGGAGCGCTCGCGCTGCTCGTGCGGACGAGCCTGTACGCCGATCACGCGCGCCATGGAGATGACCGCGCGCGCGTCATGCTCGATCTGCTGACGCCGGTCGCGAAGAGCTTCCCGGCCGAACGCGGCTTCGAGGCGAACGCGCTCGCCGTGCAAGTCCACGGCGGCTACGGCTATTCGAGCGAGTACCCCGTCGAGGCGTGGCTGCGCGACCAGAAGCTCAACTCGATCCACGAGGGCACGACCGGCATCCAGGCGCTGGATCTACTCGGCCGCCGCGCGCTCGCTCCGAACGCGCTCGCGACGTTCCGCGACGAGGTCGCTCGCACGGCAGCGCGGGCACGCGAGGCGGGCATTGCGGGCGGCGATGCTGTCGTCGCCGCGTGCGACCTGCTCGTCGTGGCGGCATCGCCGCAGCACCTCGCGCACGCGACCGACTACCTCGACGCGTTCTCGACGGTCGCGATCGCGTGGCAGTGGCTCGAGCTCGCGGCCGCCGCCGCGGAACGTGCCGCCCGCACCGGCGAGACCGGCTTCACGCGCGGCAAGCGTGCGGCGTGCGCGTACTGGCTCGCGACGGAGCTGCCGCGCGTCGCGCACCTGATCGACCTCGTGCGCTCCGACGAGACGAGCTTCACCGCGCTCGCGCCGGACGACTTGTAGAGCGCGAGAGGCTAGCGCGTGTTGTACGCGTGCTGCGCCTGGAACGCGCGCTGATACGCCGGCCGCGCCTCGCCGCGCGCCACGTACGCCGCGAGGTTGCCGAACTCGCCGAGGATCCCCGACGGCCGCGCGCGCAGCAGCACGGACACCATCATCAGATCGCCGGCGCTGAACGCCCCGTCGAGCCACTCCGCATCGCCGACGCGCGCGGAGAGCTGGCTCAACCGATCGCGCAGCCGCTGCTCGACGAGCGCGAGCCGGTCCTTCGCCCACGGCTTGTCAGCCTCGAGCACGCGCGCGGTGAACAGATCGAGGATCGGCGGCTCGACCGAATTGAGTGCCGCGAACATCCACGTGATCGCACGGGCGCGCGCATTCGGCTCGGTTGGCAGCAGGCCGGGATAGCGCTGCGCGAGGTGGAACACGATCGCGCCCGATTCGAACAGCGCGAGCTCGCCGTCCTCGAACGTCGGGATCTGACCGAACGGATGGAGCGCGAGGTGCGCGGGTTGCTTGAGCTCCGCGAACGAGACGCCGCGCACCTCGTACGGCTGGCCGACCTCTTCGAGTGCCCAGCGCACGCGCGTGTCGCGAGCGAGTCCCTTGCCGCCGTCGGGCGACCGTTCGAATGCGGTGATCGTGATCATGACGCTCCTAGAGGCTGAGGCCGACGCGACGCCGCGCCGTCAAGCAATGGTCGGAGCCGAGCGTGAATTCTCGACATGTGCGCGGTCGATCATCGTAGATCACGCAATGGAAACGGGTTTGCCGCTCGCCGACCACCTCGCCGCCGTGCAGCGCCGCGCAGCGGTCGCCGTTGCGCCGGATCTCGAGGTACGTGCCGCGATCGACGATGTACTCCGGCTGCGCCTTGACCGCCGGATCGCGACGCGCGACCTCGACCGAGTGATACGCGGCGCGGCAGCACGCACCGCACGTCTGACAGTCGAGCACCGCCTCGTAGCGCTCGCAGCCCGGCCAGCTCGGATCGACCTTCGCCTGCGCCTGCCGGCAGCGCGACACGCCGCGCTGGTCGTAGCGCCACGCGCACGTGCCGCACGAGGGGCTCGCGCCGTTGGTCTCGCTCGCGGTGGCCGCGAGCGCGGGCAGACCAGTTGGATGCGGCGCGGGTGCGAGCGTGATCGCGCTCCACAACGTCTCGCGATCACCAGCGGCCGCGAACGGGGCGGCGGCCTGTGCGATGCGCGCCGTCGCTTCGAGCGCCTCGCCGAGCACGGGAGCCCACGGCGGCAGCGCCGCCCGGCGAATCGCCGCGATCGCGGCCTGCACGCTGCGGTCGGTGCGATCCGCGAGCACATCGCCCGACAGCGAGTCCCAGAAGGCGCGGAAGTCCGTCGTCGGTGCGAACAGACCGCGCAGGCCGTGGCGGCCGCTCAGCACGTACTGCGTGCGCAGGCATGCGTGCTCGCGCCAGTCGTGATCGGGGCCCGTGTTGTCCATGCCCCAGTCCGCGCGCGTGAACGACTCCTCGCCCTCGACGAGCGAGTGGCAGAGCTCGTGGAAGATCATCTGCGCGAGGCTGTCGTCGGCATCGAGCGTCTGCGCGTCGCCGATCGCGAGCGTGCCGCGGCCATCGGTCGCCGCGTACGCATCCGGCGTGCGAATGACTCGCAGCCCGATGCGGCGCGCAGCAGTGACCCACACTTGTGTAAGTGGATCGATGTAGCGAGAGGTGACCTCGCGGGGCACGCGCGAGAGCTAGCATGAAAACTTGCCGCCCGGGCCGAGGATCCTGAAGGTGGAACTATGAAGGGTGACATCGCGCTGGCCGGCTACGTGCTGACCGCCGAGGAATGGGAAGGACTCGACGCCGTGACCCGCGTCTCGCTGATCACAGCGGCGATGAAGCGGGAGCCGCAGGCGGCGGTTCCGCAGCCGACCCAGTTCCCCGAGGGATCGGCGCCGATTCGCGAGGATTGACGAAGTTGCTCTCGCGTCCGGAAACGGCCAGTCAGGTGGGGACGGCCGTGGTACCTCGGATGCGTGACGGATGATGCTCTCTACGCCGCGATGGTCGCGCGGGACCCGCGCTTCGACGGCGTGTTCTTCGTTGCCGTCAAGACGACCGGCATCTACTGCCGTCCGATCTGCCCGGCTCGCACGCCGGGGCGCAACCGCGTCGAGTTCTACGCGACCGCCGTGCAGGCCGAGGCCGCCGGGTTTCGCGCATGCTTCCGCTGCCGCCCCGAAGTGGCGCCCGGGCACGCGCCGGTCGACGCGGTCGACACGCTCGTCGCCGCCGCGACGCAGCGGATCGCCGAGGGCGCGCTCAACGAGCACTCGCTCGACGACCTCGCCGCCGAGCTGCGCGTCAGTGCGCGCCACCTGCGCCGCGCGCTCGAGGCCCGGCTCGGCGTGTCGCCGGTCGAGCTCGCGCAGAGTCGCCGGCTCGCGCTCGCGAAGCAGCTATTGCAAGACACGCAGCTGCCGCTGACCGACATCGCATTCGCGGCCGGCTTCCAGAGCGTGCGCCGGTTCAACGCCGTGTTCGCGGATCGCATGGGCCGTTCGCCGAGCGAGCTGCGGCGCGAGCACGGCAAGGGCGAGCAGGGCGTCACGCTGCGCCTCGACGTCCGGGCGCCGTACGACTGGCCGAGGCTGCTCGGGTTTCTGCGCGCGCGTGCGATTCCCGGCGTCGAGGTCGTCGGCGATGACGTGTACGAGCGCGTCGTTCACCTCGGCGGCAAGACCGGGACAATACGGGTCCGCTTCGCGACGACCGACAAGCGCGCGGGCCGGCTCGCGCTCGGCGTGTCGCCGGAGCTGATGCCCGTGCTGATGCCGCTCGTCGCGCGCGTGCGCCGGATGTTCGACCTCGACGCGCGTCCCGATCAGATCGCGGCGACGCTCGGCCGCGACAAGCTGCTCGCACCGATGGTGAAGCGGCGGCCCGGGCTGCGCGTGCCCGGCGCGATCGATCCGTTCGAGGCGGCCGTGCGCGCGCTGCTCGGGCAGCAGGTGTCGGTCGCGGCCGCGACGACGCTCGCCGGCCGGTTCGCGCAGCAGCTCGGCCAGCCGTTCGGCGCGCCCGGTGATGGCCGCTGGCGCTTTCCGACGCCGCGCGAGGTCGTCGCGGCCGGCCCCGAGCGGATCGGCAGGCTCGGCATGCCGCGCACGCGCGCCGCTGCGATCCACGCGCTCGCGAGCGCGATCGTCGATCGCACGGTCGTGCTGGATGGCGCGCGCGAGCTGCCCGCGTTCGTCGATCAACTCTGCGCGCTGCCCGGCATCGGTCCGTGGACCGCGCACTACCTCGCGATGCGCGCGCTGCACGTGCCCGATGCATTTCCGGCGGCCGACCTCGGCGTGCAGAAAGCGCTCGGCATGACCGGCCCGAAGGCGGCGGAGCAGCACGCGGAAGCGTGGCGCCCGTATCGCGCATATGCCGTCTTGCACCTATGGACTCATCTCTCGGAGGCATCATGATCACGCTCGCAACTCCCATCGGCCCGCTGCGCCTGACTGCTCGCGGCGACGAGCTGACCGCGCTGTACTTGCCGAACGCCGACGTTCCCGACGAGAAACCGGGCCGCACCAGCGACGTGCTCGCGCTCGCCGCCGATCAGCTGCGCGAGTACTTCGCCGGCCACCGGCGCACGTTCGACGTACCGCTCGCGCCCGAAGGCACGGGCTTCCAGAAGATCGTGTGGCACGCGCTGTGTGCGATCCCGTTCGGCGTGACGCGCAGCTACGGCGACATCGCGGCCGCAATCGGTCGGCCGTCGGCGAGTCGCGCGGTCGGCGCCGCGAATGGCAAGAACCCGATCGCGATCATCGTGCCGTGTCATCGCGTGATCGGCGCGAAT
>JAFAOG010000474.1 GCA_019237945.1 Deltaproteobacteria bacterium | reverse complement strand
CGGCGCGCGCTCGCAGACCTCATCCCAGCTGACGAGCGAGTCGCCCTTGTCGCAGCGGCGGCGCCCGCTCGTGATCAGGCGGACGAGGTTTGCCCAGCCGGCGCGATCTTGCGCGAGCAGCAGGATCCGCGACGGAGCAGGCGCGGCGGGGCGTGCGTCGTTCGCCGCCGGCGAAGACTCGAGCGCGAGCTCGGGCTGGCGGGGCTTCGCGCGCTTCGTGCGGCCGCGGCGGCCTTGCACGCGCGGGGTCATGTCGTCGGAGTGCGTGCCCCAGCCAGGGCCGCGGCCTTCGTCGTGGTGGAGGCCGATCGTCACCGGCGACGACACGAGCGCCGAGCCTTGCGGCGCGACCGTCAGCTGCGCACCGCACACGAGGTGGACACCGAGCTCCTTCGCCTTGACGTGCGCACGGACCATTCCGTAGACGCCGTCGCGATCGGTCAGCGCGAGCGACCGGATGCCGAGGCGGTGCGCTTCTTCGACCAGCTCCTCGGCGTGGCTCGCGCCTTCGAGGAACGAGAAGTTCGACTTGCACCAGAGCGGGGCGTACTCGTCCACGGACTGACCAATTGTTCAGGTCACCGGGTTGGACGTCAATGCAACTCGGTGCTTGAAAGAGTGGTCCGGCCATTGCACCTACCCGCGCATGGGGATCCGGTACGTGGTTCAGGTGCTGACGCCGCGGCCGGTCGACATGACCGACATCGACATGCCGATCGCCACCGGCGACGTGCCGGTGCGCGTCCGCACGTACCAGGCCGAGCCGGAGATCTTTGCCGCGGAGCTCGATCGCGCGCTGCAGTGGAGCTGGCTGTGGCAGGACCGGTGGGCCGAGCTGCAGAAGCGGTGTCCGTGGTCGATCGTCGTCGAGATGACCGCCGAGCGCCCGGTGCATTACGCAGGCATGCTGCTGACGTTCGTAGGGATTCTCGATCGCGTGCTGTCGCTGCTCGACGAGGCCGACCGCGACGCCTCGCTGCTCCACTGGATCCCGGCGCAGCAGATCCTGTCGATGATGCAGTACCGCGTGCTGCGCGAGGATCTCGGGCTGTGCGGCCCCGCGATCAACGTGCGGATCGCGAACGCGACCGGGCGCCCCGGCGAGCTGCTCGCCGACACCGTCGGGCTGGCCGAGCTCGGCCTGCCGGATCTGCAGGTGTTCTTCAGCGACCGCGATCCGGGCGAGGTCGCCAAGAAGCTTCGCCGGCTCGCGCGGAGCATGTTCGTCGGCGAGCGTCTCGACGTCGACTGGCACGAGGAGCCGAGCATCGTCCCTCCGGAGCGCGACACGCTCACACTCGATCTGGATTAGGAGGCCGTGCGCGAAGCGCATGCGGCCGGCATAAGCGGTTGGGGTTGGGGGAGGGAAAAATGACGCGCGAAGCGCGCTCCGCTTTATCCGCGACGGAAACGAGCCGGAAACATCGTTCATGTCAGGCTGAGAGCATGCCGAAGTCTGTCGTGACCGTTCACCACCGTGGAGACCGCGGCGTCGACGGCATCCTCCGGCTCATCGAGCTCGCGGGCCACGACGGGCCGCTCGAGACGATGCTCACCGCGATGTGCGACGAGCTCGCCGCGATCACCGGCGTCGACATCGCCAGCGTCTACGTCCGCGAGGACGATCAGCTGATCATGCGCGGCAACCACGGCTTTCCGCCGGCTGCGATCGGCACCGTGCTCGCGGTCGGCCAAGGCATCACGGGCCTCGTCGCCGAGTGCATGCGGCCGGTCAGCGCCGCGCACGCCGCCGCGGAAGCCGCGTACAAGCACGTGCCCGGCCTCGGCGAGGAACGGTTTCCCGTGTTCGTCGGCATCCCGTTGATCTCGGGCGGCGCCGTGATGGGCGTGCTCGTACTGCAGCGGCGCAAGACGCCGTTCGCGGCCGACGAGGTCACGCTCGCCACCGCGCTCGGCGCCCCGATCACGCTCGCGATCGAACGCCGCCGCGCGAGTGCCGTGCGCTCCGCACGCCTGCACGGCGTCGGTCACGGCGGCGCGATCGTGCTCGGCCGCGCCGGCATCGTGCCGACGACCACTGCACTCGCCGCCGCCGGCGCGCTCACGCCCGATGACGTCGACCGCGCACTCGGCCGCCTGCGCGACGATCTCGGCCGCGCGCTCAAGAAGCTCGTCGATCTCGATCACGCCGCAGGCGCCCTCGAAGCCGCCGCCGCGGGCAACGCGCTCGACCGGTTCGCCCTCGCGCTCGCCGATCAGCGACTGCGCGAACGCCTCGTCGCGGCGGTCGGCGAGCCGAGCGGTCTGCGCGCCGCGGTGCGTGACTACGCGCGAGCGCCGATCCGCCTCGGCACGAGCGGCGATCACGCCGCCGACATCGAAGAGCTGTGCGCGCTGATCGGCGTCACGTGCGATGACAAGGCGTCGCTGCGCCCCGGCGCGGTGTGGATCGGCGACACGCTCGGTGCGTTCGTCGCGATCGCCGCCGTTGCGCGCGGAGCCTCCGCGCTGGTCGCCGCGCACACCGCCACGCCGGCCGCGATCGCGATCGCACGCGCCGCGCACCTGCCGATCGCGAGCGACGTCAGCGGCGTGTTCTCGTGGGCGCGCCCCGGTGACCTGCTCGCCGTCGACGGCGCGAGCGGCACGGTGCTCGTGCATCCCGCACCGACCGATATCGAGAAGCTGCGCGCCGAGCGTGACCGCTGAGCGTCAGCGCTGAGCCATGTCGGCCGCGATCTGCGCCGCGGTGCGCGCCGTGTTGAACAGCCGCAGCTGATCGATGTCGCCACCGAGCTGCTGGCCGCTCGGGCTGTTCGCGCCGAGCGCCATGCCTTGCGTGCCGCCGCCGAGCAGGCCGGCCGCCTCCGTCTCGACGAGCACGCCGTTGACGTAGATCTTGCGATTCGTGCCGTCGGCCGTGCACGCGACATAGGTCCACGTGTCTGCGGGCACGTTCGCGGCGACGTTCGTGGCCGTGATGCACTGCAGCTCGCCCTGCTCGTGCAGGAAGAAGCCCCAGGCGCCTTCGTTGTCGATGATGCCGGCGCGCGCGCCGAGCCCCGGCGTCGGCGCCTTGATCCAGGCTTCGATCGTCAGCGTCGGCGGATCGATCAGCGGGCTCTGCGCGACGGTCATCTGCGTGCTCGCCGATGCGACAGCCGCCATGCCGACCTTGCCGGCGACGAACGTCACGTTGGTGCCGTTGGCGTCGAGGTGGTGCGGGCTGCCGTCGGCGGTCGTGCCTTCGAACGCGTAGCACGCGATCAGCGTCGGGTCGGTGGGATCGCAGAACGCGACGCGACCGCCATCGATTGCCGCATCCGCCGTTGCATCGACGGCCGCATCGCGTGCGTCGCTCACCGAGTCGGCGTCGGCGTCGTGGGCCGGACGGCTGTGGGCGGAGAACGAGCACGCCGGCAGAACAACGAGCACGGCGAAGCGCACGTATGCAGTCTATGACACCCGTGTCCGGACGCACCGCGGTTTTCATAGCCTCACCGAGAACATCCGCAGAGTTAGGCGGGCACGCGCGTTGCTCCCGTTCTGGGGCAGAACGTCATGCGGTACCTGCTGTTTGCGCTGCTTCTGGGTGGATGTGGTCTCGACCGGAACATCGAGGGAAAAGTCACGATCGACCAGGGCGTCTACGGCCTTCTCGTGCACGGCTGCGACTCGTCCGGCTGCCAGGACCAGCCCGCCGGCGGGGAGCACGTGACCGTCTATTCGGCGAGTGCGAGCAGCGCGTACGCGAACGCGGACTCCGACAGCGACGGCGTCTACCAGATCAACCTGCCCGCCGGCGACTACACGCTCTGCACGTACAGCTGCACTCCGATCAGCGTCCCCGATGCGTCGATCGTCCGCTACGACTGGACGAGCGGCCCCGGCGGCGGTCACTGGCAGCGTAACTAGTCGTTGCCGCCGTTCTTGACGGCGGTGTCCTCGATGTAGAGCGCGCTCGCCACCGCGCGGGCGCGTTCGGCGAAGTCGATGTCGCGTGGCTCGTTGCGCGTGCCTTCGGGCGCGAGCACGCGGTTCTCGAAGTCCGCCCACACGCGCTTGTCGGTGCGGCAGTCGTAGGTGCGGCAGACCGCGGGACGATGCGCGTGCGCCGTGCACGCGTGCGTGGTCGGATCGTTGTGCACGCAATAGCCGTCGTCGCGCTTGCGGATCCGGTACGGGCGGCCGTAGTCGAAGCGGATCACGCCTTCGTCGAGGTCCTGCGTCGACAGCGCGAACGTGAACGCCTTGCAGCAGCGCGCCTGGCAGATCGGCATCAGCTCGTCGCACGGCGGCGTCGAGGGCGTGGCGGTGTATTTGTCTTCCGGCGACGCGAGCTGCACGCGATGACCGAGATCCGCCTTGCGGATCTGCACGAGCGCCTCGGGGACGAGTGCGTCGACCGCCTTCTCGAGCGTGCCGTCGCCGCGGCGATCGAGCTCCTCGGTCAGCGCGATGACGCGCGCGGCGAGCTGCAGCAGCAAGTCGCGCAGATCGACATCCGACATGTTGAGGTGACGCACCGCGCGCTCGAGATCCTTGCGCTTGATCGCGTCCGCGTCATCGCCCACCGCCCTACTCTACCGCGCCCTGGCAGAACCAGCGCCGGCGGTTGCGGTCGTAGAACACCCACAGGCAGTCGCCGCGGCGCAGCTCGGCGAAGTGGTACTCGCGATGGAGCTCGTGCGCCCACCAGCCGCCCGACACGATGTACGGCCCCATGATCCGCACGACCGCGCCGTGCTCGAGGCCGGAGAGCAGCCAGCCGTCATCGCGCACCTGACGTGGCTGCGGCGGCAACAGCTGCGGCTTCGCGTGCAGCCGGCGCACGAGCGGCCGCACGAGCTTCGGCGACGGCTTCGCCTGCACGACGTGCGAGAGCCGCTCCCAGCCAAAGCTCGCCTCGGGCAGATGGCCATCGCGCAGCACCGCGCGCACGACCGCATCGTCGCCGAGCTCGGCACGCACGCGCGCGATCGCTTCATCCGCCGCTCGCAGATCGCGCCGCGGCTTCTGCGCGAACATCGCGAGCTGCTCGCGCGTCGCCGCCACATCGTCGGCCCACACGCGCGCCTGATGCACGGGTGCCTCCGGCGGCATGCCGGTGAGCCGGAGGTGGAGCAGCCGCACGAGCGAGCGCGCATCGAGCGTGGGCTGCGCGGGCTTGATCACATCGGCGCGCAGGTTCGTGTGGCCGACGTTGCGGCGCAGCGTCAGCTCGACGTGCAGCGCGGTCACCGCGCGAGCCTTCGCGGCGAGCCGGTCGAGCAGGCGATCGATCGCGCTCTTGAGGAAGAACACGAGGCGCTCGATATCCTGCTCGTCATCATCGAGGAGCACGTGCTCGTCCGGCGCCTCGGGCGGCGCAACCGGCACCAGCGGATCCCAGCGCTCGCCCGCCGCGAGCTGATACATGCGATGCGCATCGCGCCCGAATCGCTCGAGCACGCCGCCGGCGGGCAGCCGCACCATCTGGCCGAGCGTCATCACGCCGAGGCGCGCGAGCGAATCGCGCAGCTTCGGATCGATGTCGAGTCGTGCCAGCGGCACCGCGCTCGCCGCCGCGCGTTCATCCGCATCCGCGCGCAGCACGGTGATGCCCTCGCGAGTCGCGCGCGCGATCGCATACGTCGCGAACCGCGAGAACCCGACGACGACCGCGCCGGCGAGCCCGAGGCCGGTCACCGCGGCCATGATCTTCATGCCCCACGCGCTCGCGCTGTCGAAGATCCGCTGCAGCCCGTCGCCGTCGAGCCAGAACGTCCCCGGCGAATCGTCCGGACCTGGCTCGACGCGCGGCGACAGCGCGTGCAGCACCGTGCGCAGCTCGACGATCGCGGCCTCGATGATCTCCGGCGCGACCACGCGCGCGCGCAGATCGCGACACAGGCTCAGCGCATGCGCGTAGCGCTGCCCGGGCAGCACCCCGGTCCCGCGCGCTCGCTCGCACGCCCACACGACCGTGCCCTGCGGTCGATCCTCATCGATGATGACGACCGCGTGCGCTCGCAGCTCCGGCTCGCGCCGCCACACGAGCTGGAGCGGCAGCGCCGGAAGATCGACACACGCGACGCGCACTATCCAAGTGTTCAGCTATTCATTAACCACTGTCAACTCATGGGTTAATCCGGAGCCGATCCCCCTACGATGACCGCATGAAGGACAAGGTCATCGTCATCACCGGCGCCTCCGCGGGCATCGGCGCAGCGCTCGCCGAGACCGTCGCGAAGCGCGGTGCGAAGGGCGTCGTGCTCGCCGCGCGCCGGCTGCCGGAGCTGCAAGCGGTCGCCGGCCGGCTCGGCGATGCCGCGCTCGTCGTCCCCGCCGACGTCTCGAAGCGCGCCGACAACGAGCTGATCCGCGATCGCGCGATCGCGAAGTTCGGCCGCATCGACGTATGGGTCAACAACGCGGGCCGCGGCATCTCGCGGCTCGTCTCGCAGCTGACCGACGACGACATCGACGACATGATCACGGTCAACCTCAAGTCCGTGCTCTACGGCATCCAGACGGTGCTGCCGCACTTCAAGGAGCACAAGAGCGGCCACATCATCACGGTGTCCTCCGGCCTGTCGCGCTTCCCGTTCGCCGCGCAGCGCAGCGCGTACAGCGCCTCGAAGGCGGCCGTGAACCTCCTGATGGCGAGCCTGCGCGTCGAGCTGCGCGACGAGTACCCCGACATCCACACGACGACCGTGCTGCCGGGCGTCGTCTCGACCGAGTTCGGCACGAACGCGCTGCACGGCGGCGTCGACAACCGCCGCCTCCCGAACGCGCAGCCGGTCGAGGAGGTCGCCGCCGTGATCGCCGCTGCGATCGAGAAGCCGATCGCCGAGGTCTACACGCGCGCGCAGATGCGCGAGCTCGCGGCACGCTACTTCGCGGCGGAGGACGTGGCCGCGATCGAGCGCCAGCCGCCGTTCATGATGCCGTCGCGTTAGGTGTGGCCAGGCGCAGGCGTGCTCCAGAATTACCGCCAAGGAGCGAAGAGGCCGAGGAAGCAAAGCGCTCCTAAAGCGAGCCGAT
>JAFAOG010000234.1 GCA_019237945.1 Deltaproteobacteria bacterium | reverse complement strand
CTCGGTACGGCCGACGGTCAGCGAGTCGATGTTGTAGCCGCGGCGTCGAAACAGCGACGTCACGCGGTTGAGCACGCCTGGAAGATCCTCGACGTGCATGATGTACGTGCGTAGCCTCGTGTTCGTCATCACTCGTCCTGTGCGGTTTCTATGAGTGGAGTGGGGCGACGGATCATGTCGTGCAGCGCCGCGCCGGCCGGCACCATCGGATAGACCGAGTCCTCCTGCTCGACGCGAAAGTCGATCACGACGGTCCCCTCGGCCGCGCGCGCAAACGCGACGGCGGTCGCGAGGTCATCGCGCGTCGTCACGCGCAGGCCCGTCAGCTCGTGCGCCTCGGCGAGCTTGACGAAGTCCGGGCTGCGCAGCGGCGTCGCCGAGTAGCGACGGTCGTAGAAGAACTGCTGCCACTGGCGGACCATGCCGAGGTAGCCGTTGTTGATGATCGCGATGTGGAGCTTGATGCCCTCCTGCGCGATCGTCGCGAGCTCGCACGCGGTCATCTGGAAGCCGCCGTCGCCCGCGATCACCCACACCTCGTCGTCAGGCGATGCGAGCTTCGCGCCGATCGCGGCCGGCAGCGCGAAGCCCATCGTGCCGAGCCCACCCGACGTCACGAGCTTCCGCGGGTGATCGTGCTTGTAGTACTGCGCTTCCCACATCTGGTGCTGGCCGACGTCGGTGACGACGAGCGCGCGACCCTCGGTGATGCGCCACAGGTCGTGCATGACGTGCGCGGCGAACAACCGGCCGTCGTGCGGCATCGTCTGGATGTCGCGCACCGACGCGTCGCCCTTGAATTCGGCGATCCGCGCGAGCCACGAGCCGCGATCGCGCCGCGCGACGAGCGGCAACAGCGCCTGCAGCGTCTCGCGCACATCACCGACGAGCGCGACGTCGACGCGGACGTTCTTGTTGATCTCGGCCGGGTCGAGCTCGCAGTGGATCTTGCGCGCGTTGACCGCGTACGTCTCGAGCTTGCCGGTGACGCGATCGTCGAAGCGCATCCCGAGCGCGATCAGCAGATCCGCCTCCTGGATCGCGTGGTTCACCCACGCCTCGCCGTGCATGCCCATCATGCCGAGGCTCAGTGGATCGGTCGCGGGGAAGCCGCCGAGCCCGAGCAGCGTCGAGGCGACGGGGATGCCCGTGCGATCGACGAGCTGCCGCAGCTGCGCGCCCGCTTCCGCCTTGACGATGCCGTGCCCGGCGAGGATCACGGGGCGCTTCGCGTGGTCGATCAGCTCGACGGCGCGCGCGATGTCGTCGAGCTCCGCGCGGTGCTCGGGCCGGTAGCCGCGCATGCGCACCGGCGCGTCGCTCCACACGGGCACGGCCGTCGCCTGCTGCGCGTCCTTCGTGATGTCGACGAGCACCGGCCCCGGGCGACCCGAGCGCGCGAGATAGAACGCCTCGCGGATCGTGCGCGCGATGTCGTCTGCGCGCGTGACGAGGTAGTTGTGCTTCGTGATCGGCAGCGTGACGCCGGTGATGTCGATCTCCTGGAACGCGTCGCTGCCGAGCAGCTTCCCGGCGACCTGCCCGGTGATGCAGACGAGTGGCACCGAGTCGAGCATCGCGGTCGCGATGCCGGTGACGAGGTTCGTCGCGCCGGGCCCCGAGGTCGCGATCGCGACGCCGACCTTGCCCGAGACGCGCGCGTAGCCGTCGGCCATGTGGGCCGCACCCTGTTCGTGCCGCACGAGCACGTGACGGATCGGGCTCTCGAGTAGCGCGTCGTACGCGGGCATGATCGCGCCGCCGGGATAGCCGAACACGACCTCGACGCCTTCGCGCCGTAGCGCCTCCCACAGGATCTGCGCGCCGTTCACGTCGACCCCCGGCGATTCATCATCCCGTAGAACCAGCCCGCATCGTCGATGTCGTCGGGCTGCGGCTCGTCGTCGAAGCACCACGCGCTGTGCACGGGCCCCACCGGCGGCAGCGCCGGGCTCTGCACCGTCAACGCGAGCAGGCTCGCCGACCGCTCGCGCACCGACGCCTGCTCGAGCTCGGCTTCGTCGGCGACGTACGTCGTGCGCATCGGCACGTCGGTCGCGAACGCGGCCCGCGCATATGCGATCGCGCGCATCAGCGCCTTGCGGCTGACATCGCGATGGACGGCGATCCGGCATCCGACGAGCGCATCCTCGACGTTCGTGACGAGCACGACGTCCATCCCGCTGCGCGCGCAGCGCCCGGTATGCAACGCCCGCGCACACGCGAACACGACGAGCGCCCCCGCCGCGATCCGCTCCTCGGCCTGCCGCCACACCGCGGTGTCCTCGTGCGCGCGCACGACGACGACGCACGCCTCCGCGACCGCCGCACCAGGCGGCGCGACCTCGAAGCCGTCGCCGCTCGCGCGCCACCACGCGGGCGTATCGGGCAGCACGCCGATCACGACGCGATTGCCGGCCCGCCGCAGCGCCGCCGCATGCTCGCGCGCCTCCGCATCAAAGCCGAGCACGGCAACGCGAGCACCTTCGAGCGTGAGCGAGCAGTCGGGATCGAGTGCGGTCATACGGGCTCCTTCGAGGGGTGGGAGAGTTGCGGCGGGCGCGTCACGGCGCCCTCGGATGCGGATGCGACGAGCGCCGCGTACTTCGCGATCGCACCGCGCGTGTAGCCGTGCGCGCGGGGCGGCGCGGGCTGATCGCGTCGTCGCGCTTCGAGATCGGCCTCGACGTCGAGCCGGCGCGCCGCGACGTCGAACGTGACGAGATCGCCGTCGCGCACGTACGCGATCGGCCCGTCGTCGGCCGCCTCGGGCACGACGTGCCCGGCCATCAGGCCGTGCGTCGCGCCGCTGAACCGCCCGTCGGTGACAAGCGCGGTCGAGTCCCCGAGACCCTGGCCGATCAGCGCCGCCGTCACCGCGAGCATCTCGCGCATGCCCGGCCCGCCGCGCGGACCTTCGTAGCGGATCACGACGACGTCGCCCGCGTGGATCGCACCGGCCTGTACCGCCGCGAACGCCGCCTCCTCGCCGTCGAACACGCGCGCCGGTCCGCGGTGGTGCTGGCGATCGTGCCCGGCGAGCTTGACGACGCAGCCGCCCGGCGCGAGCGACCCGCGCAGGATCGCGAACCCGCCGCGCGGCTTGAGCGGATCGCGCGTCGAACGCAGCACCTGCTGGCCTTCCGCGGCGCGCGCCGAGGCCGCCTCCTCGCGCAGCGTCTTGCCGGTGCACGTCGGGGCGTCGGCGAGCA
>JAFAOG010000086.1 GCA_019237945.1 Deltaproteobacteria bacterium | reverse complement strand
GCATCCCGCTCGACGGCGCCAACGACATCGTGTTCGCCCTCGACGTCAGCGGCTCGATGAACGAGAACGCGCAGGGCCAGGTCGCTCAGCTCGCCGCGCCGCCGCCGCCGCCGTCGCCGGGCGCCGAGTCGGGCCTGCCGCCGCCGGGACCCGCATCGCCACCGCCCGCCGATCCGAGCGCGCCGATGCCCGCCGCGCCGTCGCCCGCGACTCCGCCGCCGCCGCCGACCCCATCGCAGCCGCCGCGCTCGACGAAGATCGAGGTCGCGAAGGCCGAGCTCGTCGACGCGCTGCAGAAGCTGCCCGCCGGCACGCGCGTCAACGTGATCTTCTTCGAGAGCGATGTGGAGGCGTTCGCGCCCGACGTCGTGCCGCTCGACGACGCGACCCGCGCGTCACTCGTCGGCTACGTCTCCGCCGAGACCGCGCGCGGCTCGACCGCCCTCGCGCCTGCGATGCGCACCGCGCTGATCATGCAGTCGCGCCGCGTCGTGCTGCTCTCCGATGGCCTCGGTAACGTCGGCGGCGGCGCCGAAGCCGTGCTGCGCGATGCGCGCGAGGCGATCCGCGGCGGCACGCGCATCGATACCGTCGGCCTCGGCAACGGTCAGGACGCGCGCCTGCTCGGCACGCTCGCGAGCGAGAGCGGCGGCCTCTACCAGGCGCTATAAACACGCATGCGCGCGCTCGTCCTCGTCGATCTGCAATACGACTTCATGCCGGGCGGCGCGCTCGCGGTCGCGCACGGCGACGAGGTCGTCGCGGTCGCCCAGCGCCTGATCCCGCAGTTCGAGACGGTCGTCGCGACCCAGGACTGGCACCCGCGCGACCACAAGTCGTTCGCGGCGAACAACCCGGGCGCGAACGTCGGCGAGGTCCGCGAGCTCAACGCCCTGCCGCAGGTGATGTGGCCCGCGCACTGCGTTCAAGGCACGCACGGCGCCGAGCTCCACGAGAACCTCGACGGCATCACGCAGGTGTTCCAGAAGGGGACGAACGCGGAGATCGACTCCTACTCGGGCTTCTTCGACAACGGCCACAAGAAGGCGACCGGCCTCGACGGCTGGCTGCGCGAGCAAGGCGTCACCGAGCTGACCGTGATGGGGCTCGCGACCGACTACTGCGTCAAGTACACCGTCCTCGACGCGCTCCACCTCGGCTTTGACGTCACGCTGGTCACCGAGGGCTGCCGCGCCGTCGACCTCGCGCCGGGCGATGGCGAGCGCGCGATCGCGGAGATGGCGGCGGCGGGCGCGCAGATCGTCTAGCGCGAGCTACTTCTTCTTCGGCGGCGCCTTCCTTGCCGCGGCCTTGTTCGCGGCGGGTTTCTTCGCGGCGGGTTTGTCGGCGGCGGGCTTCTTCGCAGACGCCTTCTTCGCAGCCGGCTTCTTCGCGGGCGTTGCCGGCTTCGCGAGGCCGGCGAGGAACACGTCCGCCGCGCGCGCGAGCGACGCCGCATCCGGCGCATCGTTCTCGCCGATCACGAGCACGGACAGCGTGCCCTCGCGCAGCTTGGTGGCGAGCGCGGCGACCACCGAGTCGTCGACGTCCCAGGTGTCGCCGGCCTCGTCGGTCACGTACTCGTAGCCGACGCGGGCCTCGGCGTCGAAGCCATCGATCTCGAAGTGGATTCCGTCCTCGTCGAACGGCTGGTTCTCGGCGATCGCGTAGCCGGCGGCCTCGAAGCGGGCCTTGAGCAGGGCGCAGGCGTCGTGCTCGGTCATCGAACGCAGGTTAACGCTTCGGCACCTCGCCCGTCCTTACCCCGTGGCATGCCCAATCTTGCCTGGCCTCGCCGCGGTAGCTCGCGCGATCGCGTCGTCGCCGCCGGCTCGCGTTCCGCCCGGGAGCGCTTCGAGGCGGCTCCTCGCGTTCGCACGAGCTACTCGGCGATCCTCAGGCAATCTCGGGCGTGCCACGGGGTAGGTGTGTACAGTCTCGCCGTGGACGATCTTGCGCTTGTCGTCGGGCGTGCGCGCCGCGGCGATCGGCGGGCGTTCGGCGAGCTGTATGCGCGGTTCCATCGCGCGGTGCACGGCGTCGTGCTGGCGCGGGTCGCGTATCAGGACGCGGCGGATCTCGTGCAGGACGTGTTCGCGGCGGCGCTCGAGCGGCTGCCGCAGCTCGGCGAGGTCGCGGCGTTTCCGGGGTGGCTGATGGCGATCGCGCGCAACCGGGCGATCGATCACGTGCGCGGGAAGAAGCCGAGCGAGGAGCTCGGCGAGTTGCCGGGGCCGCCCGCGCGGGCGGCGGAGGTCGCGCAGGTGCTCGCGGCGCTGCGCGAGCTGCCCGAGGCCTATCAGGAGACGCTGGTGATGCGACTCGTCGAAGGGATGACCGGGCCCGAGATCGCGGCGCAGACCGGGCTCGCCGAAGGCTCGGTTCGCGTCAACCTTCACCGAGGCATGAAGCTGTTGCGCGAGCGACTCGGCATCGACAAGGAGGCCGCCGATGTCGGCTGACGACTATCTATGGGAAAAGAGCGGCGCGCCGGATCCCGAGGTCGCGCGGCTCGAGGCACTGTTGTCGCCGCTCGCACACGAGGCACCGCTGCGGCAACCGCGTCGTCGCTGGCCGTACGTCGCCGCCATCGTTGCCGCCGCAGCCGCCGTCACGTTCGCGCTGTGGCCTCGCGAGCCGAGCTGCGATGGCCGGAGCGGCTACGCGTTCAGCGGCGACGCGACGTGCAACGGTCGCGCGGCGAGCGCGGGCACGCTGCCGGTCGGCGGCCACCTCGAGACCGCCGCGGGCAGCGCGACGTTGACGATCGCGCAGATCGGGACGGCGGATCTCGGGCCCCACACGCGCGTGCGGCTCGTGCGCAGTGATGCGCAGCACCAGCAGCTGTCGCTCGAGCGCGGGTCGATGCACGCGCGCGTCGATGCGCCGCCGCGATTGTTCGCGGTGTCGACGCCGAGTGCGGAGGTCACCGATCTCGGATGCGAGTATCGGATTGCGATCGACGAGCACGGCGCGGGCTCGATCGACGTGCTCGCCGGCAAGGTCGAGCTGGCGACGCGCTCCGGAGGCGTCGTCGTCGCGCCCGTGAACACGCACGCGACGATCTTGCCGGGGAGGGCGCCCGGTGTGCCCGTCGGGCCCGGTGCGAGCGAGGCGCTCGTGGCTGCCGTGCACGAGTACGAGCGTGGCGTTCCGGGAGCATTCGACCGGGTGCTGCAGAATGCCCAGGTCCAGGATGCGATCACGCTCGTCGCGATCGGTGCGATCGATCCGTCACGACGAGCGGCCGTGCTCGCGCGCCTCGCCGAGATCTCGCCGCCGCCCGGCGAGGTGACGGTTGCGTCGGCCACGGCGAGCGCCGCGGACTTTGCGACCTGGCGCGACGACGTTGTCGACACCTACGTCGGCCTGTGGGCGTCTCCGCCGAAACATCCGTAGCGCCCTGCTGACACGGTGGGCGGCAGCGCACGCGGGGTGTGCTGGCACGCCTGGTGCTCATGCATTCGCGCATGAGCCTCAAAGACCCCAACCAAGGTGAGGGCGATCGCGCAGGCGCGCGGCGCTATGACGATCACGTTCGCGACTTCGTCGCGGAGGGCAAGGTCGAGCCCGCGGCCGGCGACGCGCGTGCGTACGTCGAGCGCGAGCCCGAAGATGCCGCGAAGGCCGAGGCCGCGGCGAAGCGTGGCCCGAGCGTCGGTACCACCGTCGATTCGGTGATCGCGAAGGGTCAGTCA
The DNA here is from genome assembly GCA_019237945.1 of Deltaproteobacteria bacterium. Taxonomy (GTDB): domain Bacteria; phylum Myxococcota_A; class Polyangia; order Haliangiales; family Haliangiaceae; genus JABFXX01. The sequence goes on along the minus strand of JAFAOG010000086.1, from coordinate 4,267 downwards.
CTTCTCGGGCGCGTCCGGCCGATGGTCGAGCGCCTGCGTTCGCGTTTCGCTCGCAAGTAACCAAGGAGAACTTAGTCATGCACATCATCGTCACGCTCATTGTTGGTCTCATCGTCGGTGCGCTCGCCAAGCTGATCATGCCGGGCAAGGACCCGGGCGGCGTCATCGTCACGATCCTGCTCGGTATCGCGGGCTCGTTCATCGCGGGCATGCTCGGCCACGCGCTCGGCTGGTACCGCGTCGGCGACGGCCCCGGCATCATCGCGAGCATCTTCGGCTCGGTGATCCTGCTCGCGATCTACCGCGCGGTCATCGGCCGTCGTCACGTGGCGGTGTGAGGTAGCCCATGCGGACCACATCGCAAGATCGCGCTCCCTCGCGCCCGCCGGCCATCTTCGAGGTGCCCAAGGCGCCTGTTCGAGATGACGCGGCACTTGCTGCCGATGAGGATCTCGACCGCGAGCCCGACGGTGCGCCTCACAGCGTGATCGGGTTGACGGCGTTGTTCTCCGTGATGCTCGCGATGCTGGTCGCATTCTTGTTCCTGAGCGGAAAGGTCGTCGACATGGTCGCGGCCGTGCTGCTCGTTTTGTTTGCGGTCCCGGCGCTCGTGACGAGCCTGCGCAAGAAGGCAGAACGGGATCGCGACCATCTTCATCCGTCGAGGTAATCCGTGGCCCACGCGCACGTTGCGGCACGCGCGCTCGCCTTCATCCTCATCTTCTCGGCTTGCGGTCACAGCCCTCCTCCCCGTCACCCGGGCGAGGAGTATCTGGCCGCGATCGAGTTCGAAGGGAACAAGGCGATCAAGAGCAAGGACCTTCGCACCGGCCTCGCTCTGCACCGCGTGCAGAGTCAGGGCAGTGCGCCGGACCCGTACCTCGTCACGGTCGATGCGGACCGCCTGAAGGGCCAGTACCTTCGCGCGGGCTTCCTCGAGGTCGACGTGCACTCGCGCGTCGAGCGTCATGGCGATGCGGTCACTGTCATCTACAAGATCGACGAGGGGCCGCGCGCGATCACGAAGCTCGAGATTTCGGGTCTGCCGCCGAACGACCCGCAGATCACCGAGAACAAGGTCCGCAACTTCATCCCGCTCAAGGACGGCGATCCGTTCACGTACGATCCGTACGACAAGGCGAAGGAGCCGATGCTCGGCGTCGCCGAGGACGCGGGCTACGCGCACGCGAAGCTCAACGCGAAGGTCGTCGTCGACCGCGTCAATCACCAGGCGATCGTGCAGCTGACGTACGACCTCGGGCCGAAGTGCCACTTCGGCAAGATCGTGATCCAGGGCGTGCAGGACAGCGACCTGCGCGACTCGGTGCGCGCGCGCCTCGAGTTCAACGAGGGCGACGAGTACAGCGCGAAGGCGATCGAGAAGAGCCAGACGAACCTGTACGCGCTGAAGCGGTTCTCGACGGTTCGCATCCTCCCCGACAAGAGCGATGGCGACACCGTCGATATCCACGTCTCGCTCTCGCCGGCCAGCGCCCACGAGCTCTCGCTCGGCGGTGGCTTCGGCATCGACCCCGCGACCTACGAAGTGCGCGGCCGCGTCGGTTACTCGCAGATCGGCTGGCCGCTGCCGCTGTACCGGTTCGACTTCGACGGCCGCCCGGCGTATGCGGTGCTCCGCGACGGTTCCGGCTACGAGCCGCGCGTGCGCGCGATCGCGACGCTCACGCGCATGGACCTGTTCGCGCCGTACGTCAACGGCGTCGTCGAGGGCGGCTTCGACTACATGGTGCTCGAGACGTGGACCGAGTTCGGACCGCGCGGCAAGCTCGCGATGAACTCGCCGCTGTGGACCGATCACTTCAAGGGCGAGGTCGGCTGGGAGATCCAGCAGTTCCAGTTCTCGCACGTCAACACGCTGATCGACCCGACGCTCGAGCACATGCTGATGCTCGACCAGACGGAGCGCAACGGCGCGTTCGAGCAGTCGCTCAAGCTCGACTACCGTGACAACCCCGTCGAGCCGCACCTCGGCGTATACAGCGAGCTGCGCGTCGCCGAAGGCGGGCCGTACGCGGCTGGCGCCTTGACGTACACCGAGGTCGTCCCCGAGGTGCGCGGCTACGTGCCGGTGCCGAACAGCGGCGTCGTGATCGCGGCGCGCGCCCGCTACGGCGCGATCTTCGGGCAGGTGCCGGTCAGCGAGCGCTTCTTCGGCGGCGGCTCGAGCTCGAACCGCGGCTTCTCGGAGCGCCGGCTCTCGCCGACCGTCGCGGGCATGACGTCGCTGGGCTACTTGACCGAGCCGATCGGCGGTGGCGCGATGTTCGACTCGAGCCTCGAGCTGCGCAGCCAGCTGACGGAGATCCGCAAGATCGGCATCGGTGGCGTGGCCTTCCTCGACGCCGGTGACGTCACGATGACGCCGGCCGACTTGAACCTCGGCCATCTCAACTACGCGCTCGGCGCAGGTCTGCGGGCGTTCACGGTCGTCGGCGCGGTGCGCTTCGACTTCGGTTATCGCCTCAATCGCACCGGGCCGATGGACCCCGAGCCCGGCTCTCACTACGCGTTCCACCTCAGTCTCGGGGAGGCATTCTGATGCGGCACGTCCATGGCTGGCGCCGCGCCCTCCGCTGGGGGCAGGCATTCTTCGCGATCGTCCTGTCGCTGCTGCTCGTCGTGATCGCGGCGGCGTCGTTCATCCTCAAGACGAGCTGGGGCCGCAACCTCGTGCGCAAGCAGGTCGAGGCGCGTCTCAACGACACGTTCATCGGCGGTGCGACGCTGGGCGGCGTGCACGGCAATCCGCTGAGCGAGCTGGTGCTCGATGACCTCGTGATCAACGGCCCCGACATGAAGCCGGCGATCACGATCAAGACCTTGAAGGTCAAGCTGCCGCTGATGCCGCTGACCTCGCACCAGCTGCGCGTCGACGAGGTGATCGCCGAGGACGTCGACATCCTGATGAAGAAGCAGCAGACCGGCGACTACGAGCTCGCGCACCTGACGAAGCCCGGCCCGAAGTCGACCTGGAACATCGCGCTGCCGGACGTCCAGGTCCATCGCGGTCACCTCAAGCTGGATACGGGCAGCGAGTGGATCGACGTCGACAATCTCGAGCTGTACGTCGATTCGAAGATGCCGTTCGCGGGTCCGATCGACGCGAGCATCTCGCTCGCCGGCAACTATCGCCAGAAGCAGGCACCGATCGCCGTCGGCGCGGTCGTTCACGTCGGCGACACGGCCACGGACGTTCGGAGCGCGCTGATCTCGGTCGGCAAGGTCGCGGTCGCGGTCGCCGGCGCGCACATCCCGAAGGGCGATGCCGCGAAGGCGTACAGCGGGACGGTTGTCGTCGCCGCGCCGGCCGCCGAGGTCGAGCGGCTCGTCCCGCAGGTGAAGCTGCCCGCGGACATCGCGCTCGCGATCCAGGCGCAGGCGTCGGGGACGTTCACCGATGTCGCGCTTGGCGGCATGGTCGGCAAGGCGCCGGTCCGCGCGTTCGTCCACGGCGACATCGGGGCGAAGGCGGGCCGCGGCTTCGTGCTGACGAACGGCCTCAACCTGACCGCGCTGACGAACGGCAAGATCGAAGGCAACGGCGGCGCGCTCGTCGCGTTCGAGGTCGACGCGAGCAAGCAGGACGCGCAGCACCTGCCGATCGCGAACGCGATGGTGACGACGTGGGGTGACGTGCCCCAGGCACCGAACGTGAAGGCCGTCGTGGCGCTATCGACGACCGCCGATCACATTCGCACCGCACTCGGCGCGACCAGCAGCAACGGGCTGCACGCAACGGTCGGAGCATCGGTGATGAAGAAGGGCGACGCGATGACGCTCGAGCGTGGCGTCGTGATCGCGGCGACGCGCGACCCGTCGGCGCTGACGAACGGCAAGGCGCCGGTCCACGGCTCGCTCGATGCGAACATCTCGGCGTCCGGCGCGCTCTCGCCGCACCCCGACCTCGCGGTCGCCGGTCACATCAACAGCGATCGCATTCGCTACAACGACCTGATCATCGACCACGTCCGCGCGACGATCGATGCCAAGCAGGTGCCCGCGAAGCCGGTCGGCAGCGCGCGCGTCGAGATCGATCGCCTCAACAAGCAGGACATCCAGCTCGACAAGATCATCCTCGCCGCCGGCAACCGTCCCGACGGCAAGCTCCAGGTGTCGCTGCGCACTGATCCGAAGGCGAACGCGCGTTACCGCGCCGACCTCGACGCGCTCGTGACGCCGGGCAACACGATCGGCATCGACCTGCAGCGCCACATCATCCGCCCCGGCCGCGGCGGCCTGTGGCAGG
>JAFAOG010000608.1 GCA_019237945.1 Deltaproteobacteria bacterium | reverse complement strand
GACGCTGCAGGCCGATGCCGATGCGAATTCCCGTCGGCCGCGTGTGCGCGAGTCGCTTGCCGAGCGCGACGATCGCGGCCTCGGGCAGCCCGGTGATCTCGGCGACGCGCGCCGGCGGATACTCGAGGATGCGCGCGCGAAACGCGTCCCAGCCGATCGTGTGCTCGGCGATGAACTCCCGATCCTCGCAGCCCTCGTCGAGCACGACGTGCAACAGACCGAGCGCGAGCGCGGCATCGGTGCCGGGGATCGGTGCGAGATGCTCGTCGGCGCGCTCGGCGGTGCGCGTGCGGATCGGATCGATCGCGACGACGTGCGCGCCCGCGCGCCGCGCCTCGGCGACGCTGTGCCACAGGTGCGCGTTCGTCGACAGCATGTTCGATCCCCACAGGATCACGAGCCGCGCGTGGCGCAGGTTCTCTGGATCCATGCCGACGCGGTTGTCGCCGAGCGTGTAGCCGGTGCCGTAGCCTCCCGCGATCGTGCAGATCGTCTGTACGTGGCGCGACGCACCGAGCACGTTCCAGAACCGGCGGCCGGCGCTGTACGCGCCCTGCAACAGGCCCATGTTGCCCGAGCCGAGATACGGCCAGATCGCCTGCGCGCCGTGCTCGGCGATGATCGCGCGGAACCGCTCCGCGATCGTCGCGATCGCCTCGTCCCACGTGATCCGCTCGAACGTGCCGCTGCCCTTGGGGCCGACGCGCTTGAGCGGATGCGTGATCCGCCCCGGCGCCGCGGCGTGGTCGAGGTAGCCGTTGACCTTGTTGCACAGCGATCCACGCGTATACGGATGCGCACGGTCGCCGCGTAACCGCGTCGCACGGCCGTCCTCGACGGTGACGATCCACGCGCACGTGTCGGGACAGTCCAGCGCACAGGCTCCGCGGATCTCCACCCGACGACGATGCCGCACGTCGGCGGCCGTCACCAGGGACAGCGCCGGGATTGCCGCTGGGACAGCTAGACGTGCTGGTCGACGAGGATCGGGTTGCCGTCCGGATCGACGAGCATGAAGTGCGCGTCCTGCGCCATCGTCGGCTCGATGCCCTCCGCGCGCACGAGCCTGAGCAGCTCGTGGACATCGGTGAACTTCGGCAGCTTCTCCTTCTTTGCGTTCCAGCCGGGGTTGAACGTCAGCATGTTCTTGTCGAACAGGCCCTGGAACAGGCCGATCGAGGTCGTGCCGTTCTGCATGACGATCCAGCGCTTGCCGTCGCCGTGCCCGGCCTCGAAGCCGAGCTTTTCATAGAACGCGCGGGAGGCGGCGAGGTCCTTGACCGCGAGGCTGAGGCAGAAGTTTCCGAGAGACGTCTTGTGGTTCGTTGTCATGGCCGCGACCATAGAGAACCGACCCGATGGCCGACTTGCCAAATCTTGCGAATCACGACTACGTCGTGCGGATCAACCGGGCGATCGACCACATCACGCGTAACGTCGCGAACCCACTGCCGCTCGACGAGATCGCCCGCGCAGCCGCGTTCTCGCCGTTCCATTTCCACCGGATCTTCCGGGCGCTCGTCGGCGAGACCGTCCATGCGTTCGTCAAGCGCGTGCGGCTCGAGCGCGCGGTCACGCTGATGTCGCAGCGCCCCGACGCGAGCCTGACCGACATCGCGCTCGCGACCGGCTTCGCGGGCAGCTCCGATTTCTCGCGCTCGTTCCGCGCGCACTTCGGGGTCCCGCCGAGCGCGTTCGACGTCGAGGCGTTTCGCGAGGCGCGCCGCAACGAGCTCGTCGCGAAGACCGTCCCCGATGCGCCGCATCGCCTCGAGGGCCTGCCGCCCGGCGCGAACCCCGACAACTTCGTGCCGCGCATCCTCACGTTGCCGCTGCGCCGGGTCGCCTACGCGCGCGCGAACGAGCCGTACACCAGCGGCTCCGTCGTTCCGACCGTGCAGCGCATGCTCGCCTGGGCACGCGAGCGCGGCCTCGCAGGCGGCCAGTGGCTCGGCTACATGTGGGAAGACCCGAAGGTCGTCGCCGTCGAGGACTGCCACTACGACATCGGCGTCGTCGTGCCCGACACCGCCGACACGACCGGCGCCAACGTCACGAGCTTTCCGGAGATGACGGTCGTCGAGCTCGACATGATCGGCGGCATCGATCTCGAGATGCGCGCGCTCGATTACCTGTACCGCACGTGGCTCCCGACGAGCGGCTACGTCCCCGATCATCAACCGGGCTTCGAGGCGTTCATCGGCGAGCCGTTCGCGCACGGCACGGAGCACTTCGAGCTGCGCGTCCAGCTCGCGATCGTGCCCGCGACCACGCCTCTCTAGTCGCGCGAGCAGCCGGCTTCGCCGACCAGCCGCGTGAGCTCGCCGCGCACCGGCGATCCGTCGGGCGCCAGCACGAAGCGCCACAGCGATCCGCTCCCGCACGGCGTGCGCGCCGCCGTCCCGACGAGGTCGATCGGTGCGCCATCGCCGAACGCATCGAACACGTGCGCCGCGACCGCGCCGTGCTCGACGCGCACGGAGATCTGCGCGGGATCGAAGCGATGCTTGTCGCCGTCGACGGCGCCGAGCAAGCCGCGGAAGTACACGGTCAGCTCACCGGCGAGCGCCGCATCATCGAGCTGCGCCGCGTCGCGAAGCCGCCAGACAAATCCGTACGACCAGTGGTTCGCGCTCCTTGCGTCCATGAATCCCGGCGGAAATCGCAGCTCTTCGACACCCTGGTGCGCGAGCGACGGCGCGAACTCCAGCGGGAACGGAATCGTCTCGTGCTTCCATCCCGCCGGAACGCGCCAGCCCTGCGCGCCTCCGCACGCCGTCATGGCGACCGCTGCGACCCATGCGCGCATGCGCCCGATTTAACCGCGGGCACCTCGCTTGCACCACGTGAATGCCATGTCGGACAGCGAAAAGCCGCCGAAGCCGCCGAAGAAGGGGATCCGCAAGCCCGACCCGCGCGAGGATCGGGAGACGGACGAGCAGCTCCGCGAACAGACGAAGACCGAGATCGAGGAGCGTCCGTACCTCGATACCGAAGGCGGCGAGTAGCGCGTTCGTGATACGAGGGCGCGTGCGCCCTCTGCTGCTCATCCCGCTGATCGCCTGCGCGAGTCATGCGCCGCCAGTGGCGGCCCCCGCCGACTATCGCGCCGTCGCGACCGACGCGGCGCCGCCGCGGGCCGCGCTGTACGCCGACTGCCTCGCGGACGCCGCCGCGAACCATCGCGTCGCGCGCGCGACCGACTCCGACACGACGCTGCTGTTGTTCACCTGCACCGGCGCGCCCGCGAAGGCGTTCTTCGACGGCCTCGCCGCCTACAGCGCGAAGATCGGATCCGAGTTCACGCGCGACGGCCAGACGCTTCGCTCGACCCAGCGCGTGCGCCACGACCTGTTCGGCGTCGACTACTGCAGTGCCGACCACTGTGTGATCACGCTCAACGCGGGTGACTTCGTCCGCTAGCGTGTCGACACGTGTCAGGCGTGAGCCCGCGTCGAGTGCGGCAACTCCGCGCAACCGCTCGCCCCGCTTGCTGGCATCGGCGCTGCAATTCGGCGCCGCGTGGCTGGCTACTTCGCCTTGAGCGCGATCGGGAACGTGAACGTCTCGGCGTCCGCCTTGACGTCGCTGCGCGGGAACTCCCACGCGACGGCCGCGACCGCGACGCAGCGCGAGGCATCGTCGGGCACGCCGGCGAGCGCCGCGGTCTGCACCTCGCCGTCGTCATCGATCTCGATCGACAGCACGGCGGCGACGTCCTTCTTGCGCTGGTCGGCCGGCAGCTTCTGCCAGCACGTCTCGACCTCGCCGACCTTCGACTTCAGCACGTCCTCGACCTGCTGCTGCACGAGGCCTTTCGGGGCAGCGTCCTTCTTGCCGACGACGTATGCCTCGCCGCAGTTCGGCTTCGCCGGCTTCTTGCCCGCGTCGCGGACCTTCGACTGAGCGAGGGCAGGGGCACAGAGACCGAGGAGAGCGATGACGGCCAGCTTCGACATGTACCGACATTCAGCACCCGCTGTGCCACCGGCGAGCGCGGCTCGTTCCGCGGACTTCGCTCGCGCGCCGAGGACAGCCGTGCCGAGGACGACTGTCCTCACGGCAGGTCTGGCGTCCATGGCGCTGGCGGTGCTGGCGTCGTCGCCGGCGGCGGCGGACCCCGACCCGGACCCCAACCTCGACCCGTACCCGAGCACCTACGTCGACCGCCCGCTGCTGTATGCGTCGGGAATGACGGGCGTCGAGCTCAGCGTCGACGCGCCGACGTACCGCATCGGGGAGTCGAGCAGCACGCGGCTCGGAGATCACGTCTTCCCGGGCGGCTCCGTCCTGCACGCATTCGACGGCTTCCAGCTCGGCGCCGGGTTCGGTGACACGCCCGGCGGCCCGTACGTCTCGGGCGGCGGCCGCTTCTATGCGGGACCCGGCGCGGTGTCGATCGATGCATCGATGCTGCTGCCCAACAACACGACCAACCTCGACTCGTCGCTGGTCGAATCGCTCGGCTACAGCCTCAAGGCGGTGCCCGTTCCGCACGTGCTCGCGGTGGGGTGCAGCGCATCGGTGGCGGCCTACGAGGTCTCGCCGATGTACGCGCCGTCGTCCTTTCCGGTGTTCGCCGCGGGCGCCGCGGGTGGCACGCTGCAGCTGCTGCCGGAGCTGGCGTTCGGCGCGACGATCGGCGCATCGACGCCACTCGCCGAGCGGGACTCCAATCACAGCGCGGTGTTCGCGTCGGCGAGCATGACGTACGTCTACAAGATGGTCGACGTGTTCGGGTTCGTGCGCGCGAACGAGCTGCAGCACGCGCCGCTGCCGGTCGTCGGCGGTGGCGTGGTCCTGCGGTTCGGCCGCTAGACCGCTACGGCTCGACGCTACCCGACGAGCACCCCATCGCCGGGCGCGTGCGGCCGCGCTGGTCGGTTGCGGGGCAATTCACACCGGCGCCGATCGCGGGGCTGCCCGCGCCGGGGACGAGCGTGTCGGTCGGGCCGCCGTTGCTGCCGAGCGCGCCGAGCAGCGGGTCCGCGAACGTCGTGGTCGGCGTGCACGGCGCATCCGCAGCGCCGCCGATGACGTGGGTGCGCGGCCACTGCACGTTGCCCTCGCCGGTGCCCATCACGTGGCACTGCATCGGGGCGCCAGAGTTGAGTGCGGTGTTGTTCGCGAAGATGTCGCTCGTCAGCGTCAGCGGGGCGTTGCCGGCGATCGCGGCGCCGAAGTACGGGTCGCCGCCGTCGGCGTGGTTGCCGGAGAACGTCGTGAACGTGATCGCGCCGTCGCCGCCGAACAGCGCGATTGCACCGCCGAGGCCGGCGAGCGCCGCGTTGCCGGTGAACGTGTCGTTCGTCAGCGCGAATGTGGTGCCGTCCGCCTGCAGCGCGCCCGAGCTCTTCATCGACGTGTTGTTCGAGAACGTCGAGGCGGTGATCGTCAGGGCGCTGTTATGGAAGTACGCGGCGCCGCCGCTCTCGCCGCGGTTGCCGTCGAACGTGCAGCGATCGATCACCGTCGGCTGCTTCGCGAGGTCGGGCGTGCGGAACAGCGCGCCGCCGAGCGCCGCCGCGCCGCCGGTGTTGTTCGTGAACACCGAGCCGCAGAACGTGTGCACGCCGTCGCTGCCACCGTCGATCACGACCGCGCCGCCGTTGCCGCCCGAGCCGGTCTGGTGCTGGCCGTTGTCGGCGAGCACCGAGCACATCGATGCGTCGTCGCCGTTCGCGCCGTTTCCCTCGGCGACGTTGTCGGCGAACGCGGTGTTGTAGACGTCGAAGTCCGAGTTGAGGCTCGCGATCGCGCCGCCGTTCGCGCCCTTGTTCGCGTGGAACACGCTGCCGACGATCACGGCGTGCTTGCAGCCGAGCAGCGCGATCGCGCCGCCGCCGACGTCGGGCCCGAGCGACTCGGCCTCGTTCGCCTCGAACGTCGCGTCGATCACGACGAGCTGGCCGTCCTTCATGTAGACCGCGCCGGCGTAGCCGTCGTAGTAGCCCTGCGAGCACGGGGCGGGCGCCTGCGCGTACATCTTCGTGCCGTGCGCGCGGCCGTGGGCGAACGCGATGTGCTGCAGCGTCAGCGTCGTCGTGTTGACGCGGTAGTTGTTGTGATCGAACGAGAGGATCTGCGCGGTGCCGCCGCCGTCGAGCGTGACCGTGCCGCCGCCATCGAGCGTCGTGTCGACGTCGGTGCGCGCCGCCAGCGTCTGCGTGATCGCGATCGTCACCGGCGCCGTGCCGCACGAGAACGTGATCGTGCCGCCCGCCGCGATCGCGGTCGCGAGCGCCGCCTGGGTGCACGAGGCCGCCGTGCCGTCGCCGACGACGTGGTCGGGATGGGACGTGTCGACCGGCATCACGGGCGGCGTGCACGTCGGCGCGGGCGGAGGCGGCGGCGGCCCGCTATCCCCGTTGCCGGCGGCGTCGCCCGGCTTCGCTTTGCCCCCGCCGCCGCAACTCGCGATGACAACGGCGCACAGCGCGATACCCCGCATCGCGTCATCTTACCCTGGCATCGCCGTTGCTGATGGCTTGTTGTAGCCATGCGCGACCTCGACGCCCGCTTCGATCTGTCGGATGTCCCGCGGCCGCCGCGACGGCGGTCACGCACCACCGAGCGCCCTGCGCACACCGAGAACGATCTCGATTCAGTGCTCCGCGAGCTGGAGCAGGAGCGCTCGGGCCGCCACGAATCGTGAGCCGGTGTATCGTCGCGGCGGATGGTGGAGCCGGCCCCGCGTGATGTCCGTAACGTCGTCCTCGCCTCGTCGCTGGGGACGGTCTTCGAGTGGTACGACTTCTATCTCTACGCGACGCTCGCGCCGTTCTTCGCGGCGCTGTTCTTCCCGAAGGGGAACGACACCGCGGCGCTGCTGTCCGCGTTCGCGACCTACGCGGCCGGCTTTCTCGTGCGGCCGTTCGGCGCGGTCGTGTTCGGGCGCGTCGGTGATCTCGTCGGCCGCAAGTACACGTTCCTCGTCACGATCGTCGTCATGGGCGTGTCGACGATCGCGGTCGGCGCCCTACCGACGTACGAATCGATCGGCATCGCCGCGCCGATCCTGCTGACTGCGCTGCGCCTGCTGCAGGGCCTCGCGCTCGGCGGCGAGTACGGCGGCGCCGCGACCTACGTCGGCGAGCATGCACCGCCCGGCCGGCGCGGCGGGATCACGAGCTGGATCCAGACGACGGCGACGCTCGGCTTCTTCCTGTCGCTGCTCGTGATCGGCCTGTGCCGCAGCCAGCTCAGCAAGGATGCGTTCGCGTCGTGGGGCTGGCGGATCCCGTTCTGGTTCTCCGCGCTGCTGCTCGCGTGGAGCGTGTACATCCGCATGCGGCTCGACGAGTCGCCGGTGTTCCTGCGCATGAAGGCGGAGAACCGCGCGAGCAAGCATCCGCTGCGCGACAGCTTCCTGCGCTATCCGAACAACAAGTTTGTCCTGCTCGCGCTGCTCGGCGCGACGGCGGGGCAGGGCGTCGTCTGGTACACGGGCCAGTTCTACGCGCTGTTCTTTTTGACGATCACGATGAAGCTCGACTTCATCACCGCGTACCTGCTCGTCGGCGCGTCGCTGCTGATCGCCACGCCGCTGTTCGTCGTGTTCGGCCGGCTCAGCGATCGGATCGGTCGCCTCAAGATCATCCTCGCGGGCTGCCTGCTCGCCGCGGTGACGTACCTGCCGCTGTTCCACGGCCTCGCGCACTTCGCGAACCCGGCGCTCGAGACGTTCCAGGACCACACGACGATCACGGTCGCCGCGCGCGACTGCGAGATGCACATCTTCGTATTCCCGTCGACGAAGTTCTCGGCGTGCGACAGGGCGCAGGACTTCTTGACCAAGTCCGGCCTGTCGTTCACGAAGCTCGATCCGGTCGCGGGCGAGGACGTCGTGACGACGATCGGCAGCGAGACGCTGCACGGCTGGGACGAGGCGAAGTACAAGGCCGCGCTCGCGAAGGCCGGCTATCCGAGCGGGCCGGGCGATCCGAATTATCCGATGGTGCTGCTGATCCTCGTCGTGCTCGTCGGGTTCGTCACGATGGTCTACGGGCCGATCGCGGCGTATCTCGTCGAGCTGTTCCCGGCGCGCATCCGGTACACGTCGATGTCGCTGCCGTATCACATCGGCAACGGCTGGTTCGGCGGCATGCTGCCGCTCGTGGCGACGGCGATGGTCGCGGCCTCCGGCAACATCTACCGCGGCCTCTACTATCCGATCGCGGTCGCGCTGCTGACGGTCGTCGTGGGGATCGCGTTTCTGCGCGAGACGCCGAAGGACTTCGACATTCACGCGTAAGCTTGCCGGGCAGTGTTCGGCTTCATCGTTTCGGCGTGGGACGAACGCGGACCCGGCCACCGGATCTTCGCGACGGGCCGGCTCGCCGACGGTCGCAGCTTCGCCGTGATCCTGCGGGCGCCGATGCCGGCGGTGTTCGTCGCGGCGGAAGCGGCGCGCGCAACGGGCCTCGGGGACGGCGAGGCGTGGACCAGCTTCGACGGGCGCGCACTGGCGCGGATCGCGGTGCCGCGGGCGCGCGACGTGGAACGCCAGCTCGGGGCGCGCGGGATTCACGTGCACCACGTCGATGATGCGCGCGCGTCCGACGTCCTGCTCGCGCGCGGCATTCGCGGGCCGGTCGAGATCCGCGGCGGCACGGTGTCCGCAGGGCGGCGCGTCGATGTCGTCATTGTCGATCCGGAGCTCGTGCCGGCGACCGAGGTGCCGGCGCTGCGCTGGCTCGCGATCGACATCGAGACGGCGCGCGATGGCGGCGTCGTCGCGGTCTCGCTTGTCGATCGCGATGGCGAGGTGATCTTCGTCGGCGAGGCGCCGGGCACGACGTGCGTGGCCTCGGAGCGCGAGCTGCTCGCCGCGTTCTGCGAGCGCGTCCGCGCACGCGACCCCGACGTGATCACCGGATGGAACGTGCTCGAGTTCGACCTCGCCGTGCTCGCGCAGCGCTGCGCCGCTCACGGACTGCCGTTCGACATCGGCCGCGTTCCCGGAAACGCGGAGGTCGTCACGCGCAAGAGCGGCCGGCTCGCGATCGACATCGCGGGGCGCGCGGTCGTCGATGCGATGCGCACGGTGCGGGCGTCGGGCGAGCGGCTGATCGATCAGTCGCTCGACGGCGCGGCGCAGGCGCTGCTCGGCGAGGGCAAGACGGTCACGTTGCGCGGCGAGGCCAAGCTCGACGAGCTCGACCGGCTGCGGCGTGACGACCCGGCCGCGTTCTGCGCGTACTGCCTGCGCGACTCCGAGCTCGTGCTCGAGATCCTGCGCACCAGCGGGCTCGACGCGCTCACCGTTCGGCGCGCCGCGCTCACCGGCGTGGCCCTCGACCTCGCGTGGACGAGCATCCCCGCGTTCGAGCGCGTGTACGCGTCCGCGCTGCACGCCCGCCGCATCGTCGCGCCGCCGCGCACGGATCGCATGGTCGACGGCGCGGCCGGCGGCACCGTGCTCGAGGCCGAGGCGGGGCTGTTCGCTAACGTGCTCGTGTTCGACTTTCGCAGCCTGTATCCGTCGCTGATGCGCACGTTCCACATCGATCCCCTGGCGTACGAGCGCGCGCACGCGAGGCCGCCGCGCACCGACGATGTCGTCGCGCCCAACAGCGCCCGCTTCGAGCGTGGCGACTCGATCTTGCCCGCGATCCTGACCGCGTACGCGCGCGAACGCGAGGCCGCACTCGCCGCCGGAGACGAGACCGCCGCGTACGTCTACAAGATCCTGCAGAACTCGTTCTACGGCGTGCTCGGCTCGAGCGGCTGTCGCTACGCGCGCAGCGAGCTCGCCGGTGCGATCACGTCGTTCGGCAAGCACTTCCTGACGCTCGCGCGCGACTGGTTCGAGGCGCGCGGCCACCACGTGCTCTACGGCGACACCGACAGCGTGTTCGTGCAGGCCGGCCGCGCCGGCTCCCACGCCGAGCTCGCCGCACTCGGCACCTCGCTCGCCGATGCGCTCAACCGCCACATCACCGACGAGATCCGCACCGGCTTCGACCTCGCGTCGCACCTGCGCATCCGCTGCGACAAGATCTATCGCCGGTTCTTCATCTCGCGCCTGCGCAACGAGTCCGATGGCCGCGGCCGCGGCAAGGGCTACGCCGGCCTTCGCCTCGACGCCGACGACACGACCGAGGTCGAGGTCCGCGGCATGGAAGCGGTGCGCAGCGACTTCACGCCGCTCGCCCGGCGGTTCCAGGTCGAGCTGATGCGCCTGTTGTTCGCCGATGCGGACATCGCGGCGCTGCGCACGTACTGCCTCGATACCGCCGCCGCGCTGCTTCGCGGCGATCTCGATCGCGAGCTCGTCTACACCAAGGTGCTGCGCCGCGCCGCCGACGACTACGACTCGGAGACGCCGCAGGTGCGCGCGGCCCGCATGCTCGGCTGGCGCGATCGAGGCGGCGCGATCGAGTACGTGATGACGCGCGCGGGCGCCGAGCCGCTGACGGCCCGCACCGCCGCGCCGCTCGACTACGACCACTATCGCGACCGCCAGCTCGTGCCGATCGCGCGCGCGATCGCGAACGTGCTCGGCACCGAGATCGACGGCTGGTTCAACGAGCCCGGCCAGCTCGGCCTGTTCCCGGAGTCGATGACGTAGACTGCGCGCGATGCGCCTCGCGCTGCTCGCCCTCGTCGTCGCCTGCCACACCGCCACCACCGCCCCGCCTGCGCCGCCCACGCCGCGCACGGAGAAGGCGGCGCCGCCGTCGCCCGATGCGTTCGGCTTCTACCTGCTCGCGATGATGTGGAAGCCCGACGCGTGCGGCCTCCGCCTCCACGGCCTGTGGCCGAACTTCACCGACGAGCAATCGCAGGGGCGCCCGCGCGCGTGGCCTCAGTTCTGCGGACGCTTCGCGCACTGCGAGAAGGCGGAGGACACCACCTGCGCGCCCGGTGTTCCGGTCCCCGGCGACCTCGCACCGCTCGCGCCCGACTACGTGCAGGGCACGCTCGCGACGCACGAGTGGTCCAAGCACGGTAGCTGCACCCAGCTCGCGCCCGCCGACTACTTCGCGGCCGAGCTCGCCGCGATCCACGTCGTGCACAGCGATGCGCTGCACCCCGGTGACTACGCGCCCGCCGATCTGCAGCACGCATTCGCGGTGCCCGACACCTCCGTCGTGCTCGGCTGCGACGCGCACTGCACGCTCACGCAGATCGGCTTCTGCCTCGCGAAGGACGCGAGCGATCACCCGACCGGCCCGACGCCATGCACGCAGAACGTCACGAGCTCCGACTACGACAACGGTTGCATCACGCATGCGTGCGCTCGCGTCACGGTCCCGGGGACGTGCACGGCGCGTCCTTAATCGACTGCTAACCCCGCGCTTAATCGACTGCTAACCCCGCGCGTCCGCGCGCTGCGCCAAGCTCGTGGCGTGCGCACCGCGATCTTGCTCCTCCTCGCCGCGCCGTCCCTCGCTCGCGCCGACGACGGCTCCTGCCGCGATGACGAGGCCAATCGCGAGTCGTGCAGCGCGCTGTGGCCGACGAACAATGGCCGCTCGCCCGGCACCGTCACGTCGGGCTTCGTCACGGACGACTTCGATCCGGCGGGTCACTCGTTCGAGGAGAAGCGCATCGGGTACGCGAGCACGACCGGCCAGTTCTCCGGCGACCACCTCTCGCCGATGCACGGCAACGGCTTCTACATCGACGTTCGCCTCCATCCCAACCCGACGTTCTACGTGGGCGTCGATCTGCGCGCGGCGTGGGGCGATGCGCCGACCGCACCGTTCGCATTCGCCGGCGGCACGCCGATGTCGTGGGACAGCGCGTGGCTGATGACGATGGCCGGCGTCGCAGGTGCGCGCATCCCGCTCGGCCGGATCTCGCTGCGCGCGGAGGTCGTCGCCGGCCTCCACGGCGCGACGCTCTCCTCGCACGCGATGGACACGAGCGCATCGACGGTCGCCCCGCTCGTCGAGCCGCGCATCGCGGCCGACCTGTGGCTCTCGCCGTGGTGGGCCGTCGAGGCGATGGCGGGAGCGAACGCCCTCGATCGCAGCGAGCACGTGTTCGGCGTCGGTCTCGCGCTGCACCTGCAGGCGTTCGACGGCCGCTTCCGCTAGTCTCGCCCAATGGCGATCACGCTCTACCACCACCCGTTCTCGCGCGCGGCCGGCGTCCTGTGGACGCTCGAGGAGCTCGGCGAGCCGTACGAGCTCGTCTACGTCGACATCCGCGCGAACGCGCAGAAGCAGGGCGACGTGGTCGCCAGGAACCCGATGGGCAAGGTCCCGCTGCTCGTCGACGGCGACGCGACGATCACGGAAGCCGCCGCGATCGCGCTCTACCTCGCCGATCGCTACGCGCCGGGCCGCCTCGCCCCGCGCCTCGACGATCCGCGCCGCGGCACCTACTTCCGCTGGAGCCTGTTCGCGCCGTCGGTGATCGAGCCGGGCGCGATGGCCAAGCTCAACAACTGGGAGTTCCGCCCGGGCCAGGCCGGCTGGGGCGACTACGAGTCGATGCTGCGCGCGATCGACAGCGCGCTCACGCCCGGCCCGTTCCTGCTGGGCGAGCAGTTCACGATCGCGGACGTGATCTTCGGCGGCACGCTCCGCTACATGACGATGTTCAAGATGCTCGACGCATCGCCCGCCGTCGCCGGCTACCTCGAGCGCCTCAACGCGCGCCCCGCGCTCCAGCGTGCAGACGCGCGCAACCAGGAGATCGCGAAGGCGCACGGTCTGGTGTAGGCGATCGCGCGAGTGCGACCCAACGGCAAGATGCCGTGATCGCGGGTGCGCTTTTCGTGCGACAACCGGGCGCCTGCCGGCTCCATCTCACGTGAAGCGTCTGTTGATCGTCGTCGTCGCCGCGTGGGTCACCGCGTGTGGCTCCCCCGGCCGTCACATGCCCGGCGGCCCCGGCGATGCGCCCGCCGATTCGCCGGCGAGCCACGGCGATGGTGCGCCGAGCGATGCGCGGGTCGACGCGCTGGTCGTGCACGACGCGCCGCGCGATGCCGCGCCGACGATCGATGCGTTCCCGTCGGTCCTCGACGTCCGCATCGATTGCCACAACACGTGCGTGCTGACCGCGCACCCGTCTGCGATCAACGTCTCGGCGGGCACGTCGATCCAGGTCAACTGGATCAACGTCGGCGACACCACCTGCGACGTCAACAAGGTCGATCAGTTCAACCACGTGCCGATCATCATCGGCCTCGATCCGGGGACGAGCTATCACGACCCGGTGCACGACTGGTGCGGCACGCAGTTCACGGGCACGTTCGACTTCGAGGTCCGGATCTGCACGATCCCGTCGTACATCCCGGTCAACTGCGGCGCGTGACGTTCGAAATCGCTGTCATCCGGCGCGCGGGGCTGGGGATCCCAGGGCGATGCGTCCCGCTCTGCTGTTGCTGCTGATCGTCGCCGCCTGTCATCCCTCGCCGCGTCCGCCGGATGCGTGTGCCGCGCGCGCCGAGATCGAGGCCGTGATCGCCCAGGCCAAGCAGGCGAACCGCGCCAAGGACATCGATGCGTTCATGGCGACGTTCGACGACGAGTTCGTGCTCGCGTCGCAGGAGCCGGGCAAGCACGTCGACCGCGCCGCGTTCCGCGCGAACATCCTGCGCGACTGGAGCATCATCGCGCGGTTCTACGAGGTCGAGCAGTGGGTCACCTCGGTCGATAGCCTGGAGGGCGACACGGCCGTCATCCACACGAATCAGTTCTATCACCGCACGTTCACGAAGCCGAACGGGGCCGAGGGCGAGGACGACGTCGTCACCACGCAGCGGCACAAGGAGACGTGGCGCAAGCGCGCCTCCGGGTGGAAGCTCGCACGCGTCGAGGAGCTCGGCGGTGCGATCTACGTCAACGGCAAGCCGTACACGCCGTAGCTGCGCTAGGTGCGCCACGCGCGGGCGAGCGATCGTGCGAGCGCGTGCTCCGGCACGTCCTCGACGAACGATCGCGACAGCTCGGGATCGCCGATGCGCGCGGCGGCGGCGGTGATCCGTTGCTCGAGGTCGGTGATCGCGGCGAGCGCGGTGGTGGTGTCGCCGGTCGCGTGGAGCGCGCGTGCGTGGGCGAGGCGGACGAGCATCTCGCCTTCCTCGGGGCGGCCGTGGGTGTCCATCAGCGCCATCGCCTGGGTGGCCTCGTCGAGCGCGGCGGCGGCGTTGCCGGCGAGCAGGTGGGCGAGCGCGATGCGCGCGCGGTAGACGCAGTGGAAGCCCGGCTGATCGGCGTCGAGGGCGAGCGCTTCGCGCGCGTAGGTGAGCGCGGCATCGGCGTTGCCGGCGGCGAGCTCGATCTCGGCGAGGTAGTTGCGCGCGAATGCGCAGCCGCGGCGGTTGTCCTGCGCGTCGAAGGCGGCGAGGGCAGCGCGCTCGACCTCGCGGGCCTCGTCGACGCGGCCGATGCGCGCGAGGCAGATGCCGAGGTTGTGCTGGGCCTGCGCGGTGACCTGGTGAAGGCCGATGCGCGTCGCGATCGCGATCGAGTCACGCAGCGAGCGTTCCGCGGCGGCGTTGGCGCCGAGCATCAGCTGGCCGTAGCCGACGCTCGCCTGCTGGCGGCACGCCTGGCGCAGGTCGCCGACCTCGGTGAAGCACGCCTCGACCTTCTGATCGAGCAGCAGGGCTTGCGCGGCATCGCCGCCGTGCAGCGCGCGCCAGGCGCGGGCGTAATAGATCCACGCGCGGGCGGCGGGGTCGGCGCCGGCGGCCTCGATGCGCGCGAGCTGCGCGAACAGCTGCTGGATCAGATCCGGATCGCCGTGCCAGAGCAGCGTCGTCATCGTCGTCGCGACGGCGTGCGCGAACGCGTGGTGCAGCGGCGGCGACACCTCGGTCGCGGCGAGCGCGCGACACAGCTCGAGGACGCGCGGATGCTCGAGGCGTCGCGAGCACGCTTCGGCGACCGCGGCCGCCGCGACGAGCCACGGCACGCTTGCTGGGGAGAGCAGGGCGAGCGCCTGGTCGCCGCGCTCGGCGGCAAGCGCGTATTCGCCGCGCCAGACGTGGGCGCCCGCCTGGAGCTGGCGCAGCACGCCCACGAATTCGTTGTCGCGTGTCTCGTTGTGCTCGTCGCTCGCGTCGATGCAGCCGATCGCGCGCTCGGCGCAGTCGATCGCACCGGCGAGGTCATCGCCCTCGAGCGCCTGCTGCGCGGCGCGGCGATACCACGGGGCCGAGCGCGCCGGCTCGCCGCCCTCGCGGAAGTGCTCGGCAAGCGCGAGTGCTTCGACGTCGGCGCCGCCGGCGTTGACGCGCGCCTCGAGCCACGCGCCGGCGAGCCGGTGCCCGATCACGCGATCGCGCTCGGTGACCATCGCGTACGCCGCCTCGCGCACGGTCGCGTGCCGGAACGTGTACTCGGCCTCGCCGGTGAACCGGCTCTCGCTGCGCACGGTCACCAGCTCGCGCCGCACGAGCTCGGCGATCCAGTCCTCGACCTGCGTCGTGCTGCCTTCGAGCAGCGCCTCGACGCCGCCGCGCCAGAACACCTGGCCGAAAATGCTCGCCGCGCGCAGCACGTGACGCGCTTCGACCTCGAGCGCACCGATGCGCGCCTGCACCATCGCGACGACCGTCTCCGGCAGGCGATCGCCGCGGCCCTCGACGACCGACCGGATCAGCTCCTCGAGATAGAACGCGTTGCCGGCCGCGCGTTCGACGAGGCGTGCGACCAGCGCGGGCTCGACGTCGCCGAGCGTCTCGTGGACCAGGCGCTCCGACGCGCGGCGCGTCAGCTCGTGCAGTTGGATGCGCTCGACGCGGCGGTCGGCCCACAGCCGGGGGAACACGCTGTCGACCTCGGGGCGCGCGAGCGCGAGCACGAACAGCGGCTTCTCCGCGAGCTGGCGCACGACGGAGTCGATGAACTGCACGGTCGCGCGGTCGCTCCAGTGGAGGTCCTCGAGCACGAGCACGACCGGCGTCGAGTCGCACTCCGCGGCGAGAAACGTCTGACATGCGCGCAGCATCTGGTCGCCCATCAGCTGCGGGTCCTGGCGCGCGGCGCGGATCTGCACGCTGCCCTCGCCGGGCGGCGCGACGCCGAGCAGCTCCGCCAAAAACTCGGTCACCTGATCGATCTCGCGCGCCGCCACGTTTCGCAGCACGCGGGCGCGCAGCTTGCGGTAGCTGACCGCCGCCGGCTCGTCGTCGACGACGCCCGCGAGCCGCCGCAGCGCCTGCGCGAGCATCGCGAACGGCGTACCGGCCGTCATCGGATCGCCGCGCCCGAGCCACAGCTCGAACCGCTGGCCGCTCTGCGCGAGCCGCTGCAGCAGCTCGTAGCGCAACCGCGACTTGCCGATGCCGGCGGCCGCCGTGACGAGCACGAGATGCGCCATCGGCTCGTCGACGCACTCCTCGAACGTCGCGACGAGCATCCCGAGCTCGCGATCGCGTCCGACACACGACGTCGGCTTGCCGAGCAGCGTGCGTGTCGCGACCGCCACGTCGCGCTGGCGCGAGAGCAGGAGGCCGTGCGCATCGCCGTCGATCGCGAAGCGCAGATCGAGCAGGCCCGCCGTGACGTCGTCGACGTAGATCGGGAACAAGCCCTCGCGCACCGACTCCGGCGGCGGCCGCGACAGCACGGAGGCCGCGCGATCGATCAGCTCGCCAAACGGCACGTGGTCCATCGCCGAGCTGCGCCCGATGACGAGCGCCATTGCCGCGTTCGGCAGCACCGAGCGCAACGCGAGCGCGCACCGCGCGGCACTTGCTGCCTGATCGGTCGCGGCGCTGCGTCCGAACAGCGTGACGACGACCGACCCATCCTTCAACACCTCGGCCTTGCCCTGGTGCTCGGCGACGATCGACTCGAGCCTGCGCACGACATGCATCGTCGGGCGGATCGGCCGGCGCGGATCCATCGTCGCCGTCTGCGCCTCGGGCGGCACCTCGTCGACCGGCCACTGCGCGCTCGTCGACGGCGTGCTCGGCGTGCGGTCCGCGCCCGGCCCCACCTCGAGCGCGGCCTCCGCAAACACGACGCACGCGAGCCGCTGCTCGCCCGTCGAGACCGCCGCCTCGCGCGGGCGTCCCGGCCGGCGCGCGCCAGTGCCGACATCGCCGAGCGCGGCGAGCTCCGCGGCCACCGCTCGTCCATCGCGCGGCCGGTCCTCGCGGTGCTTCGCGAGCATGCGCGCCACCAGCTGCTCGAGCGCCGGCGGCAGGTCCCCGCGCACGCTGCCGAGTCGCGGCGCTTCTTCGAGCAAGATCTTCGCGAGCACCGCGCCCTGGTTCGCGCCGCTGAACGCCGGCCGCCCGGCAAGGCACTCGAACAGCACGCAGCCGAGCGCGAACACGTCGGCGCGCACGTCGACATCGCGGCTGCCGCGCGCCTGCTCGGGCGCCATGTAGCGTGGCGTGCCGATCGGCGAGCCGGTGCGCGTCATTCCGTCGTCGGCGAGCTGCATGCGCGCGACGCCGAAGTCGAGCACCTTGACGCGAGCCGGGTCGCCACCGACGAGGAACAGGTTGCTCGGCTTGATGTCGCGATGAACGATGCCGCGCTCGTGCGCCGCGCCCAGCGCCTCCGCCACGCGCGTCGCGAGCACGACCGCATCGCGCGCATCGAGCCCGTCGCCGCGCATGTGCAGCGCGAGGTCCTCGCCCTCGAGCCACTCCATCGCGAGATACGGCGCGCCGCGATCGGTCGTGCCGAGCGCGAGGTACCGCACGATCGACGGATGCTGCAGCTCGGCGAGCAGCTGCGCCTCGCGCACGAGCCGCTCCGCATGGTGGCCGGGCGCCTCGTCGCTGACGACCTTGACCGCCGCGACCATGCCCGTCTTGCGATCCCGTGCGCGATAGACCGCGCCCATCCCTCCCTTGCCGGCGAGATGCTCGATCTCGAAGCGATTCGCGACGATCGTTCCAGGCCGCAGCAGAAACCCCATCGTACCCCACTCGCCGCCCACGCAGCAGACGCGACTTTCTCGCGGTTCGTGAGCCGGCTCACGCCGTCAACGTGATCGGCGCGAGCGCGGGGAAGCGCGGATGCTCCCGGATCGTCGCGAGCCGCGGATCGACGCGCGCATACGCGAACCATCCCGAGCGTGCATCGCGGGCCTGCGCCAGTGCAGCGAGCGCGGCCTGCGTGTCGCCGAGCGCGAGGTGGACGAGCGCGACCTCGTAGTCGAACAATCCGGCCGGCGCGAGCTCGGCGACGATCGCATGCGCCGCGGCCCGCTCGCCGGCAAGCGCGTAGGCACGGGCGAGACCGGCGCGCATCACGCGATCATCGTGGGAGCAACGCACCGCTTCGCGCATCGCATCGATCGCGCGCGCCGGTTCGCCGAGTGCATCGGCGGCCCATCCCGCGAAGTAGTGGCCCCAGTGAAACTGCGGGTCCATCGCGATCACGCGCTCGGCCTGCGCTCGGGCATCCGCGGCTGCGCCCGCGAGCACGTGGTGCCACGCGAGGTGCACGTGCAAGAGCAAGTTCATCGGCTCCTGCGCGAGCGCATCGCGCGACAGCTGCAGCGACTCCGGAAAGCGGCCCGCGGCGACGAGGCAGTGCGAGTACCAGTGCAGCGCGGGCGCGTAGCGAGGCGCGACGTCGATGGCACGGCGAAACCGCTGCTCCGCCGCGTCGAGATCCCAGCCGTAGTGGAGCGTCGTGTACGCGCGCGTCGTGATCGCCTCGACGAGCGTCGGATCGAGCTCGAGCGCGCGCGTTGCATAGCTCCACGCCTTCGCGTGCGCCTCGGAGTGCGGCAACGCGCCGGCTTCCCACGATCCGAGCGTCGCGTACGCATCCGCGATGCCGGCCCACGCCGGCGCGAACCGCGGCGCGATCTCGATCGCCTTGTGAAAGCACTCGAGCGCCGCCCACACGACGTCGCCGGGGCGACGGTTCCACAGGTAGCGCCCCTGCAGATACAGGTCGTAGGCGGCCGGGCTCACCTCGCTCGGCGGCGCCCCGAGCTGCACCGGCGCCACGAGCCGGTACCCGCGACGCGGCACGGTCTCGATCGCTTCCTCCCCGAGGTGCTTGCGCAGCGTGAACACGAGCTTCGCGAGGTTGTTGTCCTCGACGACGACATCCGGCCACACCGCCGCGATCAGCTCCTCGCGGCTGACGACGCGTCCACCGCGTTCCGCCAGCACGCGCAATAACGTCGCCGCCTTCGGCACGAGCACGACGCGCTCGCCGCCGACGAGCAGGACACCCTGCGCCTCGTCCAACCGCACCACGCCGCCATTCTACGAACAAAAAGCAAGAAACAAGGAAGAACTCGCCACCGAGCCCGCCACTACCGTGGGGGCATGCGAACCCTCTTGCTCCTGCTCGCGTTCACCGCCACCGCCGCCGCCGATCCGTTCCCCGTCGCCAATCCGAGCGACTTCCACTGGAAGCCCAAGGAGGCGCTCCCGCCGGGCGCGACCGGCGCCGTCCTGCGCGGCGACCCGACGAAGGGCGACTACGACTTCGTGGCGAAGTTTCCCGCGAAGTACACGGTGCCGCTGCACTCGCACACCAACGAATGCATCGTCGTCATGCGAAAGGGGGCGATGACGATCGGCCGCACGGGCGAGAAGGACGTCACGATCGACGAGGGCGGCTTGTTCGTCCTGCCCGCGAAGATGGTCTACACCGCGCACTGCACCGCCGCGTGCGAGTTCCTGGTCCACGGGACGGCGCCGTTCGACATCCTGTACGCCGACCCGAAGGATGACCCCCGTACGAAGAAGCACTGAGCGGGCTTTGTAGTACAACGCACTCGTTGACGACGCTCGAATTCGAAGTCCTCGAACACGCCGAGTCGCCGCTCGGGGTGCTCATCCTGCGACGGCGAACGCTCCCGGTGCCCGGCGTCATCGAGCTGACCCTCGATCATCAGTTCCTGATGAGCAGCGCGGTCACGGACTCGGAGCGCGCGCTGACCACTCGCGCGATCGAGATCCACGGCGGCCGCCATCTCGACGTGCTGATCGGCGGCCTGGGGCTCGGCTACACCGCGAAGGCGGCGCTCGAGTCGGATCGCGTGGCGCGCGTCGAGGTCGTCGAGCTCGTGCAAGGCATCGTCGACTGGGTTGCGAAGGGCGTGATCCCACTGGGCCCGGAGCTGATGGCGGACGCGCGCTTTCGCGCCGTGCAGGACGACGTCTTCGAGCGGCTGCGCCGTCCGCCGGCGCGCAGGCACGATCTGATCTTGATCGACGTCGATCACTCGCCCGACGAGCGGCTCGGCGAGACGAGCGACAGCTTCTATGCGCACGCGAACCTCGCGCTCGCCGCGCGGCACCTGGCCCCCGGCGGCGTGTTCGGCGTGTGGTCGACGTCGGAGAACCCGGCGTTCGAGGCGGAGCTGCACGAGACGTTTGCCGACGTGCGCGTCGAGCCGATCGACTTCTTCAACGAGACGACCGGCCGCGACGAAACGAACTGGCTGTTCCTCGCGAGGTAGACGATGGCAGAGTCTCTCTACGACATCCTCGGCGTCGCCAAGACCGCGTCGGCCGACCAGATCCGCAAGGCGTATCGCAAGCTCGCGCGCACGCATCACCCCGACGTCAATCCTGGGAACAGCGCCGCCGAAGAGAAGTTCAAGAAGGTGTCGGCCGCGTACGACGTGCTCTCCGACGAGAAGAAGCGCGCCGCGTACGACGAGTTCGGCGATGCCTCGCTGCAGGGCGGCTTCGATCCCGACAAGGCGCGCGACTACCAGCGCTGGCAACAGACGCAGCAGCAGCGCGCATCGCGCTTCCACGACATGGAGGACGACGACGGCCCCGCCTCGTTCGACTTCTCGGAGCTGTTCGGCCGCGCGCGCGGCCCGCAGCGAGGCGCCGATCTGCACGCGAGCCTGCAGCTCGATCTCAAGCAGGCGCTCGAGGGCACCGAGATCAGCCTCGACCTGCCGACCGGTCCGACGCGCGTGCGTATCCCGCCGGGCGCCGATGACGGCTCGACGATCCGCATCGCCGGCAAGGGCGCGCCGGGCGGCCGCGGTGGCCCGCCGGGCGATCTGCTGATCGAGATCGCGGTCGCGCCGCATCCGCGCGTTCGCCGCGAAGGCATGGATCTGCATCTCACCGTGCCGGTGACGCTCGCCGAGGCGTACGTCGGCGCGACGATCGACGTCCCGACGTTCGGCGGCCCGGTATCCGTGAAGGTGCCGCCGCGGTCGCAGAACGGCGCCAAGCTGCGCCTCCGCGGCAAGGGCGTCACGCGCAAGGACAAGTCCGGCGACATGATCATCGAGCTCGAGGTCCGCATGCCCGACCGCGAAGATCAGGCGCTCGCCTCCGCGCTCGAGGCGGCCGCCGCGGACTACTCCAGGCCCGTTCGCGAAGGGATGACGCTGTGACGCGCTACACCTATCAGCACCTGCTCGAGCTCGTCGACGGCGACCACGAGCTGATCACGCTGCTCGTCGAGGAAGGCGAGATCGTGCGCGGCGACAACGACGTCGTCACCGTCAATGTCGAGCATGTCCTCGTCGCCCGCACGCTGCTGCGCGACCTCGACGTCTCGTGGCCGGGCATCGAGATCATCTTGCGCCTGCGCCGCGAGCTCGCCGAGGCCCGCAAGCGTCTCGCCGAGCGCGATCAGTAACCGCGCAGCCGCAGCATGTGACGGCGCCACCGCCGGTCCGCGCGCCGCCGGCGTCGGGCATCACGCCGCGTCTCGCCGCGCCGCAGCGTCGACACCTCGAGGTGCCCGAGCCGCACGTTGCCGACGACGCGGATCACCGATGCGGCCGTCGCCGCGGGCTCCGTGCGCTCCTCGATCGCGCCCATCAGCGACGACGCCTGAACGTCGACCTGCACGCCCGGCGGAACGATGATCTCGACGTTGCCCATCGTGACGCTGACGTCGATCGTCGTCACGCCGCCCGCGATACGAGCCTCGCGCAGGTCGAGCTCGAGGTTGCCGCACACGACGCGGGCGCGCAGCTGCTGGGGCATCGTCCACGGGCCGGTGCGCTCGACGGACCCGAATACGACCCGGAGTCGCTGCGCGGGCACGAGCGCCTGCGTGGTAGCGGGAGCGAGGTCGGTGACGAGCGCGTCGA
>JAFAOG010000553.1 GCA_019237945.1 Deltaproteobacteria bacterium | reverse complement strand
CGGGCCGCGCTAATCGAACTCGTCGGCGTTCGGGTCGACGCGCGGGATCGGCACCGTCGCCTCCGTCGAGCGCGGCAGGTCGGCAGGCGGCTCCGCGCGGTCCGGCTCGCGGCGGTCGTCGACGACGGGCGGCGCCGCCTCGGCCTCGGTCTCGCCGACCACGCGTCCGTACTCCTCGAGCTTGCGGTACAGCGTCTTTCGGTCGAGGCCGAGCCGCTGCGCCGCGCGCGTCTTGTTGCCGCCCTCGTCCTCGAGCACGCGCTCGATGAACTCGCGCTCGAGCTCCGCGAGCGACATCCGCCGCGCGACCGCCGCGCCGAGGAAGTCCGCGGGCCGGCGCTCGCGCACGTGCGGCGGCAGATCGTCGTCGGCGATCAGCTCGCCCTGACACAGCGCCATGCACCGCTCGAGCACGTTCATCAGCTCGCGCACGTTGCCGGGCCAGTGATACGAGAGCAGCACGTGCTGGGCCTCGGGCGACAGCCGGAGCTTGCGCGGCGGGTTCTGCTTCGCACCGAGCTCGCGCAGCACGTGCTCGGCGAGCGGCACGATGTCCTCGGGGCGCGAGCGCAGCGGCGGCAGATCGAGGTGGATCACGTTGAGGCGGTAGTAGAGGTCCTCGCGGAAGCTCCCGTCGGCGAGCATCGCCTCGAGGTTCTTGTTCGTTGCCGCGACGACGCGCACGTCCACCCGCTGGTTCTTCGTCGCGCCGAGCGGCCGCACCTCGTGCTCCTGCAGCACGCGCAGCAGCTTCGCCTGCAGCGGCAGCGCGAGCTCGCCGATCTCGTCGAGGAAGATCGTGCCGCCGTCGGCCTCGACGAACAGGCCGGGCTTGTCGGCGCGCGCATCGGTGAACGCGCCCTTCTTGTGGCCGAACAGCTCGCTCTCGATCAGCCCTTCCGGCACGGCCGCGAGGTTGACGCCGACGAACGGGCCCGCCGCGCGCGTCGAGTTGTAATGGATCGCGCGCGCGATCAACTCCTTGCCGGTGCCGCTCTCGCCGGTGACGAGCACGCTCGCCGTCGAGCCGGCGATCCGCTGCACGAGCGACACGACGTCGCGCATCGACTGGCTCTTCGCGATGATGTTGCCGAGGCCGTACGTCGCCTCGACCTCGCGCTGCAGCCGCGCGACCTTCGCGCGCAGCCCGCGCTCGCCGAGCGCCTTGTCCGCGACGAGCAGCAGCTCCTCGATCTCGAACGGCTTGGTGATGTAGTCGTAGGCGCCGAGCTTCACGGCGCGGATCGCGGTCTCGATCGAGCCGAACGCCGTGATCATGACGACGTGCGGCGGCTCGGGCAGCGCCATGACGCCGCGAATGAGATCGAAGCCGTCCATCTCGGGCATGCGCAGGTCGGTCACGACCAGGTCGAACCGCTCGGCGCGCGAGACCTCGAGCCCGGCCGCCGCGCTGGCTGCCGCCTTGACCTCGTAGCCGGCATCGCCCAGCTCCTCGGTCAGCAGATCGCGCATCGCCGCGTCGTCTTCGACGACCAGGATGGACGCGCCGTTTCCCACGCGCCTACCGTAGCGGCGCGGCTCTGTCAGGGCAAGCAGCGACCGCTCGCGACGTCACACGTCAGGCGGGCCCACGGCTGCCCCGCGCCCGGCTGCGACGACAGCGACGTCGGGCACTGCGCATCGCTGGTGCATTTCTGGACGCAGAAGTTCGCCTGCAGGTACGTCGTGCACACGTAGCTCGCGCCGAGCGGTGCGCAGTCGGTGTCGGTCGCGCAGTCGCGGGCGCACACGTCGCGCGTGCTCGCGTTCGCCACGAAGAAGAAGCTCGAGCACGACAGCCGGCTCGCGCAGTCCGACACGCTGTCGCACGCGCCGCCCTCGGGCACCGAGCCGTTGCCCTGGATCGACACGCAGGCGCCCGCGCTGCACTCGCCGCGGAAGATCTGGTTGCGATACTCGACGGCGCAGTCGGCCGCGCTCGTGCACCCGGTCCCGGCCATGCGCTGCACGGTCAGCGTGTACGGGATCCCGGTCGCGTCGGTCGTCTGCGAGTACTCGGTGACGCGCGCGTAGTAGCGGCCCGGCGCGAGGTAGGTCAGGCGAACGTGCTCGGGGTGCTCCCAGAACGACATGCCGAGCCGCGCACCGGTCGCGTCGTAGAGCTCGAGGTCGAGATCGCGCGTGCCGCTCCACGCGAGCGTGATGTCCCAGGTGTCGCCGATCGACGCGACATCGAACGCGATGAAGTCCGCCTCGCCGCGCGGCGCTGCGCAGATCAGCCCGTCGAACGAGGCGCCCGACGCGAGCACCGCGGCACCGGCCGGACCGTCGTTGCCGGGCTCGCCGTTGTCGTCGGTCAGGCACAGGTCCATGCCCGGGCCGCACGTGTACGTCGACGTATCGCAGCGCGGCGCGCTTGCATCCTTGCAGTCGAAGCTCGTCGCGCACTGCACGCACTCGCCGTCGTGACACACAGGCGTCGCGGCGCTGCACTGCGCACTGGCCGTGCACTGCTCCTCGTACACATCGACCGCCCACGACGTGTCATTCGGTGGGTGGCTCTGGAAGTAATCGACGATCACGTACGCCGTCGCGCCGCTCGCGACGAACCGGCCGACCTCCTCGCCGGTCGCCGTCGCATCGACGAACAGCTTGCACTCGCTCGAGGCGGGGCCCGTCATCGTCGAGCAGCCGGTGACCACGTAGAACGACAGGTCCGCGGCCGCCGTCAGCCGCACGTCATACGCGGTGCCCGGCACGAGGCCATCGACGCGCACGACGCTGTCGGGACCGGCCGACTCCATGCCGTACGGCGCGTTGATCGCGTCGCACATGCTTGGCGCGACGAGGTCGGCGCCGCTCAGCATGCCGGTCGCGTGCACCGGCACGGGCATCGCGGGCGCGCTCGCGAGCTCCTTGCACGCCGCGAAGCCGGAGATCGTGTCGGGCGGCGTGTCGACCGGCGCGTCGGCAGGGTGCGACTTGCCCCCGCCGCCACACGCGGCCACGACGACAAGCACGAGAACGGCGCGCACTCCCGCCGGTTCTACACGGCTTTGGCCCGAGCGGGAGGTGGAAATGTCACTACTGGATGACGACCTGGTGCAGGTCGAGGCCGCCCGGGTACCAGTAGCTCGTGTCCATGCCGTAGCCGTAGACGCTGATCCCAAAGCCCATGTCGCCGTTGATCGAGTGCTGGCCGTCGCCGTTCGGGCCTGCATTGAGCGGCACGACGCGCGAGAGCTGCCAGCCGCTGGTTCCGATCGGCGTCCAGCTCGTGAGCGGCATGCCGTCGAGGACGATGTTCGCGCCCACGGGCGCCGTGACGTCGACGTAGTTCGTCTCCCAGTCCGTCGGTGCGATGAACAGGTACTGCGTGCGGAACTGCTCGATCGGCACCGCGAGCGCCATCGCCGGATCACCGGTGCCGCCCGCGACCGTCGAGCCTTCCATGAACTGCGCGACGAGGACCTTGTGATCCGCGGTGATCTTGAAGCTGTTCGCGTTCTCCATGATCTTCACGAAGTCGCCGGGGTTCGCGATCGTCGTCGGGGCGCCCGGTTGCGGCGGATCGTAGGTCAGGTTCGTCTGGCCTTCGGTCGCGACGATCCGGATCTCCTCGACCTTGCCGTTCGGGATCGTCGTCACGGCGGGCGCGTTGATGATGTAGTTCGCGCCCATCGCGTCGACGGGCAGCATGACCTCCTCGAGGTGATCGCAGTAGCCGGCGCCGTCCGGGATGTCGGCGCAGTAATGCGCGCCGATGACCTGCACGGGCTTGTCACTCTGCACGCGCGAGCCCGTCATGTCGCCGGTCGAGGTGCCGATCTGCAGCACGTCACCCTTGTTGAGCATCACGGGCGTCGGCGTGTTCGCCGCGAACGCCGGCGCGCCCATCTGCGCCATCGTGGCCGACTTCGCGTTGATCGTGACGGTCGTCCCGTCCTGCATCGCGGTGACCGCGAGCATGCTCGGGTGCACGGCGGCCGTGTTGTTCCACGTCGCGACGTAGTGATCGGTGCGCCACGCGGTGGTGGGGAACAGCAGCGAGGCGTCGTCGGTGTACGCGTTGCCGCTCGCGCCGGTCTTCGTGTACTCGATCGGATTGAATTGATAGACGGTCACCGGCTGCGTCGAGCGCAGGTGATACGCGCCCTTGACCGCCATCACGTCGCCTTCGTGCGCGCTCGATGTGCAGGTGAACGAGTCGCCCGCCATGCACAGCTTGAGCGACGGTACCCACGGCAGGTTGTGCACGGTCGCCTTGTTCGCCGGCGCCATGAACGTCTGCGGCATCGTCAGCGCGCCGCCGTCGATCGTGACCATCGCGTCGGTGCTCGTCGTGTTCGACACGACAACCGCGAAGTCGTACGTTTGCTCGACGGGATTGCCGGTGACGGTCGGGTAGTAGTCGCACCCGAGGTACGTCAGGCCGAGGGCCTTCGGCGAGCACGCGCCTTCGCACACGCCGGCGCTGCCGCACGTCTCGCCCTGCAGCGGATCGCAATCGATGTCGCTGTAGCCCTGGCCGTCGGCATTGCACGCGTGCGAGACCTCGCCGCTGCACGTGCCCGTTCCCGGCTTGCACAGCACGCAGCCGAGCATGTCGTCGCATGCCATCGGGCACGCTTCGGAGTTCGTGAACTTCCCGTTCGTGCACACCTGAAGCTCGTTGCCCATGCACTGATGGGCCCCTTCGGTGCACGGAATCGGCGGGCGTTCCGAATTCGGACCGCAGGCACACATCAACAGCGCGAGCGCAATCGCACGAAGCCCCATGTGAAGCTCTCCCTCTGCGCGCGACTATATGCACGGGCGCGTCGCTAAGGAAGCACAGCTTTGTTACCCCATGCCGCTGCGGCGGCGGCGATGGCGGTGCTCGTGCTCTTCGTCGACGAGCCTCACGTAGTCGAGCGGCTCGATGTCCTCCGCGTCCGCGGTGACCGGTCCGCCAAGCTCGCGAACTCGCTCGCGAAACGCCTCGGCAATCTGATCGAACGGAGGGAGATCTCGCCGCCCGGAGAGCGCGCCACTCTTTGCCGCTTCGTTTGCCTCGGCGGCGAGCTGGAGCGCGGTCTCGCGCGTGATGCGGCCGCGGCGGATGACGTCCTGCACGCTCGTGGCGAGGTGGCCGAGCTCGTATTGCCCGGAGTCGAGCATCTCGAGCGCGACGAAGATCACCTGGCGCGCGGTGAGCACGTGGTCCTGATAGAGGACGAGCGCGGCCTGGAAGTAGTTGTAGACGGGCACGAGGCGCGGGCCGAACCGGCGAAAGCCCATCGGCGGCGAGCGGCGGTCGAGGTGGATGAACAGCCGGCGCACCGCCTCGCCCTTGGGGACGTCGCGGGCGAGCGCGAGGCAGCGCTCGGCGTCGTCGTCGTAGGCGCGCGATGCGATCAGGACGCGCTCGAGGTCGCCGAGCGTGACCTTGCCGGCGATCAGGTCGGCGTAGAGGCAGTAGATGATCGCGTCGGCCTCGGCGTCGTCGCCGAACAGCGTCTCGCTCTGCGCGGCGGCCGCAATGCGCGAGCGCAGCATCGCGGGCAGCTTGTACGGGATCTGGGCGCGCAGGCTGCGGAAGCGGCCCTTGAGGATGTTCTTGAGGTTGTTCTTGAGGACGAACTCGTCGTACTCGACGCCGTCGAGCGCGAGCTTGGCTGCGAGCACCTGGCGCATCTGGGTCGGCGAGCCGGAGACGATGCAGATCCGGTGACCGTCCTGGCACAGCGCACGGAGCAGCGCGGTCGCGCCCGGATACGCCTGCTTGTCGGCGGCGGTCTCGATCGCGCTCTTCGCGAGATCGGCGAGCGAGTCGAACTCGGTGCGCAGGTACGTCTTGTCGAGATCCCAGCGGAACGTGTGCTTCGGCGGACGCGCACCCGGCGGCAGGGCAGGGACATCCGGCTCGAGCAGCCCGATCTTCTCGCCGACGCGAAGCGGCAGCGCGGTCAACTTCCCGAGCAGTCCCACGACGCTCCTATGCGCCCCGTCGCTGCGACCGCTCGTCGAGCTCGGCCATCGTGCGCGCGATGTTGCCGGTGAGGTTTCCGGCGAGCGCCTTGTGCGCGACCTTGACCGCGTTGTGGATCGCGCGCGCGTTGCTGCGGCCGTGCGCCTTGATGAACGGAT
The DNA here is from genome assembly GCA_019237945.1 of Deltaproteobacteria bacterium. Taxonomy (GTDB): domain Bacteria; phylum Myxococcota_A; class Polyangia; order Haliangiales; family Haliangiaceae; genus JABFXX01. The sequence continues at coordinate 1,082 of JAFAOG010000553.1, read as the reverse complement.
GCGTGAAGCCGAGTAGCGGCGCGCCACCGTACTGCTGCCAGTCGGTGACCTCCTTGAGCTGATCGATCGCCGACGACAGCGCGACGAGGCCGAGCCGCCACGCGAGCCGTTCCTTGTGCGCGTAGCGCGCGAGGCGCACGACGGTCTCGGAGACGCCCTCGAGCATCTTGAGCACGACGTTGCCGACGAAGCCGCTCGTCACGACGACATCGGCGACGCCGCGCGGGATATCGAGCCCCTCGATGTTGCCGATGAAGTTGAGCTCGGTCGTCTCGACCAGGCGCGCGTGGGCCTCGATCACCTCGGCGGGACCCTTGCCGGCCTCGGTGCCGTTCGAGAGCAGCGCGACGCGCGGGCGGCGATTCTGCGACACCAGCTTCGCGTACGCCGAGCCCATCACGGCGAAGCCGACGAGGTCCTCGGCCGTTGCATCGATCGTCGCGCCGACGTCGAGGATCAGCGAGAACGGATCGTCCTTCTCGCCGCGGCGCAGCTCGGTCGGATACACGGCTGCGAGGGCCGCACGCCGTACGCCCTGGAGCAGCGGCCAGCGCCGCGCGCACGCGAGCACGGACGCGCCGGTGTTGCCGGCGGAGACGAGCGCATCACCTTCGCCGCGCGCGACGAGATCCGCGGCGACCGCGATCGACGCCTCGGGCTTCGCGGCGAGTGCCTCGGCCGGCTTCTCGTCCATCTCGACGAATGTCGGCGCGTGATGCACGCGCACGCGCGCACCATCGTGGCGCATCCGCGGCAGCAGCCGCCCGAGCACCTGCGCGTCGCCGACCAGGATAATTTCTGCGTTCGTCAGCGCGAGCGATGCCTCGGCCGCGCCGCGCACGACCTCGTCGGGGGCGTGGTCGCCACCCATCGCGTCGACGACGATCCGGTGCATGCGCGCATCTTAGCCCAAAGCTGCGATACTCTGGCCTGATGGGCGATCGGATCGAGACGTTTGACGGCGTACGCGCCGCCGCGTTCGGCTCCGTGTTCGCCTATCACGCGCTGCACCTCCCGTACGGTCAGCTCGGCGTCGATCTGTTCTTCGTGCTGAGTGGGCTTCTCATCACGCGCAATCTGCT
>JAFAOG010000154.1 GCA_019237945.1 Deltaproteobacteria bacterium | reverse complement strand
CTGGTAGCCCTTGCCCTTGCTCATGCCCTCGATGTCGAGCGGCGCATTGTCGGCGAACACGTCCTTGGGGACGAGGACCTGGCCGACCTTGTACTTGGCGACCTCCTCGGCGGGCAGCCGGATCTCGCGGATGAAGCGCTGCGGCTTGCCGCCGTCATGCTTCACGGCGCCGAGCTCCGCCTTGTTCGCGAGGCGCGTCGGCTTCTCGTCGAAGCCGAGCACGATCGCCGAGTAGCCATCGCGCTCGACAGTGCGCGTACCCACGACGTGGCACGGGCCCGCCTGGATCACGGTGACGGGGACGGCTTCGCCGTCATTCCCGAACACCTGGGTCATTCCAATCTTCTTGCCGAGCAGGCCGATGTTGAGCGCCATGGCGACTTCTTTCCGAAACGAGGAGGTGTTCTATACCGGCAAGATCGTTAGGAGTCAACCGTCAGGGTAGGCGGTACACGCGCGCGGCGTTTGCGGTGGTGATCTGCGCTAACTCCTCGAAAGCTAAGCCGGCTGCGGCCGCCACGACCTCGGCGGTGTGCACGACGAACGCCGGCTCGTTGCGCTTTCCCCGCTTGGGGATGGGCGCCAAGTACGGGCAATCGGTCTCGATCATCAGACGTTCTCGGGGGACGCGGGTGACCGCCTCGCGCAGCGCGCCCGCCGTCTTGTAGGTGACGATGCCCGAAAACGACACGTAGCAGCCCATCGCCGCGTACGCCTCGGCATCGGCGGGCGACCCCGTGAAGCAGTGGATCACGACGCCGAGGTCGAGGGCGCCGGTCTCGCGCAGGATCGCGCGCGCGTCCTCGTGAGCGTCGGAGTCGCCCGGGACGCGCGTCGCGTCTTCCTTCTGCGAGCGGATGTGGCAGACGACCGGCTTGCCGACGCGCCGCGCGAGCTCGACGAACCGCCGGAACGCGGCCTGCTGCGCCTGCCGTGGCGAGTGGTCGTAGTAGTAGTCGAGGCCGGTCTCGCCGATCGCGACGACGCGCGGGTGGACGGCGAGCCGCTCGTGCGTGGCCCACCACGCGTCGGTCATCTTCTCGACGTCGTGCGGGTGCGTCGCGACTGTCGCGAACACATCCGGATCGCGCTCGGCCAGCGCGACCGCGCGCTCGGCGCTGCTCGGATCGCCGACCGCTCCGATCACGACGATGCGACGCACGCCGGCGGCGCGGGCGCGCGCGAGCACCTGGTCGCGGTCGGCATCGAACTCGGGTCCGTCGACGTGCGCGTGCGAATCGAGGAGCTCGATCATCGCATCCCTACGGTCAGCCAACCCATCATGGCTTCATCGCCTTCAGCCAGCGTTCCTCGATCGCGCGCAGCGTCGTCGCGATCGCCTCGAGGTGCTCGCCGCCCTTGCCGGCGCGCGCGAGTCGCTCGAGCGGTTGCTTCGCCCACGGGCCGCCCGTCTCGCCGAGCTGCTCGATCGCGAGTCCGCGCAGGTGCGGCTTGCGCGAGGTCAGCGCGTCGATCAGCAGCTTCTGGGCCGCCGCATCGTCGGGCGCGACGCCGAGCAGACAGCCGGCGGCGAGCAGCTGCGCTTCCGGCGGCACCTTGCGATTCGTGACCGCCGCGCGCAGCTCGGCCTCCGCCGCGATCCAGCCGAGCGCGGTGACGGCATCCCACGCGCGTCCCGGATCGGTGACCATCGCCGCGAGCGAAGCCTTGCCCGCCGGATCGTTCAGCTCGGCGAGCGCGTAGGCGACCTCGAAGCGCGCCCCGGGATCCGTGTGGTCGAGCTTCGTCATCAGCGCCGCGATGCAGCGCTCGCGATCCCGCTCGCCGATCGCGCCGACCGACAGCGCGGCCGCCCCGACGACCTGCGGATCCGCATCGCCGAGCGCCGCGAGCACCGGCTCCAGCGCGCGCGCCGGATCGATCTCGGCGAGCGACGTCGCCGCCTGGTAGCGCAGATCCGCCGGCCCCGTCTGCAGCGACTCGACGAGCGGCGCAAAGCCATCGGCGTGGGCGATCGTGCCGAGCGCGATCGCGGCGCTCTGACGGACCATCGCGGCGCCGTCGGCGAGCCGCTTGATCAGGTGGGGCAGGGCGCCCGGCTCGCGCAGCTCGCCCAGGGATGCACAGGCCTCGCCGCGGACCTCGGGGCGATCGTCGTCGAGCGCGCGCACCAGCGCATCGACCGCCCGGCGCTTCTCGACGATATCGGTCACGCCGCCGAGCGCGTGGGCCGCCATCGCGCGCGCCTTCGCGCTGCCGCTACCGAGGTCGCGCATCGCGGCATCGAACGTGATCGTCGAGCTCGGGAACAGGAACGACACGCCGGGACCCTAGCAGATGGTAGCGTCGCCGGGATGAGGCTCCGCACCGTCGTCGTACCCGTCCTGGCGCTCGCCGCCTGCCACAAGAACGTCGACAAGGCTGCGATCGCGACCCGCGAGCTGCCCGGCTTCTCGATCGCGCTGCCCGCCGGCAAGCCCGCGCTCGAGCAGCTCGATTACAGCCAGGGCGCGGTGCAGCTCGATGCCGTCGCCGGCACGGGCAATGTCGTGCGCGTCGCGTGGGAGCCCGGCCGCCTGTTCGACGACTCCGAGATCATGATGATCGCGAACGGCCTCGGCTCGAAGAGCAGCGCGAAGCCCGAGCACGGCACCGGACCGCACGGCGTGCCGACGATCTCGCTCACCGTCGATACCGACAAGGGCCCGATCCGGCTCGTCGTCACGACCTGTGGCGCGCGCCGCATCATGATCATGGCGAGCGAGTCGGAGTCGCTCGCGCGCCGGATGGCGGATTCGCTCGCGTGTCACCCCGACGCGGCGAAGGAAGCGAGCGTCGACACCGTGCCGTGGTTCGTGCAGCTGCCCGCCGGCTGGTACTCGATGCCCGCGCCGAAAGGCCAGCTCGCGCTCACCGACGGCAACAACGCGGTGCTCGCCCGCCCGATCGAGCACATCAAGGATCGCGCGGAGGTCCCGACGCTGCTCGAGAAGCTGATGGGCGCCGCCGGCATGCCGATGAAGGTCGACGCGTGGAACGGCACGCGCTACCCGCTGCACGCGACGCTCGAGGGCAAGCCGTATGTCGGCTGGGCGATGCCCGTCGATTGCGGCGCGCTCACCGTGCTGCTGATGGGCTTCGCCGCCGACGATGCCGCCGCCGATCACCTCGCGACGGTCGTCGCGGCCGGTCACTGTCTCGCGCCGGGCGAGAAGCCGGAGTGGCCCGAGCCGCCGAAGGCCGAGCCACCGAAGCCCTAGCGCGTCGACTGCCAGTACACCGCGTCGGCGAGGTCCTCGGCGGAGATGCCGGCGACCTGCGCGAGCCAGCGCGCGTGATCGTTCCAGCCGCGCTCGAGCACGGCCTGCAGCAGGTCCTCGCACGCGCTCCGCGCATCGCGCTGCTTGCCGGCCCACGCCTTGACCGCGGCCGCGTCGCCGGCGGCGACCGCCGCGAGCCCGGCCTGGTTCGTCTCGCGCACCGTGCGATCGTCCTTCGACGTCGTCTCGTAGAACCAGCTCATCTTGCCGCGCACCTCGTCGGCGACGCGCTGCTCGTTCCACGCCGGATGCACGCGCGCCATCGCCTCGCCGTACGCGCGCCAGTACGCGACGTTCGCCTGCTCCCAGCGCGCGAGGTCGTCGAGCGTCCGGTGGCGCAGCTTGTGCCACGCCGCCTCGGCGTCCTGCATCGCGACCCACGCCGGCCACGCCGCCTCGCGTGCGAGCTGGATCGCGCCGGAGCCGCGGAAGAACGTCATCGCCGCCGTGCCGGGATACGCGGTCGTCACCGCGTGGCAGTGAGGGCAGGTGAGGTTGATCGAGTCGAACCACGCGTCCGATACCAGCTCGGCGCCGCACTGCGCACACGGGACCTTCGCCCCGCGCTCGCGCTCCGCCAGCGCCAGCAGCGCGCGAGCCGCCGCTGCCTCGCCGCGCACGATCATCTCCTCGGTGCGCCGATCGACCTCGCGGGCCAGCGCGTTGCCGAGGGCGCGTTGCTGCGCGCGAAACAGCCCGAGCTCTTTCGCCGGGACGTCGAGCTTGTCGGCCTCGGCGTCGATCACGTTCCAGCTGTCGTCGACCTTCGCGCGCAGCGCGAGCAGGCGCGACTTGATCGCACTCGACACGCCCGACAGCGCCGTGCCGTCGACGACCTCCGTCGCGATCACCTCGTCGTACGCTGCCTTCGCTTCGCCTTCGATCTCGGCGACGCGCGCGCGCACCTTCGTCATGAACGTGTCCCACCGCGTCGCGAGCGGCTGCAGTTGCGGATTCATGTGCCCAGTCGCCCTCGTCCGCAGAACGAGCATGCGAGCTCGGCAGTGAGGCGCGGACCTCCGCACTGCGAGCATCGGATCACGTAGCCGCCCGGCGGGCGCTGCCAGCTCGCGCGCGACTTCTCCTTCGCCGAGGCGATCGCGAACGCGAACATCGACTTCGGGCGCGCGGTCGCGACACTCAAGTACTTCGGCTCGATGTCGCGCCACAGCGCCTCGAGCTGCGCGGTTGCGCCGACGCGCGAGACAATGACGTGCGCACACGCGGCCACCTCGGCGGGCAGGGCGCCGCGCGCGAGGTTCAACCGCGCCTGCTCGCGTGCGCGCTCGGCCGGGCCGACCGGCGCGACGCCATGCGCCGCGAGGACCTTCGCCCACGCGTCGTTGACGCCACCGGCGGGCTCGACCTCGAGCGCCGCATCGAACAGCCGGCCGAGCTCGTCGGTGAGCTCGGCGAGCGTCATACCGACAGGTCGCCGTCCTGGCTGCCGCCTGCCGCCATGTACTGCTGCGTGTACTGCGTCTGCAGATCTCCGAGCTTCACCGCGATGCGGTAGTCGCCGCCGATCTTCGCTGACCAGTACTGGCTGATGTTCGAGAAGTCGAGCGCCGTCATGTTGAACTGCTTCTTGAGCATCGCGTTGACGTCGCGACCCTGCTGCGCCCACGCGCTCTGCGCGCCCATGATCTCGGCGTAGCGCTCGAGCGTGCACGGCTCGCCGCCGACCGCGCCGGTGCCCGTGTTGTATGCGCCGGCAACGCCCGCATTCGCGGCCGCCGTCGCACCGTACTGACCCTGGCCCGCCATGCCGAAGTACTTGCCGTACTCCTGGAGCAGCGCCATCGTCGCGTTCATGTCGCCGGCCTGGCCGCTCATGCGGCGCTGCCACTCGGCATTCACGCGATCCCACTTCGCCTGATCCATGCCCTGCTCGGCGAGCATCTTCTGCCACGCGGGGATGTCGTTGCCGACCTGCGCGGCGCGCGCCTGCGTCGTCGCGTAGACCTGCAGCGAGATGCCCTCGACGGGCTCGAGGATCTGCGGATTGCTCGCCGCGCCCGCGCCCATCATCTCGCGCGCCTGGCGATTGCCGGCGTTCATCGCGGCCTGGATGAACTCGTGGCGATCGCCGAAGTGGCGGTTGAACGTCTCGCGCACGCGCGTGAAGTGTCGCCAGTTCTGCAGGCCGTACTCGCGGCACTTCGCGTCGGCCGCGTCGTCGCCGTTATCGTTGCCCGCCTTCTCGATCATCTTGCCGCGGTACCAGAACTCTTCCCAGTTGTTCGGGTCCCAGCCGCCCCAGTCGTCGGCGTCCTCGTCGTCCTGCTCCTCGTCCGGTTCCTCTGGTTCCGGCGGCGGCGCGGCGTGCTGCTGCTGCGGCGGTGGTGGCGCGGCCTGCGTTTGCGGCACGGCGCCCTTCGCGATTCCCTTCAATTTATCGAACAACCCCATGTGTCACCCTCCAGGCGGAGAGCGTATCAGCGGGCTCTTCGAGCGCAGTCCGGAGTGGATCAAAACCGGATGCGGATGCCGGCCATCACCTGGCTCGCGTTGTTCGGCGTCGCGAGCTGCGGGGCGCCGAAGCGATCGTCGAGCATGCGCTGGCTGCCGACCTGCTGCGAGTACGACACGAACAGGCTGACCATCGCGTCCTTCTTGTGCTGGTCGAGCGCGCTGATGCTGTTGATGCGATCCTTGAACACGTCGAGCTGCAGTCGCGTCTCGAAGCGGCCGTGCTGATCGACGACAC
>JAFAOG010000128.1 GCA_019237945.1 Deltaproteobacteria bacterium | reverse complement strand
CGCGTAACGCAGCGATGCGCTGAGCTTGGTGAATATGTACTCCTTGCCGTCCTTGAGCTTGGGCCGGATTCTTTGCACCAGTCGTACTCGGTCCGGGTGCGCGTCTACGAGCATGCTTTCTCCTGCGACGATGTGTGTGTGAAAGCGCGTGAGCGGACTTGGATCGGTGGACGAGCTTCCGAGCAGCGAGCGCCGCGAGAACAGAGCGTGCGCGCGGCGGAAATCGGCGGGCGAAAGGACCTCACGTAGATCGACGCATTCGAACGCGCTCGTACACGGGACGCGGTACAAGCGCACCTCGTTGGTGTTCGAGACGATGCACCACTCTGCTTTTGCGCCAACGGCAGCGGCCATCGCTTGCTCAACGGGCGTCTTTCCGCCGTAGTTTCCCGACTGCGGTTTATCGAGTTCGGCTTCCGGACCCTTCAGCTCGGCGGTAACGACCGTTTCGTATGCGTCGGCGCGGAAGAAGCCGAGCGCGAAATCGGGGAAGGACCGCGCGCCAGCGAGCGGTACGTATAGCTTCGACCTCAACTCGTGCTCGACGTCTCGATCGTTCGGTCCGAGCAAGGTGCGATAGCCGAAGACGTCCGCGAACACGCGCTCGACGAACGAGCTCTCGACGCTCTGTTCGGTGAGCGAGCCCCAGTAGCCCGCTCGCTGGAGATGCTGGAGACGCCCCAGCTGCTGGAGGCCGTCGAGCACCTCTGCATCGTCGAGCATCTGACCAAACGCGAAAGTGTCCAGTTCCGCGCGCGGAAAAAGCGTCATGCGGCGCGCCCGTTTCGCGCCGTCCCACCCCCCCGCGCAAGGATCCGGAGGTCTGGGTCGCGGAGGTCCGTCAGGGTCCAGCGCTCATTCTCTCCCGACATCAATGCATGCGGGATCATGCCACGCTCCGGGTACGTGGTTGCGTGCATAGGCAGTCGCATCAGCTTCGACGACCTCGCGCGCCCGGCCGATGGTCGGTGGTTACGCTCGAAGCGCGAGGGTTCGAACCCGGCAGCGACGGCGAGCGTGCCAGCGGTCAGCGGTTGGCATTGCTCAACTGGATCAGCTCACCTACGTGACCGGGTATCGCGAACGCGACGCGGCTGTAGTCCTCGGCGAACGCATCGGGGTGGAGGTGCGCGTACACCTCCTGCGTTATGGCGACGCTCGAGTGGCCGAGGATCTTCGACAGCTTGAAGATGTCGCCGCCCGAGGCGAGGAACAGGCCTGCGAACGTGTGACGCAGGTCGTGGAGACGCAGCTTCTTGTCGACACCGGCGCGCAGCACCGCAGCCTTAAACGGCCGGAACACGCTCGTCTTGTTGCGCGGTAGCTGTTCTCCGTGCTTGTCGACTTTGGCGCCAGGCCAAAGCAGCGTGTTTTCACCCTTCGCGAGCTTCATCTCGCGCAGCACGGTCAGAACCGAGTCGAAGATCGGCACGTGGCGAAGCCGGCCCGACTTGGGCGCGCCGCGACGACCACGGTGCACGTGGATCACGCGATGGGTGAGGTCGATGTCAACCCACATCAGATGCAGCGCCTCGTCGAGGCGCATTCCGGTGCCGACCAGGACGGCCACGAGCGTGCGGATGTTCTCGTTGCACGCGGCAAGGAGCTTCTGAACTTCGCCAGCGGACTGCAGCCAGCGGAACGGTCGCTCGGCGACCTCGAGGTCGCGGATGAACTTCAGCGGGTTCTCCGAGCACCAGCCCTGCTCGATGAAGTAGCTGTAGGCGGCGGACAGCGAAGCGAACAGGGTGTTGAGCGTGGCGTTGCTGAGCGGCTCGTCGCGCTCCTTGAGCGATGTCCGCAGGTCGATCAGTTTCGGCTTCGTGATCTTCACGAGCGGCGTGCTGTCGAACGTCGGGCGCACGTAGAGCCGCATCCGGCTCTCGTACTCGTCGTGCGAGCGCTGGTCCTTGATCGCCTTGAGCCACGCGTCGAGCGCGTCACCGAGCGTGCGCGTGTGGTCCACGGCGGCCGGGAGGTCGCCCGCCTTGATCGCGCGCTGCGTGACGCGATGCTGTTCGTCCGCGGCTTCGGCTAGCTTCTTCGAAGCGAACGAGCCGACGTAGACGCGGACACTCTTCTCGCGGATCCGGGCGCGCCCGTAAACCTGGAACGATTTCGTTCCGTCCGCCGCCACGTGCACCTTGATCATGGCAGCGAGCCTACAACAGGGCTCTGACTGACCGGTGTAGAACCGGTGTAGAATGAAGAGTTTCGGGATCTCTCAGGCGCTCGAACGGCCGCGCTTCGGCGGCATCGGCACGAACCGACTCACGCGGCGCTGATACTCCGCGTACGCTTCGCCTTTCGATCGCAAAGCCTGTTTCTCCGTCGGAGGAATGCCGGTAACACCGAAGATCGATCCTAAGATGATCGCCTGCGGCGCGAGCGCGATGACGCCGTAGGGCAGGTACGCGAAACCAGCGACCGCATAGCCCAGCCACACGCACCACTCGAAGAAGTAGTTAGGATGACGCGACCAGCTCCACAGGCCGACGTCACACACGCGGCCCTTGTGCTCGCGCTTGAACCGCGCGAGCTGCGCATCGGCCACCGTCTCACCGATCACGCCGATCGCGGATAGCACCAACCCGGCCCACAGCAGCCACTCGCGCGACGGCGCGCGAACGAACGGCACGACGAACGCCGCCGACAGCACCGCCGTCAGCGCGGCCTGCGCCTGGAAGAAGATGAAGAACTTCGCCGACGCGTGCGGCGCCCAGCGCGTGCGCAGGTCCTTGTAGCGGCCCTCTTCCGGCCCCGACGCCGCGCCGCGCGCGATCAAGTAGCCGCCGAGCCGCAGCGACCACGCGAGCGTCACGAGCGCCAACGGCGGGAGCGCACCGGTGCGCAGCGCGAACAGCGCGACCACCAATGCGAACGTCAGGGCCCAGCCGACGTCGACGATGCCCGCGTTGCGCGTACGCAGCGCGACCAGCCAGAGCAGCAGCTGCGTCGTTGCGCAGACGGCCCAGCCCTCGAGGAGCAGGGTGGTCATGATCGCGCGAGGATCACGACGAAGGATCGTTCGCCCCGGGTGTACACCTGGACGTTACGAGCGGCGCGCTTGACCAGATCGAACCATGGTTGCTTTTGGCTCTGCGGGTCGTCGTCCGCGAGCTCGGGGACGATCAGGTCGATCTCGACGAAGTGGCCTTTGGTCAGGTCGTCGATCTTTTTCGCGTAGCTCCAGTCCTCGACGCCCTTGTCGGGGAAGCGGTCGTTGTGGAGGGCGCCTCCGTAGACGGCGATCCAGGGCCGGTGCGCGGCTTCCGCATCGCGGTGCGTGACGGCTTCGGCGGCGATGCGGCCGAGCTCGCGCGTGGTGAGGTCCAGCATGGCCTCGACTTGGACGTCCTTGCCCGGTGGGGCGATACGCGAAAAGTCATCGCAGGTGAGCTTCATCGCGTGGGGCTGGATGCCCGCGGCGCGCGCGGCATCGGCGAGCTTGGCGATTTCGCTCTTCGTCTCGACGGGGCGACGCATCGTGACCGTGACTTTGGTCGTGGCTTCCTGGGCGGCGGAGCCGCAGTGCGGATCGGTGATCCAGGTCTCGACGACGAGGTCGGAGAGCTTGTCCTTGAGGGCGGGCAGGGCGTCGGTCGTGAAGTGCGAGAGCGAGGAGGTCACCTGCGCGCGGTCGGTGCGGCTGTGCAGCTCGCCGAAGCCGATCACGCGCGCGTCCGCCGGGATGATCGCGGTGAGCGCGGCTCCGAGATCCGGATAACCGGGTGCGCTCGGCGCGGCGGCATCGGCGGCCGGCGCAGCGGGCGTGCGCGCAGGCGCTGGCGCGGGAGCTGGTGCGGGCGGCGCGTCGTGATTGCCGCACGCGCACACGAGAAGCAGCACCCAGGGCCTCACCCCACCACGATACCGCGTTATCTTCCGCGGCATGGGGCCAAGCGCCAGCGAGCTGCGAACCATCCCGCTGTTCCACGGCTTTGGGGATGACGAGCTGCAAGAAGTCGCGGATCTGTGGAAGCACGTCGACGACAAGAACCCGCTGTTCGACGTGAACGAGCCGGCGACGTCGTTGTACTTGCTGACGAAGGGCGAGGTGCTGCTCGAGCGGCCTGGCGATGACACGTTCAAGCTGTCGCCGCCTGCGTTGATCGGCGAGCTCGGTGCGCTCACGGGACTGCCGCGCTCGACGCGCGCGATCGTGCAGCCGGGGTCGACCGTGTGGGCGTTGCCGGCGAAGCGGATCCAGGCGTTTCTGGGCGAGCACCAGGAGCTCGGTGTGCGCTTCTTGGTGAACTTGCTCGGCATCGTGGCGGACAAGGTTCATCGCGATCAGCGGCGCATTGCGGATATGCGCAGCAACTTGATCAGCACGCAGAAGGAGCTCAAGCGGTTGCGCGAGCTCGTGCTCGAGACGGTGGAGACGCCGCTGTCGGCGCCCGTCCACGACACGCTCGACAAGCTGATCACGCACAACCGGCGCGTGAACTATCGGGTCGAGCCGCCGCCCGCGCTCGCGGCGAACGTGCGGTTCGATTCGGGGACGGCGCCGATCGCGGATATCTCGCGGACGCACGTCACCGTGCATCTGCCGCAGAATCCGCCCGCGCAGGGCACGTGGGTCTCGGGCGTCGCGCTGCTCGCGAACACCGAGGTCCCGATCTCGGGCCGCGTTCACCGCGTGACGGGCCACAAGATGACGATCGAGCTCGATCTGATGATCGACGAGTTTGCCGCGGCGCTCGAGGGCTACCTGACGCGCGCGCAGCTGCTCGACATCCTCTGCTAGTTACTTCTTCGCCGGCGCCTTGGGGTCGGTCTTCTTGTCGGCGTCGGCGACCTTGTCGGGCGCCTTCGTCGTGTCGGCCTTCTTGGCCGTGTCGGTCTTGGGCGCCTCTTCCTTCTTCGGCGTCTCTTTCTTGTCGGCCGTCTGCGGGGCGGCGGCCTTGTCGTGATCCGGGCACGCGAACGCGGCGGGGACCGAGAGCAGCGAGAGCGCGATGATGATCGTCTTCATGGGCGCAGCTTACCCTGGTTGGCCGCGAGGTAATCGCGAATTGCTTTGTGGTACGCGACATGGTCCGCACGTGCATCCGGCAACTTGCCCGGGTTCTCGTTGGCCCACTCCGTGATCGGGTCGCCCGCGATGAACGGGTTGCTCGACATGCAGCCGGCGGCGTTGCGGTCCCAGTCGTCGATGTTGATCGTCGGGATTTCGGCGGGCGGCTTCCAGTCGCCCTTGGCGAGGCGGTCCATGTCGATGCAGTCGGAGAGGTCGTGCGCCATGTCCATGCGGATGTTGAGCGGGTCGAGGCCGAACGCGACCTGCAGCTCCTTGAGCGCGCTCGTGTGGTCGTACTCGACGTGCGAGACGTAGCCTTGTTTGACGTAGGGGCCGATCACCATCGCGGGGACGCGGAAGCCGCGCTGCTGGAAGCCATCGACGCCGAACTTCTCGAGCGTGTCGTCGGGGCCGGTCGGCGGCGCGACGTGATCGAAGAAGCCGCCGTGCTCGTCGTAGGTGATGACGAGCATGCAGTGCTTCCAGAGCGGCGACTTCGCGAGCGCGGTGTAGACCGCCGCGATCAGCGACTGCGCCATGATCGGGTGCGTCGGCGGGTGGTCGTCGTTGCCGCCGTTGCCGAAGAAGGGATCGATGTACGTGACGGGCGCGAGCTTGCCCGCCGCGCAGTCCTTGAAGAACTGGCCGTTCATGTCGCCGGCGTCGTCGGGGTACGCGGCGAACTTGCGGATCTTGCCGGTCTTGCCGTCGTTCGCGCCGAGGTCGAGCATGTACGGGCCCGGGTTGCCGAGCGCGGCGGCGACCGCGATCGAGCCGTAGTAGTAGGTCCAGTCGACGCCCTTGTCTTGGAGGCGGTTGTAGATCGTCGGGACGGGGACGGCGGCGAACTTGTTGAGCACCGCGCTGTTGTCGATCTGACCGAACGACGTCGCCGTGTGCCAGAACGCGCGGTTGGGCAGGGTGGGGCCCATCACCGAGGCGAACCAGCGATCGCAGGTCGTGTACGCATCGGCGAGTGCCCACGAGACCGGCACGTGCGTGCGGTTGAGGTACTCCATCACCTGCGTCAGGCCGGTGGCGCTCTGGCTCTTGTTGTACTCGGTGATGAAGCCGTCCATCGCGCCGGCGTTGAACTGCGCGTGCGACGGATCCCAGCCGTGCGGCGGATCGGGAACGCACAGCATCGCGGTCGGTGCTTCGTGGACCATGACGAAGCCGCCCGCGCCGTCGGGGTTCTTCATGTCGGCGGTGAGGCCGTCGCCGTCCATCTTGCCCTCGGCGAGCTTCCGCGCGCCGAACATGTTGTCGTACGTATGGTTCTCGAGCATCAGGTACACGTAGTGCTTGATGCCGGGGGCGCCGTCGTCGCCGCCGCCGCCGCAGCCCGGGAGGAAGCGCATCGCTCCCGCCGCGGCGCCGAGGCCACCGATCCTCTTCAGCGCGTCACGTCTCGTGATCGTCATGGAGCCCGAGCATATAGCTCAGAGCCGGGTCGCGAACACCCCAACACCGACGGCAAACCCGATCAGCGCCCCGAGGCTGCTCGCCACGGCAATGATCAGAATTCGTGTGACGGGATTGCGCCAGAACCCCTTCATCGTCTGCACGTCGTCCTGTAACCGCTCGCAATCCTGGACGCTTGGCTTGCGCCGCCACGCCTCGATGATCCCTACGACGACCGCTGTGCGCACCAGCGGATAGAGCCGGGCGATCGGCGCCGCGACGATCGCCCCGAGCACGCTGAGGATCGAGCCGCCTGTGATCAGCGTCGCAAGTCCGGCGCCGCCGGCGGTCGGGATGATCCAGGCGAGCATCGTCTTGGCGAATGTCGCCGCGTTCATGCGCGTCGCGAGGAAGATCAGCAGGCCGAGGAATGCGAGCGGCACCGCCCACTTCGCGATCCGCCACCACAGTGCGGGCTTGGGGATGACATCGAGGGCCGCGCGGTCGATCGGTTTGCCGAGGTTCGCGCGCATGCCCGGCACGTGCGCCGCGCCGACGACCGCGACCACCGAGCGCTTGCCGGCGCCGGCTTCGAGCATCTTGCTCGCGAGATAGAGGTCGCGCTCGTCGACGAGCGGGCCTTTGACCTCGGGCACGGCGTTGCCGAGCTCGGTCAGCATCTCGGAGAGCGCCTTCGGCTCCTTGAGCCCCTCGACAGTCTCCGCGGTCACCGGCTCGCCCTCATCGCCGCCCGCGACGAGCGAGAACAGCAGAGAGAAGCGCCGCCACAGGCCGATGTTCTTCCAGGTCCGCTTGAGCGTGATCTGGATATCGCGATCGATCAGCGCGTACTCGATGCCGTGCTGCTTCGCCGCATCGACGGCCGCGACGAGCTCCGCGCCCGGCTTGACGCCGAGGCTCGCGCCGATGCGCTTCTGATAGCTGGCGAGCGCGAGGTGCGCGAGCAGGTAGAGCGTCTTGCCTTCGCGCACGACCTTGAACACGTCGAGATCGCGGAACGCGGAGTCCTTGGTCAGCGCGTCGTAGCGTCCCTTGTCGAGCTCGACGCACACGACATCGGGCACAACCGCCTCGATCACGCCGCGGACCTCGTCGACGCTGCGCGACGACACGTGCGCCGTTCCCACGACGTAGTACGTCGTGCCGGCGTGCTCGAGTGTCGTCACGGAGTCAGGGAGCTCCACGCCGCGTTCGTACCACATGCTATTCAGTCCGTATGGCCGACATCCCCGACCAAACGCGCACCGAGATCGAGGCCGCGGCCTTCCGGCGGCTCGTTCAGCACTTTCGCGACCGCACCGACGTCCAGAACATCGACGTCATGAACCTCGCGGGCTTCTGCCGCAACTGCCTCTCGAAGTGGTACCGGGCGGCGGCGGCCGAGCGCGGCGTCGAGATCAGCGATCCCGAGGCGCGCGAGATCGTCTACGGCATGCCGTACGACGAGTGGAAGGCGAAGTACCAGAAGTAGTCAGTACACGCAGAGGCCGAGCATCAGGTCGCTCATTCGCTCGTCGTGGGCGTACGTCTGGCCAAGGCGCGCGGTCAGCGCGAGCCGCGTGTTGAAGTCGAGCTGCAGCATCGCGCCGCCCTGGAGGGCGAGCGAGCCCGCGTTGCCGCCGGCGATGCCGTCCTCCCACCGATAGGCCTCGCCGCCGCCGCCGTAGAGGCCGAGATGAAGCGGACCCGCGACGACCGGATAGCCCTGGACCTCGAGCGTGTAGCGCGACTCGAACAGCGTCGCGTTGGCGGCATTGTCGCGCCAGCCGAAGAAGATGTTGCCGAGGATGCCGATCTTCTGATCGGGGAAGTAGCCGAGCTGGATCGTCGTCGCGGTGCCGTTCTGCACGCTGCCATCGGCGCTCTTGAAGCTGCCGAGGCCGCCGAACATCGCGTACGTCCAGCCGACGCGATCGAGCGGCGCGCGCTCGAGCTCGTTCCACGGGCCTTCCGTCGAGCGCACGATGCCGTGATCGGCCCACTGCGCGGTCTGCGGATCGATCCACGCGAGCGGCAGTACGGTGTAGCCGCCGTCGCGGCCGAACAGGTGCACGGGGACCATCGGATGGACCTGCGCGTAGCCGTCGAAGCGCGAGCCCTCGATCGCCGCCGCGACGACGAGCGCGGTCGCCGCGATCACGAGGACCGCGATCGCCTCCGCCTTGCCGTCGCCAGCCTTGCCGCTCGAGCCGCCACCGCTGCTGGGCGTTCCATTCGAGACGCTGCGGCCGCCACTCGCGCCGATGTTGCCCCCGCCGCCGGTGGTGCCGCCGTAGTTGTAGTAGCGGCGCCGCTCGTACGGGCCGTAGACGTTGACCTCGGGGAAGATGATGATCTGCGTCTGCGTCTCGACGGGATACTCGGGGCCGAGGTCCTCGTTCGACAGCATCTGCGTGACGCGTACGTGCGCGCCGCGCTGCTCCGGAGGCGTTGCCGCGAGCCGCTGCAGCTCGGTCGCCGGAATCTTGTAGCTGGTCGTCGAGCAACCTACTGAAGCGATAAGGATCACCGCGAGCGCGCGCATCTCGATCGAGTATCCCACGGTACAGTTGGTAGGTGCAGCCGATCGATCTCGCCGAGGTCGCAGACGACTTCGATCGCGAGGTCGCGCGCACGCCGGCGATCGATCGCTTCTGCTCGTCTGCAGCGTGGATCCTGGCCGCGTCGACCGCGCTGATGCCGCCGCGCGCGAGCTTCACTTTCCGAGGAGACCACGGGTACTTCGCGATGATGCGCGGCGTTCACCCCGCCGGCTTTCCGTACATCGAGCCGGTCGAGCTCGCGTGGGGATTGGCGGCGCCGCTCGTCGGGGGCGATGCGGTCGCGCTCGTCGATGAGGTCGTGCCAGTTCTTGCCGCCCGCCGTGACTGGCAGCTCGCGATCCTCGCCGGTCACACGGCGACGGGACCGCAGCGGCGTGCGCTCGAGGCCGCGTTGCCGCCGCGCTGGGAACGCCGGCGCGGGCAGCCAACCGTGCGTCACGTCGCGAGTCTCGACGGCGGGGTCGATGGGTTTCTATCGCGGCGCTCGCGCGATCTTCGCAAGTCGCTGCGCAAGTCGCTGCGCGCGGCCGAGCAGCAGGGCGTGACGTTCGAGAGCGTGCGCGCGCCGGCGAGCGGTGCACTCGCGCTGTACGACCGGATCCAGGCGATCGAGGCGCACAGCTGGAAGTCGCAGGAAGGCGTCGGCATCAGCGCGGGGCCGATGCGCGCGTTCTATGCGGCGATGCTGCCTCGGCTGTGCGCGCTCGGGCAGCAGCGGACGATCTTCGCGCGCCAAGGCGGACGCGACGTCGGCTACATCCTCGGCGCGGTGATGGCCGGCGAGTACCGTGGCCTGCAGTTCTCGTATGCCGACGAGCTGTCGTCGCTCGGCATCGGCGGGCTGATGCAGTACCAGCAGATCGTCGAGCTGTGCGGCGAAGGCGTCGCGCGCTACGACCTCGGCACCGAGATGGACTACAAGCGTCGGTGGGCCGAGGACATCATGGAGACCGAGATGCTCGTCCTCGTGCGCTAGGTCGGCGGCTTCGCGAACACGCCGCGCACGCGATCACCTTCGAGCACCCACGGGCCGCCGTGCATGCCGACGACCGAGAACCGCGCGTCGGGGGCGCGGAACGACTGCGAACGGCCGCTCGCGTCGACGACGATGCACAGCCCGTCGGAGCGGCGCAGCAGCGCGGAGGTGCCGCACGTTGTCTCGAGCGTCGTGGCGAGGCCGACCGCGATCGCATGCGCGTCGTCGTGGACGATCCACAGGTCGGCGCCCGTCTTGACGTAGACGACGCCACCCTCGGCGCCGAGCACGGTCGGGCTCTCGACATCGAACGCGCGCACGACGCGGCCGTGGTTTGCATCGAGCAGATGGGCCTTCGTGTCGTCGTAGACGAGCACTCCGCGGCGCGTGTGCGTGCCGTAGGTCGCGCCGGTTGTCGCGCGGGTCCACGACCACTGCCGCGTTCCGTTGCGCGCATAGGATGCGACCTCGCCGCCGGGCGCATCGACGACGAGCGCATCGCCGACGATCCAGCTCGCGCGCGCGGGAATTCGCTGCACGCGCTCGATCGTGCGGTCGCGGATGATCCAGCGTTCGATCGCACCGTCGACGCTCGCCCAGCACGCCGTTTCGTCGATCGGTGTCACGTGGCGCGCCGCGGGCTCGACATCACGCTCGCTCGCCGCGAGCATGGCGAAGTCGCGGCTCATCAGGACTAGCGCGCGCGTCGCGCCGTCGTCATCGACGAGGTTCGAGAACATCCAGCCATCGCCGAAACGGCGCGGGGCCGGGACGTGGCGCGACTCGCCGACAAATCGGTAACGCACCTTGGCACGCGGCGAGCCGTCGGGGCGGCGAAGCTCGAGCCACGTATCGGGGCCGTCGCTCTGCACGGCGAACATCCACCAGCCGTCGTCGAGCGCGGTGACGTCGTAGCCGGCGATGCCGGGCCATGCGGTCGCGTTGCCATCCGCGTCGAGGATCGCGATGCCGCCGGCAACCGAGAGCATCAACCGATCGGCACCTCGCGCGAGGAACTGCGGCACGCCCGCGAGCGGCAGCTGCACCACGGCGCGGCGATCGACGCGCATCAGATCCGCGCGATCGGTCAGCAGCACGACGGCATCGCCGACCTCGTGGACCTCGCGCAGCTGCGCGCCCGGCACGCGCACGTCGACGTCGAACGCCAGCGGATGCGACGTGATCACGGCGTGCGCATCTCGCTCGATCAGCCGCGCGGCCTCGGTCCAGCGGTCGTGGGCACCTGCCGCATCGAGCGCCGCGACGCGCTCCGCATCGCTGATGCCCGGCGTCAGCGCGCGGAACAGCTCGACGAGCGCGGCGGTCAGCGTCCACAGCGGACCGTAGGGCAGGTTCATCGTGACAAACAGCCGCGCGAGCGCGCGTGCATCGTGCTCGACGAACGCCGCCTGCGCGAGCGCCGCATCGAGCCGCCACGAATCGACGTACTCGTACTTGCCGCCGAGATCGACGACGGTCCACAGGTACGCGCCGCACTGCCGGCACTGCACCGCGGCATCGGTCGCGTGACTGACGATCACCTCGAGCTGCGAGACGTAGCCGCCGTTCGCATCGAGCAGCGGATGCGGCTCGGGGCACCGCTCGCTCACCGCGCGTGGCTCGCGCGACGAGACGCGATCACCGACGCGATCACACCCGCGGCGATGATCCCGGCGATCACGAGCAGCGAGATCAGGTGCCCCGGGTCGTACCACTTGTGGGCGACCATCTTGGCGCCGATCGCGATCAGCAGCACGCCGAGCGCGATCTTGAGGTACTGGAACTTCGCCATCGCGCCCTGCAACACGAAGTACAGCGAGCGCAGGCCCATGATCGCGAAGATGTTCGACGTCACCATGATGAACGTCTCCTGCGAGACGCTGAGCACCGCGGGGATCGAATCCATCGCGAACACGATGTCGGTCAGCTCGATCACGACGAGGCACACCGCGATCATCGTCAGCGCGCTGCGGCCGTCGATCGTCACGCGGAACTTGCCGCCGTGGTCGCCGTCGACGATGCGCACGAACTTGCGGAGCTGGCGCAGCACCCAGCTGTCGGAGTCCTCGTCGTCGCCGTCGTCGCCTTCGCGGAGCAGCTTGAGGCCCTGGTACGCGAGGTAGGCGCCGAAGATGTAGAAGATCCACTCGAAGCGCGCCGCGAGATATGCGCCGCCGCCGAGCATCACGAGCCGGAAGACGATCGCACCGAGGATTCCCCAGAACAGCACGCGATGCTGGTACTTCACCGGCACGCGGAACTTCTCGTTGAAGATGAGCGCGATGACGAAGATGTTGTCGACGGACAGCGCCTGCTCGAGCAGATAGGCCGAGACGTACGTGATCGCGGCGTCGCCGCCGTCGGCGTGGCCGGGCGGGCAGCCCTTGAGGTGCGCGCCCATCCAGTGGTTCTCGTAGATCAGGTAGACAACGCCCGCGAACGACAGCCCGAGCGCGACCCACGCGATCGTCCACAGCGCGGCGCTCTTGAGCGTCGGTTCCTTCGCCTTGCGATGCAAGACGCCCAGATCGAGCGCCAGCAGCAGCGCGACGAGCGCGAAGAACCCGAGCCAGAACCAGATCATCAGCGCGTCTGGCAACCATGCCTAGCGAACCGGCTGGCCGCAAGCGCGAGATTGGTCGATTAGCTGAGCGAAGCCAGTAGCTTCTCGGCGTCGCCGGCAGGGCGGGCGAGACCCAGGCGCGAAAATAGCGCGATCGCGTCGCGCAGCATGTCCTTGCCCTCGCCGAGCGAACCCATCTCCGCCTTGTAGCGGCCGAATGCGAACAGCGCCTTGCCGAGCGCGGCGTCGTTGCCGATCGCCTTGAGCACGTCGATCGCCTGGCCGTACGCGACGGCCGCATCGTTGACGCCGCCCTCGTCGCCCGCATCGTAGAGGCTCGCGCTGAGCACGTCGCCGAGCGTCAGGTAGGCCTGTGCCTCCTTCTCGCGCAGGCCGGCCTTCTTCGCGACTTCGAGCGCGCGCTCCGCGAGCTCGCGAGCCGCCTGGAGCTGGCCCTGCGACTTCTCGAGCTGCGCGAGGTGACGGCAGCACTCGCTCTCGAGCCCGCGATCCTCGACATCCTCGATGATCTCGAGTGCCTGCTCGAGCCGGCTGCGCGCCTCGTCGTGCTTGCCTTCGACGACGGCGAGCTCGCCGAGGTTCGTCAAGATCAGCGCCGCGAGCGGCAGCGCGCCGATGCTCTCCGCCTCGGGCAGCGCCGCGAGCCAGCCCGCACGCGCCTCCGCCGGCTCGCCGAGCTCGAACGCGAGCGCCGCGAGGTTCGTCTGCGACACGACCTGGCCCCAGCGGTCACCGATCTGCTTGCGCAGCTCGAGCGCTTCCTTGTGGCAGGTGTACGCGCTCTCGTACTTGCCGCGGTCCTGCTGGACATCGCCGAGCCGCGACAGCGACGTCGCGATCGCGCGCTTGTCGCCACGCTTGCCGCGCCGCGCGAGGGCCTCGGTGATCTTGGCGTGCGCCTCGTCGTAGCGGCCGAGCATCTGCAGCGTCTTGCCGATGTCGTCGAGCGAGCCCGCGATGCCGCGCGCGTCGTTCGCGCCGCGGAACAGCTCGAGACCGCGCTCGAGATACTCCAGCGCGAGCTTGAGATCGCCGCGGCGACGCCACACGCGCCCCATCTTGTTGAACGCGACGGCGGCCTTCGTGCGGCTCGCCGCGACCCACGACAGGCGCAGCATGCGCTCGAACGCCCCGAGCGCTGCTTCGAAGTCACCGATCAGCTCGTAGATCGAACCGAGGTCGTGCCACAGGTGGATACGCGCGGCGACGTCGTGATCGCCGATGCACGCGAGCGCCCGGTCGTAGAGCCGGATCGCGCGCTCGTTCTGGAACAGCTGGCGCGCGGCCTCCGCCGAGCGGCGATAGCGTGTCGCGGCCTCGCGAGCTTCCCCGCCAAGGGCGAGGTGGCGGCCGATCTCTTCCTGCGCCTGCGGGCTGCGGCCCTCGGGGTGCAGCTCGAGCCAGCGCGCGACCATGCCGTGATAGGCGCGGCGGCGAGCGTCGTCGATGCCCGAGTAGACGATGTTCCACAGGTTCGGATACGCAAAGCGCAGCTCGCGCTCGCCGGCGACGCTCGACTGCGGCACCTCGACGAGCCACTCGCGCTCGACGAGCTTGGCGACCGCCGCGTTGACGACGTGCCGCGAGTGATCGCCGCTGCCCGCGATCTGCTGCAGGGTAGGGCCATCGGGATCGGTGATGCCCTGCGAGCCGCGCTCGAGCGCGATCACGGCATCGAGCCAGCTCGTCTCGCCGACGGCGCTCGCCATCTCGAGCACGCGGCGCTCGCTCGCATCCATCACGCGCATGCGCGCGGCGACGAGCTCCTCGTACGTCTTCGGCAGCGCGAACGCGGTCATCTTGGCCGCATCGACGCGCCACATCATGCCCTCGCGAACGATCACGTCGCTCTCGAGCAGCAGGCGCACGAGCTCGTGGATCGCGCGCGGCGAGCCGCCGAGCGTCCGCACGTGCTCGACGAGCTGCCTGGGAACGTCGGGAAGCTGGCGGCACAGCTCCTTGAGCAGCTGCTCGCTCTCGGCCGCGCTCAGCGCACCGAGCTCGATCTTGATCGGCGCGACCTCGCCGTCGCCGAAGGCGGGGTGCTTCTCGAACACGGCGGCCGTCGCCGTACCGAGGATCGCGACCGGCTGATCGCGCATGCCGGCGGCTAGGTAGTGCAGGAAGTTGATCGTATCGCTGCCGCACAGCTCGAGGTTCTCGACGACGAGCACGACCGGACGCTTCTCGGCCTCGGCGGTCAGCATCCGCTTGAGCGCCATGAACAGGCGCGCCTCGAGACGCTGCGGCGACTCGAGCAGCGGCGTGACGACAGGGCTGTCGTCGAACGGCACGCGAAGCAGGTGCGCGACGAGGTGCGCGATCTCTGCCACGCGCTGCGCGGGGACGATCTCGCTGACGAGCGCCTGGATCTTGTCGCGGCTCTCGGCCGGATCTTCGGCCGGCTGCAGACCGAACCGCACCGTCAGCGCGCGAGCGACCGGGCCGTATGCGTGCGCGTTCTCGTCCGCGACGCCGCTGAGCACCAGCATGTTCGGGTGCGTGAGCTTCGCGCGCGCGATCAGCTCGCCGATCATCCGGCTCTTTCCAAGACCCGGCTCACCGACCACGACTGCGAACGCGATCTCGCGCTTGGCGAACGACCGATCGGTCAGCTCTTCGAGCTGGCGGATCGAGGCGGTCCGCCCCGTGAACTTCGACTTCAGATCGTACGGGCTGGCCGTCGTGATGACGGTCTGCTCGCCCTCACCCTCGCCAAACCCGTCCCCCAGATCGTTCGCGTCAAACGTCGGCGTCGGCTCGGTGCCGCTGAGCACTTCGTCGAGCTTGTCGGCGCCCGGCATGGGCGTGTGGCGGTCCCAGGTCAGCGGAGACATAGCTGTCCACTCGCCGCGAGGGGCGCCAATAAGCTTCGATGATTCCATGAGATTTCCACGCTTCCCCAGTGGGCCGGACCCGGACAGCGGCGCGGACCCTAATGTAGTTCGATGTAGTTGTCAACGAAGACGAAGTGACCTCAACGTGACTGTTAACGACCACTGTCCAGCTCACAGTTCGGCTGTACGGCGCAATGCGCCGCGAATCTGCCTCGGGGGGCTGACAGTCGTTCGTCGCGCGGTGCGTTACTTCGCGAGTG
>JAFAOG010000035.1 GCA_019237945.1 Deltaproteobacteria bacterium | reverse complement strand
CCGACGTCACGTACGCGCTGCGCCGCTCCCACGGCAGCGCGACACCGCCCGCGAACAGCCACCACCGTGGATCGCGGAGCTCCGCCAGCGATCGCAGCTCGCCGTGCAGCGCGACCGCGCGCCTCGCCCACGCGCGCATCACGACAGCTCCAAAATGTAGACCGGCTGCACGGCATCGTCGCGCCGCACGTCGACGCGCCAGCCGGCCTCGCGCGCGAGCTCGATGATGACCTCGGCGGCGGGTGCTGTCTTGACGACGAGCGGCCCGAACGCATGGCGCAGCAGCGCGCCGTGGATGTGATCGGCGTGGTTCGCGATCCGCCGCGCCGAGGCGTGCGGGTCGAGCTCGACGATCCACAGCCGCCGCGCGACGCGCCGGATCTCGCGCAGTACCGCGCTGCGATCACGGACGTGGCGGATCGACGACAAACAAATTGCGACATCGACGCAGCCGTCGCGCAGTGGGATCGCCTCGCCCGCCGCGCGCAGAGTCGGCGTGTACGCATGGCTCGGCTCGAGCTCGACGACGTGCACCCCCGGGAACCGCGCCCGTGCCCGCGCTGCGAACATTCCCGGCCCCGAGCCGACGTCGAGCAGCCGGCGCGCACCGTCGAGCCCCACCGCGTCGAGGAGCCGGTCGTCGAGGTCGCCGAAAGCCGGACGCTCCGCCGTGGCGTACCGCCGCGCGCTGGCCCCCTCGAAGGGGTGCCGGTAGAGGACCCGGTCGAGCCAGGCGAGTGCCACGAGCGTCAGCATACCGAGCGCGGCGTGCGAATGGCCACACGCGCGGGCGGTGCGCGGTGATACGGTCCGTCCCGATGAGGTTTCGCCTTCTGTTGCTTGTTCTCGTCGCGTGTGGTGGAGACGACGGAACGAGCACGCCAGCTCAGTGCAATCCACTCGGTGGCCAGGGCTGCCTGCTCCCGTGGCCGTCGATGGCCTACTACGACGGCGCGCACATCGCGATCCCGAAGACCGCGATGCCGTCCAACGTCGACGGCATCCAGGTCGACTCCGCGATCTTCGCGCGGTGGGACGGCTTCTCGCCGACCGGGCCGATGCTCGCGCAGTTCCCGAACGGCGTGTCGGGCGACAATCTGCCGTCGTTCAAGAACCCCGACGCATCGCTCGCGGCCGACTCGCCGATCGTGCTGCTCGACGTCGATACCGGAGAGCGCACGCCGTTCTTCGCCGAGATCGACCAGAACACGACGGACCCGGTGAAGCGCGCGCTGATCATTCGCCCGCTCGCGCGCCTGCACGAGAAGTCGCACTACGCGGTCGCGCTGCGCAACACGCTCAAGGACAAGGACGGCATGCCGCTGCCGGTGTCGCCGGCGTTCGCGGCGCTGCGCGACGGCAAGTCGCTCTCGCATCCGCTGTGGAAGAACCTGACGGCGAAGAGCAAGGCGATGTTCGATGCGCTGGCCACCGCCGGCGTCGAGAAGGGCGAGCTCGTCCTCGCGTGGGACTTCCAGACCGCGTCGGATGCGTTTCTCCAGAGCGACCTGATGGCGATGCGCACGGCCGCGCTGCCGGCGATGGGCGAAAGCGGCGCGAACCTGACGTTCACGGCGACCGCGCAGCCGGCGATTGCCGGCATTCACGCCAGCTACGTCGGCACGTACAAGTCGCCGGGCTTTCTCAGCGACGGCGAGAACGACGACTCGGTGTTCGTGCGCGGCCCCGATGGCCTGCCGATGCTCCAGGGCCTGCGCGATGCGCAGTTCGCGGCGCTCCTGCCCGAGTGCAACACGGTGCCGCGCCCGACGGTGATCTTCGGCCACGGCCTGTTCGGCTCGGCGAAGGACTACCTCAGCGATTCGTTCGTGCAGTCGATCGCGAAGACCTACTGCTTCAACATCATCGCCGGTGACTTCATCGGCCTGACGAACCGCCAGCTCTCGCTCGCGCCGCTCGCCGTCAACGACATGAACAAGGGCAACGAGATCACCGAGAAGCTCGGCCAGTCGATCATCGATTTCATCGCGCTCGAGACGCTGACGCGCGGCCCGATGGGCACTCACCCCGAGTTCCAGCAGAACGGCACGAGCGTGATCGACACGAACAAGGTGTTCTACGTCGGCGGCTCGCTCGGCGGGATCATGGGCAACACGTTCATGGCCTACGATCCGAACATCACGCGCGGCGTGCTCGCGGTGCCGGGCGGCGACTGGTCGCTCCTGTTCGAGCGCAGCAACGCGTGGCACCTGCTGATGGGCGCGGCTCAGGGCGCGTACCCCGACCCCGAGGTGTACCAGCTGAACCTCGCGTTCCTCGGCATGGGCATGGAGCCCTACGATCCGATCACGACGGCGGCTCACGTGCTCCACGACCCGCTCCCCGGCGTCCCCGCGAAGACGATTCTCATCTGGTACACGATGGGCGACTGCCTGGTGACGAACATCTCGACCGAGCTCGTCGCGCGGACGATGGGCATCGACTTCCTCGCCCCGAACGTCAAGGATGTCTGGCACCTGACGCCGAAGGCGGGACCGCTCGAGTCGGGCATCAACGTGTTCAACGACCACCCGACGCCGCTGCCGCCCGAGACCAACGTCCCACCGTCACAGGACAACGGTACGCACTCGGGCATCAACCGCAAGCCGGCCGCCCTCCGCGCTGTCGAGAAGTTCCTGCTCGAGAATGAGGTCGTCCAGACGTGCGGGCAGGGATCGAATGGCTCCGGCGCGTCGGCTCCGTGCGATTGCGCTACCGGCGCGTGTGACTAGTCTGTAATCTCCGTCGCCGGAGGGAGCCGATGAGAGCTCTGGTGACGTGCGTCTTCATTCTGGCGGCCTGCGGGCCGTCGCATCGCAATCCTGGCGGCGGTGATGATGCGCCGGCCTCGGCATGCACGCCCGACGGCGCGCATCGCTGCGAAGGCGCGACGTACGAGACCTGCGAGGGCGGGATCTGGACGAGCACGGCCGACTGCCCGACCGGTTGCGTCGACTCGATCGGCTGCGTCGCGTGTAACCCCGGCTCGACGTTCTGCAAGGACGGCAACGTGTGGACGTGCGACGCGAGCGGCAATCCCGGCTCGATGACGCAAGCCTGCACCGGCGCGCAGGTGTGTCAGGACGGCGTGTGCGTCGACGCGTGCGCCGATGCCGCGATGAACCGCAGCTACGTCGGCTGCGAGTACGTCGCCGTCGATCTCGACAACGCGCTCGAGGTCGAAGGCGAATCGCAGGCGCCGTTCGGCTGCGCGCTGTTCCAGAACACGACGCAGAAGACGCTCAACGTTTGCTACAACGCCAGCGGCGCCCCGACGGTCGCCGGCTTGTGCGATCCGCCGGCGACGATGGGCGGCGCGGCGACGTGCCCGGCGACGTATACGTGCCAGAGCAAGGCCGTGTGCATCCTCGACGCGCAGCATTCGCCGTTCGCGGTCGTCGTGTCGAACCCGCAGTCGCGCGATGTCCACGTCACGGTGACCGGTCCCGGCGGCCAGATGATCATGAAGACGGTCGCGGCCGGGCAGGTGCAGGCGATCCTGCCGCAGGCGATGAACGCGATCCCCGACGCATCCGTCGACGGATCGTTCAAGGGCAAGGCGGCGTACAAGGTCGTCTCCGACCTGCCGATCGTCGCGTACCAGTTCAACCCGCTCGACAACTCGAACGTGTTCAGCAACGACGCGTCGCTCCTGATCCCGCGCACCGCGTTCGACATCGACTACTACACGATGGCGTACCCGACGCTCGATCGTCGCACGCCGGCGCCGGGCTCGAATCCGTACTACGGCTACTTGACCGTCGTCGCGTGGGCCGACAACACGCAGATCCAGGTCACGCCGACCGCGCCGACGACCGCGAGCGCGACGAACACCACGCTCGCCGCCGGTACGCCGGCGCAGTTCACGCTCAACGCGTTCGAGGTGCTGCAGCTCGAGGCGAGCGGCACCGGTGACCTCACCGGCACGCACGTCACGTCGACGAACATGATGCCGTTCGGCATGTTCGCGGGCCACGAGGCGACGGTGTTCGGCGAGAGCACGCCGCCCGACTCGACGCACACGAGCGGCCCGTGCTGCGCCGATCACCTCGAGGAGATGATGTTCCCGTCGTCGACGTGGGGGAAGACGTTCGCGATCTCGCGCAGCCAGCAGCGCACGAACGAGCCCGACATGCTGCGGATCATGGCGCAGAAGCCGAACACGACCGTGACGTTCACGCCGGCGCCCGCCTCGGGCACGTGCGGCACGCTCGGCCCCGGTCAGTTCTGCGAGGTCAAGATCCAGGGCGACACCGAGATCAGCGCGAGCGATCCGGTGCTCGTCGGTCACTACCTCGAGGCGTCGATCTGGCAGGACGCGCTCGGCGGCTCGAGCGTGGGCACGGGCGATCCGTCGATGGCGATCGCGGTGCCGACCGAGCAGTTCCGCACCGACTACACGATCCTGATCCCGTCGCAGTACGCGGCGAACTACATCTCGATCGCGGCGGCGTCGACCGGCGGCGTCACCGTCGACATGGCCCCCGCGACGCTGATGCCGTTCCCCGGCGGCGGCACGCACCGCGCGGCGCGCATCATGGTCGCGGCGGGCCAGCACACGATCCACTGTGCCGATGGATGCGGCGTGACGGTCTACGGCTACGACAACGCCGTCTCGTACATGTTCGCCGGCGGTCTCGATCTCAAGCAGATCGTCATCCAGTGAGTCGCTGAGCGGCGACTTCGAGCGCGGTCGCCATCGATCGCGCATCGGGCCAGCGCAGCTTGGGATCCTTCTCGAGCGCGCGCAGCAGCAGGTCGTCGAGCGCCTTCGGCAGCGACGGATCGAGGTGCGGCGCCGGCACGTTGACCTGCATGTCGATCAGGTCGTAGTCGTCCTCGGCGCTGAACGGCGGCGCGCCCATCAGCATCTCCCACAGGATCACGCCGATCGCGTAGAGGTCCGCGCGCTTGTCGGTCGGCGTGCCGGCGAGCCGCTCCGGCGCGATGTACGTCAGCGAGCCGACGACGGTGCCCTGCAGCGTCAGCTTCGCGCTGCCGTCGAACGTCGCGAACCCGAAGTCGATCAGCACGACGCGATCGACGGGACCTTGCGACGGCTCGAGCATGATGTTCGCGGGCTTGAGATCGCGATGCAGGATGCCCTGCGCGTGGACCGCATCGAGGCCCTGGAGCGCCTGCCACGCGTAGCTCGCCGCGCGCCGCGGCTCGATCGCTCCCGCCTTGATCACGCCGCGCAGCGTCTTGCCGCGCAGCAGCTCGACGGCGAGCCAGGGCTCCTTCTTGTCGGTCAGACCGCTTCCGAGCAGCGCGGCGACGTTGCGGTGCCGGATCTTCGCCTGGACCTCCGCCTCGCGCGCGAACCGCGCCAGCACCACGGAATCGTTGACGTGGGTGTGCCGCACGACCTTGACCGCGCAGTACGCCTGCGTCTGCAGGTCGAGCGCCCGGTACACCTCGGCCATCGCCCCGCGGCCGATCAGCTCGTCGATCCGGAAGCGATCTCCGACGACCTTTCCGATCCGGTTCGGCTCGGCCACGACACCACATTACACCATGCTATACGTCGGCCGTGCGCCACCTGGTCAGCATCGCCGACCTCGACGCCAAGGACATCGTCGCCATCCTCGACCACGGCGATCGCTACTGGTCGCTGGCCGACGAGCCGATCAAGAAGCTGACGTCGCTGCGCGGACGCACGGTGATGATCGTGATGTTCGAGAGCTCGACGCGCACGCGGACGAGCTTCGAGCTCGCGGCGAAGCGACTCTCGGCCGAGGCGATCAACATCTCGGGCTCGTCCTCGTCGACGACGAAGGGCGAGACGCTGCTCGACACCGGGCGAAATCTCCAGGCAATGCACCCCGATGCGATCGTCGTGCGGCACGCGTTCGGCGGCGCCGCCGCGATGCTCGCGAAGACGGCGAAGTGCGCGGTGATCAACGCGGGCGACGGCCAGCACGAGCATCCGACGCAGGCGCTCCTCGATGCGGCGACGATCCGCCGCCACCGCGGAAACCTGGAAGGCCTCGAGGTCGCGATCGTCGGCGACATCTCGCACTCGCGCGTCGCGCGCTCGAACATCCTCTGCCTCTCCAAGCTCGGCGCGCGGATCCGGCTCGTCGCCCCGTGGACGCTGCTGCCGCGCGGCATCGAGCTGATCGGCGGCGACCTGACGCGCGAGCGCGTCCGCCTGTGCCCGCGACTCGAGGACGGCCTCGACGGCGCCGATGTCGTGATGATGCTGCGCGTCCAGCACGAGCGGTTCGAAGGCGAGGCGCCGAGGTTCCCGAACACCCGCGAGCTGTCGCGCACGTTCGGACTCTCCGAGCGCACGCTCGCCTACGCGAAGCCCGATGCGATCGTCATGCACCCGGGCCCGATCAATCGAGGCGTCGAGGTCTCGCCGCAGGTCGCCGACGGACCGCGCGCCGTGATCCTGCAGCAGGTGAGCTGGGGCGTCGCGATCCGCATGGCGGTGCTCGAGCGACTCATTGTGGGAGAACCGGCGTGAGCAACGCGCTCGCGGTTCGCGGCGTCGTCAAGAAGTTCGGCAACCACGTCGCGGTCGACGGCGTCTCGTTCGAGGTCCCGCGCGGCGTCGTCTACGGCATCCTCGGGCCCAACGGCGCCGGCAAGTCGACGACGCTGCGCATGATCAACGACATCATCGCGCCCGATGCCGGCGAGATCACGATCCTCGACGGGATGAAGCCGGGCGGCGATGCCGCGCGCCACATCGGCTACCTGCCCGAGGAGCGCGGTCTGTACCCGAAGATGCACGTGATCGACATGATCACGTTCATGGGCGAGCTGCGCGGGCTCTCCGCGTCGGAGGCGAAGAAGCGCTCCGGTCAGTGGATCGAGCGCCTCGGACTCTCGCAGTGGGCGAAGAACAAGGTCCAGGATCTCAGCAAGGGCATGCAGCAGAAGGTCCAGTTCGCGACCGCACTGATCCACGAGCCCGCGCTCGTGATCCTCGACGAGCCGTGGTCCGGTCTCGATCCGATCAACGCCGAGGTGCTCGCCGACGTCGTCGAGGAGATCCGCAAGGCCGGTCGCACCGTGCTGTTCTCGACGCACGGCATGGAGCAGGCGGAAAAGATCGTCGACGCGGTGTGCATCATCGCGCGCGGCCAGAAGGTCCTCGACGGCCGGCTCAAGGACATCAAGCGCGCGGCCACTGCCGAAGGCATCGTCGCGCTCGGCTGGGCCGACGACCGTGCGCGCGAGGCGGCAGAGCGCGTGCTCGCGGATAAGGCGCTTGTCGTCGAGCAACGGCCGCCGCGGCCGGGCGATGTCGCGGACTGCGAGGTCAAGCTCGCCGACGGGACCGACTCGCAGAAGCTGCTCAGCGCGCTGCTCGGTGCGGGCGTCGGGCTGCGTCGCTTCGAGCTCGTGACGCCGACGCTGCACCAGATCTTCGTCGACAAGGTCGGCGCGGCGGCCGCGGTTGCCGAGCGTCGCCCGGAGGATCGCCATGCGTGAGACGTTCGTCATCGCGAAGCGCGAGTTCCTCGAGCGTGTCCGCACGAAGTGGTTCGTCGTGATGACGATCCTCGGGCCGTTCGTCATGGTCGGCCTGATCGTGATCCCGGCGGTGCTCGCGAGCCGCGGCTCCGACGGCGCGAAGGTCGAGATCATCGATCAGACCGGCAAGCTCGGCTCGGCGGTCGCGATGGTGCTCTCGAACAGCGATCAGCACTGGAACGTCGCGCTCGTCGATCCAGCGACCACCGACGAGCACGAGCTCGAGCGCGTGCGCACGAAGGCGATCAACGGCTTCATCCGGATGCCGCCGGATGCGCTGTCGACGGGCACGACGATCTATCGCGGCGACAATGCGACGAACCAGACGGTCGGCTTCACGCTGAAGATCGTGATCACGAGCGCGATCGAAGCGCAGCGCGGCACCGACCTCGGGCTCACGCCGCTGCAGGTCGCCAGCCTGCTCACGCCGCCGAAGATCGAGGCGCTGCACACGACGGGCAAGACCGCCGGCGAGTCGGGCGGCGGCACGTTCGTGATCGGCTACATCATCGCGTTCATCCTGTACTTCGTGATCACGCTCTACGGCGTCAACGTGTTGCGCAGCGTGGTCACCGAGAAGTCGACGCGCATCGTCGAGCTGATGGTCGCGGCGGCCAAGCCGCAGTCGCTGATGTCGGGCAAGATCCTCGGCGTCGGCGGCGCCAGCCTGGCGCAGATCGCGGTGTGGTTCTTGTTCGGCGGCATCGCCCTCGCGTATCGCGTCGAGCTGCTCGCGAAGTTCCATGTCTCGAGCAGCATCGCCAACGCGCTGCCGGCCCTGTCGGCGGATCAGGTGCTCGTCGCCGTCGCGTTCTTCGTGTTCGGCTTCCTGTTCTACTCGACGATGTACGCCGGGATCGGAGCGACCGTGTCGAGCGAGCAGGACAGCCAGCAGGCGGCGATCCCGATCACGATGTTCCTGATGATCGGCATGGTCTCGATGACGGCGGTCACCGGCGATCCGCGCGGCAGCACGTCGGCGCTGATGACGCTCGTGCCGATGTGGTCGCCGATGCTCATGCCGCTGCGCTACATCCTGGGCGCCGCCACGCCGGGCGAGGTCGCGCTGTCGCTCGGCATCCTCGCCGTGACGACGGTGCTGATCGCGCGTGCAGCGGCGAAGATCTATCGCGTGGGTATCCTGATGTACGGAAAGCGCCCCGGCTTTGGCGAGCTGCTGCACTGGCTGCGTTACTAGGTCAGTTCACTGGAATTGGTCGGTAGACGCCGATACAATTTTTTCAATGCGCCACCGCTGGGGAATCGCTGCATTTCTCTGCATCGGTGCTTCGGTCGCCGGCGCTCAGCCGGCCTCGGAGACGGCCGTCAGCACGACCACGGACGCCGAGCCGGGTAGCACGGCACCCGCCCAGGCCGTCGTGTACGGCGCGATGCCGGGCGGCATCCATGTCGCGACCGCGGAGACGCTCGCGGCGGGCGTCGCCGAGATCTCGACGCTGTCGGGACTCGGTCGGCGCACCGGGCTGCTCGGCAAGGATCACAAGTTCAACCGCGCGATCGGCGACATCGCGTTCGCGTACGGCGTGACCGACATGATCTCCGTCGGGCTGTCGCTCGATGGCCGGTACGACAAGCACTGGGGCCTCGCGCCGAGCGGCGACGATGGCTACGTCGGCGATCCGCACATCAACGTGCGCGCGGCCAAGGCGGTCGGCGCGAATCACTTCGGCGGCCAGCTCGGCATCTGGGTGCCCGGCAAGAATGCGCCGAGCGTCGCGGCGAGCGCGATCAGCATCGACGTGCGCGGCCTGGTGTCGATTCCGGCGGGGCCGGGGTTGCTTTCGTTCGAGGCGGGGTTCCGGCTCGACAACAGCGCGAAGAGCGTCGACAACCTGATGCGGCTGTCGCTGCAGGATCGCGTGTCGCTCGGCGTCAGCGACTACAACGCGGCATTCGGCGGTGCGCACCTGCAGTTTCCGGCGGGCAAGGCGTGGGTCAGCGTCGAGGGCTCGCTCGAGGCGTTCCTCGGATCGCCGCCGGCGGCGGATGCGAAGCTCGCGGAGGGCTCGCTCGTGCTGCGCGGTGGCGCGACGGCGGGTTTCCACATCAACGAGAGCTGGAGCGCGGTCGCGTGGCTCGAGGCGGCGAAGGTCCCCGGCGTGACGGCGAGCCAGGTGATGGCGGCGAACATCCCGCTGATCCCGTACGAGCCGGTGTTCACCGGCGGGCTCGGCATCGAGGCGCGCTTCGGCGGCCCGAAGGCGACGTACGTCGAGAAGGACTGCCACAAGCACAACCCGCCCGACTGCCCGTCGGTCAAGGCGCCGCTGCTCGCGGACCTCAGCGGTGTCGTCGTCGACGAGGCGGGCAAGCCGATCGTCGGCGCGAAGATCACGTTCACGCTCAAGAACTCGCAGGTGCCGGCGACGGCGACCGATGCGAGCGGCGCGTGGAAGGCGACGGGCGTGCCGGTGGGCGAGACCGTCGACGGCAAGCCGACGATCGAGGAGCCGGTGATCGAGGTCGCGGTCGACGTCGATGGCAAGAAGCCGGGCAAGGCGACGGTCAACGTCACGGCGGGCGGCGCGATCAGCGTGCCGCAGATCCAGCTCGAGCCGTCGCTGCCGCCGGGTCAGGTCAAGGGCGTCGTTCGCAACCAGGCGGGCAAGCCGATCGCGAACGCGACGATCACGGCGTCGCCGGGCGACAAGACGACGACGACGGGCCCCGATGGCACGTTCGCGCTCGACCTCCAGCCCGGTCAGTACAAGGTCACGGCGAAGATCGGCGGCTCGACGCAGGAGCTCGACGTCACCGTCGATCCGAACGGCGTCGCCCTCAAGGAATTCGTCCTCAAGAAGTGACATGAGACTGCGCTTCCTCGCGTTGCTCGCGCTTGTCGCTCTGATCGGCTGCAAGTCGAAGGGCGCGATCGCGACGCTCGAGAAGGCGGATGGGCCCGTCGAGCGGCAGGAGGGCGACAAGCCCTGGGGCGGCGCGAAGGTCGGCACGAAGTACTTCCTCGGCGATGCGGCGCGCACGGCCGACGGCGCCGCGCAGCTGTCGCTCGCCGGCAACGCGCGGATCGCGATGCAGCCGCATACGGTGTTGCGGTTCGGCGGAGGCAAGAAGGGCAGCGCGCAGATCGGCGTCGAGCTCGGCGCGATCGACCTCGTCGGCGCCGGCAACTACAACCTCGACGTCGGCGATGTGCAGCTCAAGGACAACGGCGCGATCCGCGTCACGGCGAAGGGGAAGGGGCAGAGCTCGATCGAGCTGACCGTCGGCGCCGCGCAGTTCACCGCGATCGATGGCAAGCCGGTCGACCTCGAGGTCGGCAAGGTGCTCGATCTCGGCATCGGCCCCGTCGAGGTCGTCAAGGATGCGGGCGTCGTTGCGGTGCCGGTCGATGCGGCGGCGACGCCCGATGCGGCGGTCGAGATCAGCGGCGGCGCGCAGGTCGAGATCACCGGCAAGAAGGCCGAGGTGCAGCAGCCCGGCGATACGAAGTGGGTGCCGCTTCCGGCGGGAGCCGGCTCGCTGCCGAAGGGTGCGAAGCTGCGGCTCGGCGCGGGCACGACCGCGAAGCTCGTCGCGAACACGACGACGCTCGAGCTCGCGGGCGGCTCGCACATCACGATCGGCGATGACCTGATCTTCGGGCTCGAGGTCGGCACGGGCAAGGCGAGCGTGCCGGCGTCGCAGCAGGGCAAGGTCGGCGTTCCCGGCGGCAGCGTCGCGCTGAGCGCGCCGGCGGATGGCCCGGCCGAGGCGAAGATCGACGTCAACGCGAAGGGCGAGGCGAAGGTGACGATGCTGCGCGGCGGCGGCAAGCTCGACGGCACCGGCGGCACCGCGCTCGAGATGACGCGCGGCGAGAGCGCATCGCTCGCGAAGGCGGGCACGATCCATCCGCTCGAGGCGATCCCGAGCTACTTCGACATGATGGTCGCCGTCGGCGAGCCGTTCTTCACGATCCATGACCCGAAGGGCGCGACCGCCGTGAAGTTCGACTTCGGCGGCAAGTGCGCCGGCGGCGGCGTGATCGAGATGGATCACGATCCGCACTACGGTGCGTCGAAGATCAGCGGTGGCAAGGACTCCGCGAACCTCCTCGCGACGCCGGGAGGCGTCTGGTACTACCGGCTGCGCTGCACCGTCGGCGGCAGCGAAGGACCGGCGGTCGCATCGGGCCGCCTCGCGGTCGTGCGCGACGATGGACGCCGCCCGCTGCCGAAGGAACCGCCGCACTTCCCGATCGACACCGACGGCCGCACCTACCGCACCGGCTATCAGTCGCTGATCCCGAACATGAAGATCAACACGCCGAACGCGGGCGGCGGCACGTACTCGCTGCACCTCGCGACCGGCGGCACCGAGCAGACGTTCGAGAGCGACAAGCCGTCGTTCGACGTGCCGGGCACGAAGCTCAAGGAGGGCACGTTCACGTACTGGGTCGAGCACGGCGGCCAGAAGAGCAAGATCTCGACGCTGATCCTCGAGTTCGACCAGAAGGCGGCGCAGGTCTACATCGAGGCGCCCGCGAACGGCGCGCCGTGGACCGGCGACATCGAGATCCGCGGCGCCACGCTGCCGGGCTGGACCGCGAAGTACGACGTCAGCGAGCTGCCCGTCGACAGCAAGAACCGGTTCCACGCGACGGTGCAGGCGCCGGCGGAGGCGAAGGCGCTCGCGATCCGGCTCTCGCATCCCAAGCTCGGCACGCACTTCTACCTGCGGCGCGGCGCGAAGTGAGAGCGGTGTGGTTGCTGGCTGCTGCGGCCTGCGGCGGCGGCGGCGGCGATGGCGGCCATCCGGGCCCGTACTTCGAGCACGCGATGTTCTTCGACCGCGACGTCTCGAACGCGCCGAAATCCGCGATGAGCGCGCAGTTCATCGGCGCGTTGCGCGCGGCCGGCGGCTGGGGCAACAGCGATCGCTTCACGATCGACTTCTCGTTCGACGTGCTGACCGCCGACGCGACGACGCCGCGCGTGGCGTTTTCGCCGACCGCCGACTTCTTCACGCCCGATTGCGATAGCGCGACCGTGCCGCTGCCGGCGGGTGGCGATGTCGAGGGCGAGACCGGCTACGCGTGCACGCACAACGGCGACTGCCACCTGATCGTCGTCGATCCCAGCGAGCACCAGCTGTTCGAGATGTACCGCGCGAACGATGCGGCGACGTTCCAGGGCGGCTGCCTCGCCATCTGGGACCTCGCGCACGAGTACGGCGATTCGCTGCGCGGCGATCAGTGCACGAGCGCCGATGCGGCCGGCTTGCCGATCGCACCGCTGCTGTTCACGGCCGACGAGGTCGCCGCCGGCGAGATCACGCACGCGATCCGCTTCGTGCTGCCCGATGATCGGATCCGCGAGGGCTTCGTGCGACCGGCGACGCACAGCACGGCGACGAGCGGGCTGCCCGGCTCGCCGTACTACGGCGTTCATCTGCGGCTGCGCGCGGACTATCCGGTCGATTCGCTTCCGAGCCCCGGCGCGAAGGTCGTCGCCCGCGCGCTGCAGCACTACGGGATGATCCACGCCGACGCCGGTGAGATCGCGCTGACGGCGGACTCGGACACCCACACCACCGCGAAGTGGGCCGGGCTGCTCGCATTGCAGGATCTACAGGCGCTTGCCGTCGAGGACTTCGAGGTCGTCGACCATGGCGCCCCGATCGCGCTCACCAACGTTTGTAAGCGCTAGCACGCGAAGACGATTCTCAAAAACATACCGATTGTTTGAGCTCCAACGATCGTGAGAGCCTCGTCGGCGATGAGGGGCATCGTCATCGCGCTGGCTCTGTCTGCGTGTACGGGAAAGGTGTCGGGATCGGGGCCGGGCGGCGGCGGTGGTGACCAGCCGGATGCGGCGGGAGGTGGCAGCGGCACCGCGGATGCGCCGCCGTTTTCCAAGCCCGTCGGCCCGTACTTCACGACGCAGATGTTCTTCAACGAGGACGTCTCGGCGACGCCAACGTCGAGCAAGAGCTCGTCGATCATCTCGGCGCTGCGCGCGGCCGGTGGCTGGGGCAACGGCGACAAGTTCCAGATCGACTTCGCCATCGACGTGCTGACTGCGAGCGCCTCGACGCCGATGCAGACGTTCACGCCGACCGGCGACTTCTACTCGCCGGATTGCGATCACGTCGCGATGCCGGTGCCGACGGGCGGCAACGTCGAGGGCGAGACCGGCTACGCGTGCACGCACGACGGCGATTGCCACCTGCTCGTGTACAGCGCCTCGCAGCAGAAGCTGTTCGAGATGTGGCGCGCGAACATCACGTCGTCGTTCCAGGGCGGCTGCCTCGCCGTGTGGAACACGAACATGACGTACACGGACACGCTGCGCGGCGATCAGTGCACGAGCGCCGATGCCGCCGGCTATCCGATCTCGCCGCTGCTGTTCACGGCCGACGAGGTCGCCGCCGGTCACATCGACCACGCGATCCGCTTCATCCTGCCGAACGACCACGTCCGCCAGGGCTTCACGCGCCCGGCAACGCACGGCACGAACACGACCGGCGGGACGAACGCGCCGCCTTACGGGGTCCACCTGCGCCTGCGCGCCGATTATCCGGTCGCGTCGCTGCCGACCGAGGGAGCCCGCGTCGTCGCCCGCGCGCTGCAGAAGTACGGCATGTATCACGCCGACGGTGGCCAGATCGCGCTGACCGCCCAGAGCGACCGCCACACGACCGCCAAGTGGTCGGGGCTGCTCGGCGCGACCGACCTCGCGGCCCTCCGGGTCGAGGACTTCGAGGTGATCGACCATGGCGGGATGATCACGCTCACCGGCAACTGCGGCCGCTAATTCGCGAATCGCACGGGAGCGCGGGGTAGGATGCGCTCGTGCGCTGGCTCACCCGAGCCGTTTCGATCGTGGTCTTCGTCGCGCTCGCGGCGACGGTGTTGCTGATCATTCGCGCGAAGATGCCGGCGACGAACGTCGGCCAGCGCTTCCGCACGTGGGCCCTGTTCCGCGACGCCTCGCGCCTCGCCACCGGATCGCCGGTGATGATCGCAGGCGTGCGCGTCGGCGAGGTGACGGACCTATCGGTCCACGGCGAGCTCGCGCGCATCGACATGAAGCTCGTCGACGACGTCCAGATCCCCGAGGACTCGTGGATCACGAAGAAGGCGGAGTCGGCGTTCGGCGACAGCTACCTCGAGATCATCCCGACCGGCGGCGACGAGGGCGCGCCGACCGCGCGCATGCTCAAGTCCGGCGAGCGCATCACGCACGTGATCGAGGGCTCGTCGACCGACAGCGCCCTGCGCGCGATCGCGCAGACGATGCCGAAGATCGACAAGGGCCTCAACGCGATGCACGACGTCGCGCTGACCGGCCGCGACTGGGTGCACGGCACGCTCGAGGACCGCATCTCGGGCGTGGACCACTGGCTCGACGAGGGCCACCTCGATGAGCCGATCGCGGGCGCCGACCACGCGATGGAACGCCTCGAGACCGGCACGACGCGCGCGGCCGACGCGATCCACGGTGCCGACGTCAAAGGCACGTTCGATCAGATCGACCAGGCCGTCACGAGCGCGCGCAAGCAGATGGCATCGCTCAAGACCGGCCTCCACGACGGGCTGACCTCGGCGCGCGAGGGCATGGACAAGGTCGACCCGCAGATCCAGGAAGCCGCCGACATCATGCAGGCGATCAACGAAGGCAGCGCCGAGGACTGGAAGGGCACACTCGGGCGCATGGTCAACTCGCCGCACCTCGCCGACGACATCGAGGACGCGACGGAGGACCTCCGCGAGGGCACCGCGAGCTTCAACCGGTTCAAGGCCTACCTGGGCCTGCGCGCCGAATACAACATCTTCTCCGGCATCCCGCGCGTCTACCTGACCGCCGAGATCCGGTCGCGCAGCGACAAGTTCTATCTCGTCGAGCTCGAGAAGGGCGGCCTGGGCGCGTACCCGACCGACCAGCTCTCCGACGTCCCGGGCGCCCCCCAATATCAGCGCTACCAGCAGATCCGCGACTCGCTGCGGTTCACGGCGCAGTTCGGCAAGCAGTTCGGCTGGATCCAGTTTCGCGGCGGCGTGAAGGAGTCGACGTTCGGCGCCGGCGTCGACGTCCTCGCCGGCCGCCTCAAGCTGTCGAGCGACGTGTTCGGCGCGTTCGATCGCACGCCGCGCCTCAAGATCACGGCGGCGTTCGAGGTGCTGCGCTCCGCGTACATCATCGCCGGCATCGACGACGCGCTGAACACGCCGGGCCGGCTCCAGATCGTCACGGGCAACACCGACGTGCCGAAGCAGTTCGAGACGATGCGCTTCGGCCGCGACTACTTCCTCGGCGGCACGCTGTACTTCACCGACGAGGATCTCGCGACGATGATCCGCGTCTACGGCGCGCTGCTCGTCTCTTTGTTGTAATTCCAGACCAGAACCCAGAATTACCGCCAAGGGTCCGGACGGGTGCTTCCGACAAGGTCGCAAAGAACGCCAAGGGAGATCGAGTAGCGGCCGTCGTGCTCGCTACTCCTATCGCGCCGCCATCAACCGCCTCGGTCCGCTGGCGAAGCGCCACCGGACCTCGGCCCTTGGCTCGAGGAAGCGAAGCGCGCGCAGCATGTTTTCTTCGCTCCCTCAAGGCCAGTGGCCGAGGAGAAATTGCGAAGCAATTTGTCCGAGGCGCCGTCTGAGGCCGCCGCAAGAATCTCCTTCTGCCTCTGACCTTGGCGTTCTTTGCGCTCTTTCCGAGCACCCGTCTGAGCACTTGGCGGTAATTCTGGGCTCTTCGTCTTGGCAGCGTCAGCCGCCCGCCAGCGGCGCGAGCAGATACAGCTCGTCTCCGTCGGCGAGCACGCGGTCGCGGTTCTCGGTGAACGGGCAGCGCTCGCCGTTGAGCATCATCGTGTCGGTCAGGTGCGGCGAGTGATCGAGCGCCTCGCGCAGCGGCACGCCGGCGGCCTCGGCCACCTCGACCAGCTTGGCGAGCGTCGTGCCCGCGGGGACGCGCAGGTGCTCGTCGACATCGCGCCACGCATCGCCGATGCGGCCGCGGATCAGCACGTGGACGCGGACGTGATCGCCGCGCAGCCGGTCGAAGATCCCCATCTAGCTCGTGAAGCCTTCGAGGAGGTCGGCCATGCCGAGCGCCTCGGCGTGTGCCTTGTCGACGGCACCGGTCTGCGTGTCCCAGTGCATCGCCTTGTAGTAGTCGTCCTTGAGCACGGGCAGCGCGACCTTGATGCCCTTGAGCGGGCCGGCGGGCAGGTTGCCGTCGCCCTCGCCGAGCATGCGCGGGTGCGGCGCGAAGTCCGCCGGCTTGATGCCCTCGCGCCGGTTGAACGCCGCGCGCAGGTTCTGGATGCGCTCGCCGCACAGCAGGAGATCCTTGTCGGTCACGTCCCAGCCGGTCGCGGCGTTGACGAGCTCGGTCCACGGCAGCGAGCCGGTCAGCATCGTGAACATGCACAGCCCGAGGCCGTTCATCGCCTGGTGCGCGTTCGAGAACAGCGCCTGCGCCGTGCCCTTGCCGGCGTCGCTCTTCCACTTCGTGTTCCAGTCCTTCTTGTCGGCGGCCTGCGGCAGCCCGAAACCGACGCCGAACGTCTCGTTCCAGCTCGCGCTGCCTGCGGTGTGGCGGCCGGGCGTCGGATCGGCGACGTAGGTGACGCCCATCAGCGATGTGAACCGGCTGTCGTGATACGCGGGCTCGCCGCCGTGAACGTGCACGGCAAACGCCTCGCTGCCCTTGCCGACGTGCTCGGCGGCGCGCTTGACGCCTTGGCCGAGCCACGCGCCGCAGCCTTCGCCGGTGCCGATCTTGATCGTCAGCGCGAGCGCGGCCTCGCCGTTGCCCCAGCGCATGTCGATACCGTCGAGGTCGGCCGCCGTCAGCAGACCCTTCTCGACCGCCTCGCACACCCATGCGATCGTCATCGACGAGCTGACCGCATCGATGCCGAGCCGGTTGCATGCGTCGTGGCAGGCGGTGACGAGCTCGATGTCGTCGTTGAGGATGTTCGCGCCGAACCCGATGATCGTCTCGTAGTCGGGGCGCCGCACGTCGCTGAGGCCCTTCGACTTCACCTTGACGATGCCCTTGCATGGCATCGGGCAGTCGCCGCACGACAGCTTCTTCGTGATGTACTTGTCGACGACCGCGCCGTCGAGCTTCATCGCGCGCTTCGCGAGCGGGAAGTCGCGCGAGCCGACGCCCGTCCAGTTCTTGATCGGCGCGTCCCCGTTCTCGACGCTGAGCGCGACCGCCGCCGTCGTGCCGCGCTGCGACCACAGCCGTCGCATCGACGCCGTCGGCGACTGCAGCTTGGCGCCCATCTTCGTCATCAGCCGGTACATCCACGCGAGCCAGCCCTTCGGCTTGGCCATGTACGCGAAGAACCGCGCGACGAGCCCGAGGTCCTTCTTGTACTCGTCCGTGATCTTCTTGCAGACCTTCTTGAACGCATCGGGCCGCGCGACCGGCACGTCGCCGGTGCCCGCGACGACGATCGCCTTGAGGTTCTTGCTGCCGTAGATCGCGCCGAAGCCCTGGCGGCCGAACGCGTGATAGCGGTCGTTCATCACGCTCGCGATCCGCAGCTGCTTCTCGCCGGCGGGACCGATCGCCGACACGCCGACATCGCGCTTGCCGCCGAACTTCGCCTTCAGCGCATCGAACGCTTCGGGAATCTCCTGGCCCCACAGCTCGCCCGCCGGCTCGAACGTGACCTCGCCGTCGCGGATCACGAGCAGCGTCGGCTCGGCGGCGCGGCCCTTCACGACGAGCGCGTCGAAGCCGGCCTTGCGCAGGTGAATGCACACGCTGCCGCCGGAGTTCGAATCGCCCCACGTGTTCGTCAGCGGCGACTTGCCGACGATCTGGATGCGGCCGGAGAACGGCGAGTGCAGTCCCGTGAGCAGGCCGGCGCACAGCGCGAAGCACGCTTCGGGCGCGAGCGCGTCGGTCCCCGCCGGGAAGTGCTTCCACATGAGCCACGCGCCGAGGCCATAGCCGCCGAGGTAGTCGCGGTAGACGGTCGGATCGATCGTCTGCACCTCGTGCGTCTTCGCCGTCAGATCGACGAACAGCACGCGCCCATGAAACCCCTTGTGCACTGCAGCCAGCGCTTCACCCATGCGGCGAAGCATACGGCGATAGCAGCAGCGCGTCACCCTCGACGGCGACGCTCGGCTCCTGCTCGGGGTCGAAGCGCTCGGCGATCAGCGTTTTTCCGCCCGGCGCCTCGACGGTGTCGCCCGGCTCGACGCGCTCGCCCGCCGCGAGGGTCTGCGCGATGTCACGGAGCAGCAGTGCCGCCTCGGTCGCCGCCTCGGGCGCGATGCCGAGTA
>JAFAOG010000082.1 GCA_019237945.1 Deltaproteobacteria bacterium | reverse complement strand
TCGACGCGAAGATCAACTTCGACGACAACGCGCTGTATCGCCATCCCGAGCTCGAGGAGTGGCGCGATCCGAGCGAAGAGGATGCCGCGGAGCTCGAGGCCAAGAAGTGGGACCTCAGCTACATCTCGCTCGACGGCAACATCGGCTGCATGGTCAACGGCGCCGGTCTCGCGATGTCGACGATGGACATCATCAAGTACTACGGCGGCAAGCCGGCCAACTTCCTCGACGTCGGCGGTGGCGCCACGGCCGAGAAGGTGACTGCCGCGTTCAAGATCATCTCCAGTGACCCCGGGGTGAAGGCGATCTTCGTCAACATCTTCGGCGGCATCATGAAGTGCGACACGATCGCGGCCGGTGTCATCACCGCCGTGAAGGAGACGGGCCTCAAGGTCCCTCTCGTCGTGCGCCTCGAAGGCACCAACGTCGAGCTCGGCAAGAAGATGCTGAACGACTCGGGCCTCAACATCATCGCCGCGGCCGACATGGCCGACGGTGCCCAGAAGGTCGTC
Source organism: Deltaproteobacteria bacterium (assembly GCA_019237945.1). GTDB lineage: Bacteria > Myxococcota_A > Polyangia > Haliangiales > Haliangiaceae > JABFXX01. The sequence goes on along the minus strand of JAFAOG010000082.1, from coordinate 4,523 downwards.
AAGGCCGCTGGAGGCCCCGACCGAAGGTCGGAATCAATAAAGACCCCGAGCACCGGAGGTGCCTCGTGAGCGTTCTCTGCGGTTTCAACACACGCCTCGTCGTCCAGGGCATGTCGGGTGCGGCGGGCGCATTCCACGCGAAGCAGATGGTCGAGTACGGCACGCGCGTCGTCGCCGGCGTCACGCCGGGCAAGGGCGGTAGCAAGGTCGCCGGGCTCGAGCAGGTCCCGATGTACGACACCGTCGACGAAGCGGTCCGCCTCGCCGGCGCGAATGCGTCGGTGATCTACGTGCCGCCGCCGTTCGCCGCGGACTCGATCCTCGAGGCGGCCGCCGCCGGCATCGATCTGATCGTCGCGATCACCGAGGGCATCCCCGCGCGCGACATGGTCCGCGTGAAGTACGTGCTCGAGCGCGACTATCCGAACGCGGTGCTCATCGGTCCGAACTGCCCCGGCATCATCACGCCGGGCCAGTGCAAGATCGGGATCATGCCGGGCTACATCCACAAGCCGGGCTCGATCGGCGTCGTGTCGCGCTCCGGCACGCTGACGTACGAGATCGTCCACCAGCTGACGTCGCTGGGCCTCGGCCAGTCGACCGCGATCGGCATCGGTGGCGACCCCGTCAAGGGCACCGACTTCATCGAGGCGCTCGGCTGGTTCGCGGAGGACCCGGGCACGTCGGCGATCTTCATGATCGGCGAGATCGGTGGCGACTCCGAGGAGCGCGCCGCGCAGTTCATCAAGGACAACGTCAAGAAGCCGGTCGCCGCGTTCATCGGCGGCCAGACCGCGCCTCCCGGCAAGCGCATGGGTCACGCCGGCGCGATCATCTCGGGCGGCAAGGGCGCCGCGTCCGACAAGATCGCCGCGCTCAAGGCCGCGAACATCGCCGTCTCGCCGACGCCGGCCGAGATGGGCAAGACGCTCGCGCAGCTGATCGGCTAGCGCGTCTCGGAGGGGGCCGCGCTGGCGTCCCCTTCCACTCCTAATCTATGCCACAGGTGGGGGCTTGCCGAAAGCCCCATCCCTGGGCGCAGTGTCGACGGCCATGACGAACCATGCCGTGGTCATTGCCGGTGGCGGCCCGACGGGCCTGATGCTCGCGGGCGAGCTCGCGCTCGCGGGGATCGATGTCGCGATCGTCGAGCGACGCGTGACGCAGGAGGTGGCGGGCTCGCGCGCGGGCGGGCTGCACGCGCGGGCGATCGAGCTGCTCGATCAGCGCGGCATCGCCGGGCGATTTCTCGCCGAGGGCAAGGCGATGCAGGTCGCGGGGTTCGCGATGATCCCGCTCGACATCAGCGACTTCCCGACGCGCCACAACTATGGCCTCGCGCTCAAGCAGGAGCGCATCGAGCAGCTCCTCGCAGCGTGGGTGGCGGAGCTCGGCGTGCAGAGCTATCGCGGCGTCGACGTGACCGGGTTCGTGCAGGACGACGGTGTGAGCGTCGCCCTGTCCGACGGGCGAACGCTGCGCGCGCAGTACCTCGTTGGCTGCGACGGCGGCCGCAGCATCGTGCGCAAGCAGGCGGGCATCGAGTTTGTCGGATGGGACGCGGCGACGAGCTATTTGATCGCCGAGTGCGAGATGACCGAGCCGGCGCTCGGAATGCGGCGCGATGCGGCCGGGATCCACGGGCTCGCGCCGCTCGGAGACGGGCGCGTGCGGTTCGTGTCGGCGGAGGCCGAGGTGCGGCACGGCGAGCCGACGGTCGACGAGCTGCGCGGCGAGCTCGTGCACCTGTACGGTCGTGACTTCGGCGCGCGCAACGTGACGTGGCTGTCGCGGTTCAGCGATGCGACGCGGCATGCGGCGAGCTATCGCGCGGGGCGCGTGCTGATCGCGGGCGATGCGGCGCACGTTCATTCGCCGGCCGGCGGGCAAGGTCTGAACCTCGGCCTCTACGACGCGGTGAACCTCGGCTGGAAGCTCGCGCGCGTCGTGCGCGGGGCGGCCGATGCTCTGCTCGACACGTTTCAAGCCGAGCGCCATCCGGCGACGGCGCGCACGCTCGCGATCACGATGGCGGCCGGGCCGCTGAACCGCGGCGACGTGCGGACCGATGCGCTGCGCGACATGATCGGCGAGATGTTGAAGATGACGGAGCCGCGGCGGCGCTACGCCGGCCTGTTGTCGGGGCTCGACATCGCGTATGACCTGGGCGGCGCACATCCGCTCGTGGGCCGCCGGATGCCCGATCTCGATCTCGAAACGCCCGACGGGCCTCGGCGCGTGTACTCGCTCCTTCACGACGCGCCGTTCGTGCTCGTGTCGTTCGGCGAGGCGATCGCCGACGAGCGCGTGCGCTGCGTGACGGCGCGCTACGACGGCGCGTGGGAGCTGCCGGTGCTCGGCGCGGTCGCGGCGCCGCCCGCCGTGTTGATCCGGCCGGATGGGTACGTGTCGTGGGCCGGGGATGGCGACGTGCGCGATGCGATCACGACGTGGGTCGGGTCGCCACGCTAGGCTCGGGCGGCGGCAGCTCGGTCGATTCCTGCGCGCGCTGCACCATCGCGACCGCCGCGATCAGCACGACGCCTGCGATCACCTGCCACCAGGCGAGTGCTTTGTGGAAGAAGCCCCAGGTGATGCCGAGCGCGGCGAGCGTCTGCATCATCTCGAAGTAGCCGGCGGTCGACGCGCGCGTCAGCGCGAGGCCGCGGAAGTAGATCAACAGCGGGATGCCGCCCGAGAGCGTCGCGAGCAGCACGAGCCACACGATCGCCGAGGCCATATGCGCGTGCGCCCCGGGCGGCCACAGGCCAGCGGGCGTCATCAGGCCGCGCACGGCGACGATGATCGTCATGCACACGAGGCCGATCATCACGCGCAGGCCGGCGCCGAGCGGCAGCGACATCTCGACCATCACGGCGCGGCCGGCGACCGTCGACAGGCCCCAGCACAGCGCGCACAAGAGGGCATAGATCACGCCGCTCTCGAGCGCGAACGGCACGCCCGGCCGCAGCCCGACCAGCACCATCCCCGCGACGACGGCGATGCCGGCCCACAGCGGGAACCACTTCGCGAGCCGATCGTGGAACAGCAGCACGGCCGCCGTCGTCGACAGCACCGGCTGGATATTGAGAACAACGTTGACGACGCTCTCGTTCGCGTTCTTGAGGGCGAGCGTGAACAGCACCGCGCCGACCGCCGAGCCGGCGACGCCCGAGAACACGAGCCACGCGATCGCACCGCGCGACACGTGCCGCAGCTCGTGAAGGCGCGGCAGCACCAGCGGCAGCGCGCACGCGACGAGCACGACGTGCTCCCAGAACACGATGACGTCCGGGTCCGGGAAGATCGCGTTGAGCGGGATGCGCCACGCCGACTCGGTGCCCCACAGCGCCGCGCCGAGCGCGACCAGCCAGGGTCCGATTCGAGACTCGCGCGGCGCAGGCATGCGCGAACGATATCAGTGCTTCGCGATCCACGCGGAGATCTGGGCGGCGAGCTGATCGGCGGGCGGCGGCTGACCCTTCAGCTGCGCGACCGCTTCCTTCGCGAGCGCGAGGCCCTTCGCGCGCTGGCCGCGCGTGATCAGCTCGTCGGCGAGCTCCCAGCGCGATTGCGCGGCGAACAGCGGCGCGCCGAGGGCGTCGAGCTGCGTGATCGAGTGCTCGAGCGCGGTCTGCGCATCGTCCCACTTGTGATCGGCGGCGAGGCACGCTCCGCGTCCGTACTCGCTCGCGCCCGCGATCTGGCCGAGCTTGCCGGTCTCCTCGGCGACCTTCGTCGCGCGCGCGTAGAGCGGCATCGCGCGGTCGCAGTGATTGATCGCCTTGAGCTCGTCGGCCTCGTTGTAGAGGCTGCGCGCGAGCGGCGACGGATCGTCGAGCTTCTCGTAGACGGCGATCGCCTTGTCGTACGCCGCGATCGCCTCCTCGTGGTGCTGCAGACCGGACTGGGCGCCGGCGAGCATCTCGAGCATCGCGCCGCGCTGCGGGTTATTGGGCGGAAACCGCTTCTCGGCGATCGCGACCGCGCGCTGGATCGCGTCGAGGGCCTCGGGCGTCGAGACGGCCGCGCCCGGCGACTCGGCGAGCGCGAAGTCGTGCAGCGCGTTCATCATGTCGATGCTGTCAGAGCCTTCGCTGCGCGCGATGCCGGCGAATGCCTCGTCCCAGACGGGTTTCGCAGCCGCCGGGTCGCCGTTCGCGGCGAGGGCGCTCGCGAGCGTGCTCAGATCCTGGATCGTCTGCGGATGAGCCGGCCCGAGCGTGCGCATCGACTCGTCGTGCATCGCGCGCGCGATCTCGAGTGCCTGCTTCGGCTCGTTGTTGTTGATGTAGGCGTCATAGAGGCAGCGGCGCGCATCGGTCACGATGTCGGTGGCGGCGAGCTTGGTCGCGGCATCGACGACGCGCCGACAGATCTCGGCGCCCTTGCCGTGCGCACCGCGCTCGATCTCGATCGAGCCGCCGACGATGTCGACCGAGAGCGCGATCCGCGGGTTATCGGCGATGCGCGACACGGCCGCGCGCGCGATCAGCAGCTGATCATCGGCGACCTTGAGCTCG
>JAFAOG010000470.1 GCA_019237945.1 Deltaproteobacteria bacterium | reverse complement strand
TCGATCGTCGAGCGCGGGTTTCCTCCCACGCTCCGTGAGATCGGCGAGCACTTCAACATTCGATCGACCAACGGGGTGAACGATCACCTCAAGGCGCTCGAGAAGAAGGGCCACCTGCGCCGCGAAGATCTCAAGTCGCGCGCGATGCGGCCGGTGCTTCCGGATGGCTCGGGCGAGCTCGTGCCGATGCGGCGGCCGGCGATGGGGACAGGCGGGGTCGAGCTCGTCAGCGATGCCGATGACATGGCGGAGATCCCGATCCTCGGCCGCGTCGCCGCCGGCCAGCCGATCCTCGCGGTCGAGCAGGCGACGGATACGGTGCGCGTCGACCGCGTGCTGATCGGCGGCCACCGCGAGGTGTTTGGCCTCAAGATCGTCGGCGAATCGATGATCGAGGACGGCATCTTCGACGGGGACTACGTCTTCGTGAAGAAGACGCCGAGTGCGAAGACCGGCGAGATCGTCGTCGCGATGATCGAGGGCGAGGCCACGGTGAAGCGCTACTTCCCCGAGGGCGACCGCATCCGGTTCCAGCCGGCGAACTCGAACATGCAGCCGATCATCGTGCGGCGAGCCGACTTCAAGAGCGTCGATATCATCGGCGTCGTCGTCGGCGTGTACCGGAAGCTCTGACCCCGTCGCAGGTGAGGCGCGGAGTGGTCGGATCGGGGCGCTTCGGAAGGCCCTGACTCACCGGGTATTGCTGAGCATTTCGGGCAACGGCAATCCCGGCGCCGTATGTCAAACTGGGCCCAGGTGGCCCGTATCCGCGCATATCGCAGCCGATGGCTGTGGGTACCGGCGGCGGCCATCTCGTTGACCGCACAATCTGCTGCGCTCGTAGGCTACGCGGTGACGCGGCCAACGCCGAAGCCGACGCTCACGATCCGGCTGCTCGATGGTGCGGCCGAGTGGGATTATGCGGGCGTCGAGACGTCGCCGGGCGATCGCACGTCGCTGACGGTCGCGACCGGCGAGCACGAGAAGATCGAGATCGCGACGGCGGCCGGCACGCTGATCCCCGCGCCCGGCCAGCAGGTGTTGCTGCCGGATCGCAAGCAGCACGTCACCGTGACGATCACGGCGCAGGACGGCGCGGTGTGGACGCGCGGCCTCGAGCTGTTTCCGAAGAAGCAGGCGGTGCTGACGACGACGTACACGCCGAGCCGCGGGCAGGTGCTCGTCACGAAAGTCGGCGACGCCGCGCCGATCATGCGCTGCTCGACGCCGCGCTGCGTGGTGACGGTCGAGCCGGGCACGCAGGTGCAGCTGTCGGCGCTCGTCAACGAAGGCGCGACGTTCGCCGGGTTCAAGCAGTACCCGATGCGCACGCCGACCGCGCTCGTGAAGTACCTCGGGGATCCGCTCGCCGACTGCAAGCCGGATCTCGAGGGCAAGAAGTCGATCCGCGAGTGCGGCGTCAAGGTCGCGCTCGATACCGATGTCGGCGTCGAGTTCGGCAAGGAGCCGGATCGCGTCGAGGTCGCGTTCGCGGATCCGTCGCAGCTCGACAAGCTGATCAAGCCGCTGACGCCGCCGCCTCCGCCGCCGCCGATCGACGCCGAGAAGCTCGAGGAGAAGCCGCCGCAGGTCGCGATCGAGAAGCCGAAGCCGCCGCCGCAGATCAAGCCGCTGCAGCCACCGCCTCCGCCGCCGCCCGAGCAGAAGAAGCCGCCTCCGCCGCAGACGCTGCCGCCGGCGATGACGATGGTCGAGGTCAAGGACGACAAGGACCTCAAGAAAGAGGCACCCGACGACGCGAAGTTCCTCAGCGACAAGAACCGCGATGTCGCCGAGGAGACGCGCGCGCAGAAGACGAACCTCGACAAGGAGAGCGAGGGTCACTCGGAGGCGAGCAAGGAGAGCGACGACAAGACGTCGGCCGAGATCGGTGGCCCCGACGACAAGATCCGTCAGCTCGAGGAGACGCAATCGTCGACCGACAAGCACCTCAAGGAGACCGATCACTCCGGCGAGAAGGAAGTCGCCAAGGGCGTGATCAAGGGCAACGAGGGCGAGAACGGCGAGAACGGCGAGGGCGACAAGACGCCCGGCATCCTGTCGATGCGCGGCATCGGCGGCCGCGGCGCGCTCACCGAGCAAGGCGACGGCAAGAAGAAGGGCAAGCAGGGCCTGCCCGGCATCAACACCGACCTCGCGTTCAACGACTACGAGCGCATCATGGGGCACGAGAAGGTCGACGAGGAGCGCCAGGTCGCGGCGCGCAAGATGTCGTCGAAGAAGGGCCGCTGGGAGCGCAAGCTCGACGCGATCAAGAGCTCGCTCGAGAACTTCGTCCCCGATGTTCGCCCGGGCAACCAGACCGCGCTCAAGACGCGCGCGCATCCGTTCGCGCTGTACGTCGCGCGGATGCACCGCCGCATTCACGAGCTGTGGGGCTTTGGCTTCCTCGAGGATCTCGACAACAAGCCGGCGGACTATCCGCTCAACGATCCGAACCTGTGGGTCAACCTCGAGATCTCGGTCAACCCCGACGGCAGCGTGCACAAGGTGACGATCGCGAAGACATCGGGCAAGACGGAGTTCGACGTCGCGGCGGTCGACACCGTCATCTCGGCGGCGCCGTTCGAGCCGACGCCCGAGCAGATCCGCTCTGTCGACGGCCGCATCTACCTGCGCTGGGGCTTCTATCGCAACTGGCGCCAGTGCGGCACGTTCAACGTCGAGCCGTACATCCTGACCGAGGTGCCCGACGATGGCGGGCAGGGCGTGCTCGACGACGGCGCGATGGTCGCGAACACCGCGCACGTGCCGGGCAAGAAGAAGCACGGTCCGGTGCCGACGGGCGACAAGCCCGTGACGCCCGACGACGGGCTCGCCAAGCAGAAGGTGAACCCCGACAGCGACGTCACCGACAAGCAGGCGCTGTTCGCAGCGAACCTGTGGGTCAGTGCGTTTGCGACCGCGCAGGTCGACAAGCTCGTGAAGTACTCGACCGTCCCGTTCTATGCGGGTGGTCAGGTCGCCGCGTCGACACAGGGCGACCTCAAGGAGATGTACAGCGGGCTTGTCGTCGAGAGCGGTCCGATGAAGGACTGGAAGCTCCTGACATCGGGCGAGTATGCGCAGGCCTCGAACGGTGGATCGTTGCCACCCGGCAACGTCGTCTTGCAGGTGCGTACGGCGAAGGAGACCTTCGCGGTCGTGCTGACGAAGACGAACTCGGGCGAGTACCGCGCGACACAGCTCGCGCGCTGACGAGCGGCTAGCTACTGGTCGCCGCCCCGACGACCTTGAGCACCTTCGCAGCGAACAGGCCCTTCGGCCCCTGCTGCTCTTCGTACTCCACCGTTTGACCCTGGTTGAGCGTACGGAAACCATCACCCGAGATCGACGAGTAGTGGACGAAGACGTCCTTCCCGTCGTCCTGACGGCTGATGAAACCGTAGCCCTTGGCATCGTTGAACCACTTCACGGTACCGAGCGCCATCTTACTGCCTCCTCCAACTGTCGCGACCAACCCCAACGGGCCGCGCAGTTCTCTTTGACCATCGGCCGCGTCGACGCTCAACAGGAATTTCAGAGAAAGCGACTGCGCGCTGCAAATGTTCACTCATGTGGAAACGCCGGAAAGAACACGAGTAACGGGGACCACGTCACTGGAAAAGAACATCGGGCTGTCATCGTGCGTTCACACGAAGGATGAGGCGCCTCGTCCCCGTGCTGCTGGCCATCGGTTGTGGTCACGATGTCGAACGCGACGCGGTCGCGGCACCCGCGAGAACGAGCGTGCTGGCGGCGCCGGGCGCGAGCGTGCGTGGGGCGCCACATGCTGGGTCGATCCGCGAGGTTAGTGTCACCGACGCGGGCGATGCCGCGCTCTCGCTCGATGACGTCGGAGCGATCCGGTTGTGGCCAGCGCTCGATGGATCCCGCGAGCCGATCCCGGTCGTGGCACCGGCGGCGGCCCACGCGGCGATCACGCGCGACGGCGATGGCTGGCTCGTCGCGCTGCTCGACGAGGCCGGGAGTGCGCATCTGTTGCGTATTGCCCGCGGCGGAGCGGTCGTGGGGCGGGCGGAGGTCGCGGGAGATGTTCGCATCGACCAGCTCGTGGCAAGCGGTGGCAACGTGCTCGTCCGGCGCGCGGACCAATCGGTCGAGCAGATCGACGCGCGCGGCAGCGTGATCGGGCGGCTCGTCGCCGATCCGGGCGAGCGGCTCGCGGCGATCGCGGTGCGCGGCGATTCGGCGATCGCGGTGATCGCGGACGTCGACGGCACGGCGAAGACGGTGCGCTGGATCGCGCGGCGCGAACGGATCGCGTGGGGCGCGCGCGTGACGCTGCCGGCGGCGGTGATCGCGGACAGCGTGGCGGTCGCGGCGAGCGGCAAGCGGATCGCGGGCGCGGAGGCGAAGTCGCGCCAGCTGTTCGTGTTCGATCTCGGCGTCAAGCCCGCCGTCGTGCTCGGCACGAGCGTGCAGGTCGCGGCGGACGAGCCGCTCGGCTTTGTCGATGATGCGCACGTCGTCGCGATGGGCGCGCAGCCGCGCTGGTGGACCGATGCGAACGAGCCGAAGCCCGATCCGTGGAGCGTGACGACGCCGCCGAATCCCGCGACGTCGCTCGGGGCGGTCGGCGCAGGGATGCTCGTGTCGGGCTACGGCGGCGGGCTCGCGCTCGCGACGCCGACGCGCACGCGCTACCTCGGCTGGCAGGACGTCGGCGTGCAGACCGCGACGTTCGAGGGCTCGCGGATCGCCGTGACGTTCAGCACGACGCACCTCGCATGGCTCGACGCCGCGCTCACCGAGACGCGCCGTGCCGATCTCGCGACGCCGCCGGCGTACTCGCAGCCGGTCGGCGATCATCACGCGGTGGTCGAACGCCAGGTCGGCAGCGATCTGCAGCTCGAGCTCGTCGATCTCGATCATCCGCAGCACCCCGTGCCGCTCGGCCAGTTCAAGTCGATCAGCCGCCTCGACTACGAGCCGCACACGCACGTGTTCGGGATCGGCGAGGGCGACAAGGAGCAGCGCTGGGTGCTCGATCTCGCGACGACCTCGGCGAAGCGGCTGCCGGCGCTGACGATCCGCGCCGACGCGTCGCTGCGGCTGCTCGACCCGGCGCGCGCGCATGGCGCGAACGCGGTGATGATCGCGAACACGGAGGAAGGCAGCGTCGTGACGATGCTGCGCGACGGCACGCCGAAGAAGCAGCCCGGGTATCTGCTCGCCATCGACGATGAGGGCCACGTGTTCACGCGCGATGGCGCCAGCACGCTGTATCGCGATGGTGTCGCGATCGAGAAGGGCAACGTCGATCTGCCGGCGCCCGATCACGCGGGCAAGCTCCTCGCGATGATCGGACCGGGCGGCGTGCGATTGCTCGACGGCACGACCGAGCGGTGGAAGCAGCCGATCTGGGGCGTGTCTTCGGCGACGTTCTCCGACGACGATTCGAAGGTGCTCGTGCGCGCGACGGGCGGCCTCGTCATGCTCGACACCGTGACGGGCGAGCGCACGGCGACCGCATGCGCCTGGAGCTTCGGCCTGTTCGACACGCCGATTGCGACGGCGGGCGTCGGTCAGGGATCGGTGTGCGAAGATAGCGAGCGATGATCCGGCTCGCCGTGCTGCTCGTCGCCGCGTGCGGCACGCATGCACGCCCGGTTCCATTGCCCGCGCCGAAGCCGGTCGGTCGCGCGCCGTCGGTGGCGGCCGTTGCGGGCGAGCTGCCCGCGGCGCCGGTCGTGCGCAGCGACGATGGACGCGGTGGCGCGGACGCTCCGCCGGCGGGACCGATCACGCTGATCGCGGTGACTGCCGATGGGCGCGCGGCGGTGACGGCCGACGAGGGCGGCGGGCTGCGGCTGTGGCCTGCGCTCGACGGCACGAAGGAGCCGCGCGTCGTCGTCGCTCCGCAGGCGCATCAGCTCGCGCTCGCGCGGCGCGGTGACGGCTTCACGATCGGCGTGCTCGATGCGGGCGGTGGGCTCGTGATCGCGAACGTCGACGGCGAGGGCCGCGCGCGCTCGCACGCGACGCTGCCGACCGAGCCCGCGTTCCTCGGCATCGCGATGACGGCGGCAGGGCTGCTCGCGTGGCGCGCGGATCAGATCGCGGTGCTGCTCGACGCCGATGGCGCTCCGATCGGACAGCTGGGCACGCAACCGGGCGAGCGGCTGGTCACGATCGCGGAGCGCGGCGGCCATGCGATGGCGCTGCTCGAGCGCGCCGGCAAGCGCGGGATGCGATCGCTGACGGTCGGTGCGGCGATGGCGTGGGGGGACTGGGTCGAGGTCGGCGACGTCGCCGATCTGCTCGCGATCGCGCCCGACGGCCGGCATGTCGTCGTGCAGCGCAAGGACATCGTCGTCGTGCTCGACATCAAGGGGCAGCTCGTCGACGAGGCGAACGCGCTATCGACCGATCGTATCGACTGGCTCGACGACACGACGCTCGTCTACGCGACGCGCTCCGGTCTCGCGTTTCACGTCAAGGCGCGCACGGTCGGCCCGCGCGGCTCGACGGGCGCCGTGCTCGCGGTCGGCGGTGGCCATGCGGTCGCGGCGGCGGGCAGCGAGCTCGCGATCGCGACGCCGGCGCACACGCAGTACCTCGGCTATGGCGTGGTGTCGCCGAGCGTCGCGCAGCCCGCGATCGACGGCCAGCTCGTCATCGGGCTCGGCGACTCGTTCGTCACGCTCGACCGGTCGCTGCACGAGGTCGGCGAGCCGACGTTCCCGGTGCCCGCGAGCACCGAGGTCGCCGATCTGCGCTGGCTCGGCGGCGATGCGTGGGCGGTCGAGGCGTCGCACGTCGGAAACGGCGAGACGTTCCTCGTGCTCGTCGGCGGCGGCAAGAGCAAGGTCGTCGAAGCCGGGCGATGGTCGGCGCACGTGATGTCGTACGAGCCGTCGACACATCTGTTGACGCTGTCGCTCGGCAACGCGCCCGCCGTGTATCGCTTCGATCCCGGCAAGCTCGAGCTCGCGCGCATCGCGGCGCTGCCGTCCGAGACATCGACGCAAACCGAGCTCGTGCCGCTCGCCCCCGCGCGCGCCGGCGGGATGACGATCCTGCACCTGACGCTGCACGCGGTGACGACGGCGCGCTGGCTGCGCGATCCGGCGAAGCTCAAGGAGCCGACGACGAGCGTCACGCTGGCGGCCGGTTTCGCCGGCGCGGACTCCGCGGGCCACGTGTTCGGCTGGGAGCCCGGCGACGGCGCGATGCGGCTCGTCGTGTTCGAGCAGGGCCGCCGCGTCGGCGTGCTGCCGGCGAATGGCCGGGTCAGCGTGTGGCCGGCGCCGACGGGAGAGCGCCTCCTCGAGATCGGCGCGCACGACGTGTCGCTGCTGTCGGTCGCGGGCAAGCTGTTGTGGTCGACGCCGATCGAAGGCGCGACGCAAGGGAGCTGGCTCTCCGATGGCGGCGTCGCGATCATCACCGCCGCGGGCATCGCACGGCTCGATCCGGCGACCGGCGCGATCGTCGCGGCGCGCTGCGGCTGGGAATTCTCCCTGGCGACGGCGCCGCACCCGCCGACGCCGAAGCTCGAGCCGGTGTGCGCGGGGCTAGAAGCGGGCCACTAGGCTGGCGCCGAGCGCGATCGCGAACCGCGTGTGGTCGACGCCGTCGATCACGAGGTACCCGCCGCTGTCGAGCGCGAGGCCGAGCTGACCGACGATCGTGATCACGGTGCGCAGGCCGCCGCCGGCCATCGGCGCCTTCTGATCGAGATCGAAGCCGACATCGCCGTGAAAGTCGATCACGAGGCGCGGCCGCGCGGCCCCCGCCTCGTAGACGATGCCGGCGGCGAGGATGCCCTTGTGATCGCCGTTGAAGTGACGCCACGCGAGCAGGCCGCCCCACCGGCTGTATGGCTCGACATCGGCCTCGAGCTCGAATCGCTGGCGATCGCCGTTGTCGCCGGTGACCAGCAGCGCCGAGCCGCCGCCGATGCTGCCGTGCAGCGGGCGATCCGCGTATGCGGTGCTCGCGACGAGCAGCACGACGACGCCGCTACGCCACATCGATGCGGCCGGCCGTCGTCACGGACGTCCCGGGCGCGAGCTCGTGCGCCGCGAGCACGGCGACGTCGGGCAGCTCGGGCTCGAGCAGCGTGCGCAGGTGACGGCGGATATCGCCACTGACGAGGATCACGCCGGTCTGCAGCTTCCCCTTCACGGCGGCGACGATGTCCTGCGCGATCGCGGGCTCGAGCGCGAGGACCGGCGCACCATCGCGGCGATCGATCGCGCTGCGCACCGCATCCTCGATCATGCCATCGACCGTGAACACGGCGAGCTGACCGCGCGGCGCCCACCGTGCACTGATCTGGCGGCGCAGGTGGCCGCGCACATGCTCGACGAGCGCGGGCGTGTCCTTCGTCTGCGGGGCGATCGCGATCGCCTCGAGCACGGCGGCGAGATCGTCGACGGGCACGTGCTCGCGCGCGAGCTGGCGCACGACCTCGGTGAGGGCAGGGAGCGTGACGAGCTTCGGCACGACCTCGCGGACGAGCACCGGTGCGTGGGCGGCGGTCTTGTCGACGAGCGCGGCGACGCGATCGACGCCGAGCAGCTCGGGCACCAGGGCGGCGAGCGCCGCGGGCAGATCGTCGGTCGATACGGGCCACGCGACCGGTGTGCCGTCGATCGCGACGACGAGCTCGTCGCCCTTCGCGATCGCGAGCGGCGGCAGCTCGACGCCGGTGCGGCGCGCGACGTCGGCGCGGATCTCGGCGAGCCTCAGCGCGCGCGGATCGGGCGCCCGCAGCGAGAGGCGAGGGCCGCGGACCGTGTCGGCGCCCGGCTCGTCGAGCTGCTCGCCCGATCGGGGCTTTGGCTGCGCACGCCGCGCGAGCACCGCCGCGACCGCCGCGACCGCGCCGAGCACGAAGAACGGCGCGAGCGGCAGGCCCGGCACGAGTGCGAGACCGATCAGCAGGATCGCGACGCCGGCGAGCGCGCGCGGCGACAGCTGCGTGCCGAGATCCTCGCCGAGCGCCGCATCCCCGGTCGCGGCGACGCGCGTGACGAGCATTCCCGACGCCACCGCGACCAGCAGCGACGGGATCTGCGCGACGAGGCCCGCGCCGACGCTCAGGAGCGAGTACGTCTTCACGGCCTGCGCGGCCGTCATGCCGCGGCTGCCGACGCCGATGATCAGACCACCGACGAGGTTGACGACGACGATGATGATCGCCGCGATCGCGTCGCCCTTGACGAACCGCATCGCGCCGTCCATCGCGCCGTAGAGCTGCGACTCGCGCTCGAGATCGCCGCGCCGCCGGCGCGCGGTCTCCGGATCGATCGCGCCGGCGCGCAGCTCCGCATCGATCGCCATCTGCTTGCCCGGCATCGCATCGAGCGCGAACCGCGCCGCGACCTCGGCCACGCGCTCCGCACCGCGCGCGACGACGATCAGCTGCACGATCGTGATCACGGCAAACACGACGAGCCCGACGACGAGGTTCGCCGCCACGACGCTCGTTCCGAACGCGCGCACGACGCTGCCCGCATCCGCATCGGCCAGCACGAGTCGCGTCGTCGAGACCTCGAGCCCGACGCGGAACAGCGTGGTCACGACGAGCAGCGTCGGGAACGACTGGAAGCTCATCGGCCGCGGCGTGAACAGTGCCGCCATCAGCAGCGCAACGGCGATGCCGATGTTCAAGGTCAGCAGGCCGTCGAGCAGCGGCCGCGGCAGCGGCACGATCAGCATCACCACGACCGCGACGACGAGCGCCGCGATCGCGACCTCGGGCCACCGCTTCATACTTCCTCGATCTCCGACGGGTCGAGCTCGATCGCATCATCGGCGACCGAGTCCTTCGGGCCGCCGAGGTGCCGCACGAGCGACAGGTGGATCTGGCTGCGGATCATGCGCAGCACGCTGTCGAGCTCGCTCGCCGGCAGCTTCAACCGCGCGCGCAGCGTATCGAGCGTCTGCTTGACGAGCTGCTCCTTCGCCTTCTCGATCCAGCGGAACGCCGTGACGCGATGGACGCGATAGATCGCGCCGATCTCGTCGATGTTGAGCCCGTCGACGTGATGGTAGCGAAGCAGCGTCTGCTCGCGCGGCCCGAGCTGGCCGAGCGCCTCGCCGAACGCAGCGCGAAACTCGTTCGCGTACGTCCGCTTCATGTATTCGACCTCGGGGTCGTCCTGCGAGATCGCGTGCTGCGCGATGAGATGATCGTCATCGACGAGCACCTCGCGCTTGCCCTTGCGCAGCTCGTTCAAGCACGTGCGCACCGCGACCGACCGCACCCACCGCCGCAAGTCGCCGCGCCCGCCGTACTCGCTGATCTTGCCGGCGCTGGTCGGCGCGCCTGCCGTCCCACCCCCGACAAACAGCCGCTGGCGCACGAGCTGCTTCACATCCTTGAGCCGGCTGTCGCCGACGCGCATTCGCGCGAGCGCGATATCGACCTCGCGCATGTAGTCGCGGTCGAACGCGGCGATCGCGGCCGGAAGCCCCTTCGCGCACGCGCACGCGAGATAGAGGTCGGTCGGCCGCAGCCCGTCGAGCGCCGCATCCGCCATCTCGGCGGTCAAGTGCCGCGCGACGAACTCGACGAGCACGCGCGGGTCGAGCGGGAGGTCGGGCCACGCCGCACGCCCTTCAGCAACCAGTGACCACAGCCTGCGATCGAGGTCGCCGATGCTCTCGAGCGCGGGCCGTACCGCCGCCGGGGCGGCCTCGAGGAACGGTCGCACGAGACTGTCCGTGGTCACCATCACGGATTAGGCCACTGCAACGCCCGATTGGTCAAACTACATGTGTCGGGCTATGATCTCGTGCAAGGTCCGGCTTTGCCGGACCGCGCAGCACCGCGAAGCGGTGCGGAGTTGAATCGACGGATGGAGCCCAACCGCAAGGTCCGTAAGCAGGGGCTGGAGCACTTCATCAAGTTCGTGCGCGAGCTTCCCTGCCCATCGCCCCAGGCGATGTTCCAGGCGCTGCACGAGCTTGGCTACCGCGGCCAGGAGCACGCCCGCCGCGCGCTGTGCCTGATGGCCTACCGCCACGTGAAGCGGATCAAGCGCATCTACGTCGATGGCATCGACCGCGCCGAGCTCCCGCGCAAGCAGAACTTTTTGTTCGTCGGTCCGACCGGCTCGGGCAAGACGTTCCTCGTCGAGAGCCTGTTCGGCAAGATCCTCAAGCTCCCGACCGCGCTCGTCGACATCACGACCTACTCGGAGACCGGCTACGTCGGCCAGGATCCGTCGACGATCCTCACCCGCCTGCTCCACACCGCGGACGAGAATCCGATGCTCGCGTCGATCGGCATCGTCTGCCTCGACGAGTTCGACAAGATTGCCTCCGGCCAGAACAACGCGATCTTTGCCGGCGCCGGCACGACGAAGGACGTCACCGGCATGGGCGTCCAGCGCGAGCTGCTCAAGATGCTCGAGGCCTCCGAGGTCGTCGTCCCGCTCGACCTGACGCACTCCTCGTACGCCGACCACGTCGTCATGTCGACGGCAGACATCGCGTTCATCGCCGCCGGCGCGTTCTCCGGCTTCCAGCAGATCGCCCACCGCCGCGCGATGCGCGACTCGATCGGCTTTGGCCGCGAGCAAGCGACCTCCGCCTCCGACCCCGACGCGATCGCCGTCGACTTCACTGCCGATCAGGTGGAGAACGTCGCCAACTTCCAGGCGTACGGCTTCTTGCCCGAGCTGGTGGCCCGCTTCACGCGCGTCGTCCCGTTCAAGGCGCTCGACGCCGACACGCTCAAGGACATCCTGCGCTCCGACGTGATCTCCCGCATGGCGCGCGAGTTCAAGCTCGAAGGCTTCGAGCTCACGGTCACCGATACCGTGCTCGATCACATCGTCGGCGACGCGCTCAAGCGCGAGACCGGGGCTCGCGGCCTCGCCTCGACCCTGACGCGCAGCCTCGAGGACGTCGCGTTCGGCTCGTTCGGCGTCGAGTCGGGCGGCGAAGTCCGCGTTGTCATGCGCGATGACGACATTGCCGTCGAGATCGATTGAATTTTCTGCGGCCCCGGGGCGTCATACCCGGCATGAAACTCCCGGCTGTCGCTCTCGCGCTCGTCGCCACCGCTGCCTCCGCCCACGCCGATTCCAAGGCCTGGGCGACCGCCAAGACGAAGCTGCCCGGCGGCCTCGTCGCGGTGTTCGGCATCAACATGGGCTCGATCAAGTCGAGCGAGCTCTACAAGCAGATGGTGCCGATGCTCGAGGCCAAGGCCGGCAAGGCCAAGGACAACCTCGACAAGATCAAGACCACGTGCGGCATCGATCTCACGGGATCGATCGACTCGGTCGTCGTCGGCTTCGGCGAGTCGACCGACAAGAAGGACAACTCGGGCGTCATCATCGTCGCGCTCAAGGGCACGACCCAGAAGGACCTCGAGGCGTGCAGCCAGAAGGTCGCCAAGGCCGAAGGCAAGACGCTCACGATCACGAAGGACGGCGCGATCACGAAGTACTCGGGCATGGGCGACGACGACGCCTACGTCCGCTGGTTCTCGAAAGACACGCTCGCGATCGGTGACTCCAAGGACGACGTCACCAAGCTCACCGCCGGCGGCATCGGCAAGGACGTGCTCGCGACCGACGCGGGCAAGGTCAACACGAACGCGGCCGTCTGGGTCGCCGTCAACAAGACCCAGGACCTCGACGACCTCAAGGGCAAGATGACGGGCGGCTTCGGCACGCTCGACCTCAAGGCCGGCAACCTCGTCGTCGACGCTCACATCATCATGGACTCGCCGAAGACCGCCGCCGAAGGCGTCAAGCAGGGCACGGCCCAGCTCGATCAGATCAAGAAGTCGGGCCAGATCCCGAAGCAGTTCACGCCGATGCTCGACTCGATCAAGCTCTCCGCCAACGGCGCCGAGCTCCTCGCGGGCGCGACGGTCGCCGAGAAGGACCTCGCGAGCCTGATCCAGATGGCGGCCGCGATGGCCGGTCACTGAGCCGCGTTACCGCGACCACGTCCGCCGGCCCTGCTCGAGCCGCAGCGTCTGATACGGCAGCGCCCACACCTCGGTGATGCCGTGCCCGACGCTGCGCAGCTTCCCGCTCGCGAACCGATCGATGATGCCCTGCACGTTCACGCCGACGCCCAGGTAGTACGTCTGATACGGCGAGTACATCGGTGCCGCCTGCGCCGGCTCGTACCCGCGCGTCTCGAACCCCGCGACCACATCGACGTATGGCGTCCACCACAGCTCGTCGACGTCGCTGCCGATCACAGGCCCGAGATGAAGCGCGAGCTGGAACGTCATGCCGGTGTAGTCCTGCGTGAAGTCGACGCCATCGCCGCGCGACCACGGGTGCGCACGCCATAGCCGGCGAAAATCCGACGACGGCCACCACCGCATCCGGAAGTCGAGCATGCGATCGACTTCGGGCAAATTCTCCATCGCGACGCCGAGGGCCGCCCCCGCGACATCCATCGCCATATCCCCGATCTCGAACCCCCAGATGTGCCCGTCCTTCACCTCCTGCATCGCGAACAACGTCTCCGCGATCCCGCCCGCGACCAGGCTCGACGGCAGCTTCTTCCACCCGCCGGCGACGAGCAGCTCGGTCGTGCCGCGCACCATCACGTAGTTCGCCCACGCGTGCCCCCACTTGTCCGCGCCGCCCGCGTAGCCACGGAGCGCGAACGGGTTCTCGTGCCCCCAGTCGGGCGTCTCGAAGTAGAACGGCTTCGTCGCGGCGCCGTTGAACCACGCGAACCACGCGTACGTCCCGACGGCCGCATACACGCCGCCGACGCTGATCGCGCTGACGCGCTTGTCGAACCAGCTGTCGTGCACCTCCGCCGCGGCACTGCCCGCCCCCGGATCGGCGGCAGCCACGCGCGCGGCAAGCACGATGACGAGGGCGAGCGACTTCACGGAGTCCATACGAGCGACGCGGTCAGCCCGACGTTCTCACGCCTCTGCCCGACGACAAACCCCAGATGCTCGACGTGCTCGACCCACGCGCGTCCATCTGCCACGAGTCCGGGGCGAATCGGGACCTCCGTCGTGGCCCCGAGCCGATAACGCCACTCCGCCTCGCCCCGCGCCTCGTGAAGAATCGGTCCCTCGGCGATGAACTTGTACGTGTCGCTCGAGAACCGCACGAGCTCCGCCCACGGCCTGACGAGGCCGCGCTGAGCCCCGACGTAGACGCTCTGCGCATCCGGCCCGAGCGGGCTCCCGACGACGCGCCCCGCATTCGTGAACCCGGTGATCCGCGGCGAGTGCTCCTGACTCCGCACGCCGGTCTTCTGCCACTCGACGAGCACATCGCGGTTCGCGAACCCGACGATGTGGTCCGCGTCGTAGCGGAGCGCGTCTTCGAAGTGCTTGCGCCAGTCCTCGAACATGATCTCGTAGTAAAGCCGGGCGCCCCCGAACCCCGCGATGCGCCACGTCACATCCGCGCCGATTCTCCGGTCGCTGCTGTCGGTCGCCGACGCCGTCTGATCGCGCCTGCGAAAATGCTCGAGGATGAAATCGACGAGGCTGAACCCGGGCGCCCCATCGCCATCGAGCTGGATCAGCTGCTCGGCCCCGACCGAGACGTTCTCGAAATCGAGCTGCCCGCGCCCGATGCTGACGAGCGCGCCGGGATACCGCTGGGGATTGCGCAGTCGCCCGAGCACGTACGTCCCGCTCGCGATCCCGATGCGCGCATCGACCCGCACCTGATCGAGCGGCACCGCATGGTCGCCCCACCCGGCCTGGGTCCGCCCCGGGCCGAGCACGAGCACGTCGCGCCCCACCTTCAGCTTCACGGTGCTGTACGCCCCATCCACGTGCAGCCGGTCGACATCGAACCCCGTGCCATAGCGCGAGGTTCCGGTGCGCAGCCGCAGCCGCGACGAGGCGGAGACCCAGCTGCCGAACCCGGCGCGCGTGTCGACCTCGCCGAACAGCCCGGCGCCATCGCCGCACGGCCGCCCCTCCTGGTGCTCGCACGACAGCGCGACATCGCCGACGACATCGCGCGGATGGGCGGGCGTCGAGTAGCCGCGGTCGTCCTCGGAGGCGGCGCTCAGGGTCAGCGCAGCGCGGTCGACCCAACGGATCCAGAAATCGTCGATCGGGTCCGCGTGCGCCGTGCGCCGGAGCAGTGCGAGTCCGAGGAGGAGGTAAAACGCGCGCGCGATGCGTGACGATAGCTGATGGTCTATGGT
>JAFAOG010000466.1 GCA_019237945.1 Deltaproteobacteria bacterium | reverse complement strand
GGATCTGGTCGATCAGGGTGGCGAGGTCGAAGTCGACGGTCTGCTTCGGGCGCGGGTTCGCGTAGTCGAGCAGATCGCCGATCAGCATGTTCAGGCGCTGGATCTCGCGGTGGACGATTGTCATCAGCGTGCGGTCGTCGTCGGAGGCTTGCGGGGAGGCGCGCAGCAGCTCGATCGAGCCCGAGATCGACGCGAGCGGGTTGCGGATCTCGTGCGCGACGCCCGCCGCGAGCTGACCGACCGTTGCGAGGCGCTCGGCGCGGCGCGCGTGCTGCTCGAGGCGACGCAGCTCGGTGAGGTCCTGGAAGTTGATCACGCGGCCGACGACCTCGTCGTGCTCGTCGCGCAGCGGGGAGACGGTGACGCCGAGCGTCTTCGTGCCGACGACGAGGTCGGCGCGGCGCTCGACGAGCGCGGAGACGCCCGGCATCACGGTCTCGATCGCGACACCGGCGAGCTCGTCGCGGCCGAGGATCTCGGACGCCGATTCGTTCGCCGTGATGATCGAGCCGTCGGGTGCGGTCGTGATCAGGCCCGACGACAGCGAGCGCACGATGTCCTGGTGCAGCGTGAGCAGCTCGGCGGCCGCGCGCCGCGTTGTCGCGAGGGTCTCGGCGCCGCGCTCGAGCTGGTCGCCGAAGATGTACGAGAGCGCGCCGACGCCGATCAGCGCGGCCGTGTTGATGCCGAGCGTGCGGATGAGGTCGACGACCGCCTGCTGGTTGCGCAGCAGCGCGACCGCGAGCATCGCGCCGAGCGACGCGATCGTGACGACGACGGCGCCGCGCCGGTACATCAGCGCACCGGCGGCGACGATCGACAGCGCGTACAGAAAGATGTACGGCGACGTCGCTCCGCCGGTCGAGATGACGAGCGCGCTCGTCAGCACGAGATCGACGGCGAGCATCGGGCGCGTGACGCGCGTGGGCCGCACGCCGCCTCGCAGCAGCGCACCGAACACGACCGTCGCGACGTACTGCGCCGCGATGATCGCGGACTGCAGCCACATCGCCGAGCGGGCCGGGCGCTCCTGCGCGGCGAGGAACCACACCGAGAGGCCGAGCACGAACGTGACGACGAGCGTGCGCAGCGCGAGCAGGCGCGCGACGCGCCGTCGAAGATCGCTCGGCGGAGACACCGCGGGCGCGCGAACCAGCGAGTCGCCCGGTGTCGCGACGGGCGCCGCGGTGGCCATCTCAGCCCTGGATGTTGCCGGCGAGCTTGAAGATCGGCAGGTACATCGCGATGATCAGACCGCCGACGACAACGCCGAGGAACGCCATCATCACCGGCTCGATCAGCGAGGTGAGGCCGGCGACGGCGGTGTCGACTTCTTCTTCGTAGAAGTCGGCGATCTTGGTGAGCATCTGGTCCATCGCGCCGGTCTGTTCGCCGACGCCGATCATCTGGACGACCATCGTCGGGAACACGCGTGACTCGGCGAGCGGGCCGGCCATGTCGTGACCTTCGGCGATCTTCGCGCGTGCGCGCATGATGCCGGCCTGCACGACGCGGTTGCCGGCGGTCTTCGCGCAGATGTCGAGCGCGTCGAGGATCGGCACGCCCGACGACAGCAGCGTGCCGAGCGTGCGCGTGAAGCGCGCGACGACGATCTTGCGGAGCACCGAGCCGATCACCGGCACGCGCAGCAGGAATCGATCGAATGCGATCCGGCCGCCTTCGGTGCGCCGCATCGCCATGATGCCGAAGATCGTGCCGAACAGACCGCCCGCGAACAGGTACCAGCGGTTGAGGAACGCGTGCGAGAGGTTGATGACGACCTTCGTCGCGCCCGGCAATTCGGCGTGACCCATGTCGTGATACATCTTCTCGAACGTCGGGATGACCTTGATCAGCATCACGCAGATCACGGCGATCGCGACGACGAGGATGCCCGTCGGGTAGTACATCGCGCTCTTGAGCTGGCCGCGCAGCTTGACGTTCTTCTCGATGTAGACCGCGAGGCGGTTCAGGATCGAGTCGAGGATACCGCCGACTTCGCCGGCCGCGACGAGGTTGACGTAGAGCTCGTCGAACACCTTCGGGTGCTGCTTGAGCGCGTCGGAGAACGTCGAGCCCTGCTCGACACGGTTCTTCACGCTCGTCAGGATCTTCTGGAACGACTTGTTCTCGGTCTGCGCCGCGAGGATGTCGAGGCACTGAACGAGCGGCAGACCGGCGTCGATCATCGTCGCGAGCTGGCGCGTGAAGATCTGCAGATCCTTCGGCGCGACGCCGGAGCCGATCTGGATGTTGACGTTGAGACCGCCGCCTTCCTTGCGCACGCGCCCGACGGTCAGGCCGTCCGCGCGCAGGCGATCCTCGACGACCGCGGCCGAGTCCGCGTCCATGACGCCACGACGCTTCTCACCCGCGCGCGTCGTGCCTTCCCATTGGAACTTGGCCATGAATAGCTCCTAGCGCCGTTGGCTCGTGGTGGGGTTATTCGGCTTGCCGAACTCTCCGAGCGAGCCGCCACCGTTCAAGATCATCGTCTTCAGCTCGTCGACCTCGCTCGAGTGACCGATGCACTCCTCGAGGCTGATCTGCTTCTTCAGGTACAGCTCGCACAGCGCCTGATTCATCGTCTGCATGCCGAACTTCGACTGACCGATCTGCATCTGCGAGTAGATCTGGTGCAGCTTGTCCTCGCGGATCAGGTTCCGGATCGCGGCGTTCGGCACCATCACCTCGGCGGCGAGCGAGCGGCCCGAGCCGGTCGCCTTCGGGATCAGGGTCTGCGTGACGACGCCCTCGAGGACGAACGACAGCACCGCGCGGATCTGGCTCTGCGCGTGCGCCGGGAACACGTCGACGATACGGTTGATCGACTGCACCGCGCTGTTCGTGTGCAGCGTGCCGAAGCACAGGTGGCCGGTCTCGGCGACGGTCAGCGCCGCTTCGATCGTCTCCTGATCGCGCATCTCGCCGATCAGCACGACATCTGGGTCCTGGCGCAGGATGTACTTGAGCGCGCGCTTGAACGACTGGCTGTCGCGGCCGATCTCGCGCTGGTTCACCAGACACGCCTTGTGCGTGTGCTGGAACTCGATCGGATCCTCGATCGTGACGATGTGACCGCGCATCCGCGTATTGATCCGGTCGATCATCGACGCGAGTGTGGTCGACTTGCCCGAGCCCGTCGGGCCGGTGACGAGGACGAGGCCGCGCGGCTTGTCGCACAGCTCCTGGATCACCGGCGGAAGCCCGAGCTCCTCGAGCGGGATGATCTGATACGGGACGATGCGGAACGCGCCCGCGACGCAGCTCTGCTGCATGTACACGTTCGCGCGGAAGCGAGCGAGGTTGCGGATGCCGAACGAGAAGTCGATCTCGAGGTCTTCCTCGAACCGGAGCTTCTGCGCGTCGTTCATCACCGAGTAGCAGAGCTGCTTGGTGTCGACGGGCGTCAGCGGCTCGGTCTGCAGGCGCACGAGCTCGTTGTCGATGCGCAGACGCGGCGGCGAGCCGGCGGTGATGTGGAGATCCGATGCTCCTTTGTCGAGCATCGCCTTGAGCAGCGCTTGCAGGTTCAGCTGGGCCAATTTAGTCGTCCACCGTGGTGCGCAGGACTTCTTCCGGCGTGGTCATGCCTTCGAGGATCTTCTGGATGCCGGCCATGCGCAGGCTCTGGACGCCGCCGCGGATCATCTCGGTCTTGATCTCGGCCGCCGACGCGCCCTGGAGGACGAGCTCCTTGAGCGGATCGGTGAACGGCATGACCTCGTAGAGCGCGACGCGGCCCTTGTAGCCGGTGCTGTTGCACGTGTTGCAGCCGCGCCCCTTCATGATCGTGG
>JAFAOG010000393.1 GCA_019237945.1 Deltaproteobacteria bacterium | reverse complement strand
TCGGCGCAACCAGCAGCAGCGGCTAGGGCGATGATGGCGAATGCACGCATGGCGAGTCTCCCGGTGGTGCCGCGAGACTCAGCAAGAAGTCGGCCACTCCATCGAACCAGATTCCTTGTGCGGGAGCGGCCGCGAGATCGATGCGCTGGCTGCCGCGATCCTGCCAGGAGAATCGCGTGGTTCGCGCGTCCTGCGACGAGACCGCGAGGCGGCCCGCCGACGAGATCTTGTACGTCACGAGCAGCACGACGATCGGCCGCGCGCCGCCTGCCTCGACGCCGATCTTGGCGCGGACAGTTGTGGGCACCAGCGCGTGACCATCGAGCGTCACCGTGAGCGGCGCCATCGCGAACGCGGCCATCACCGCGCGCAGCGTCGCAAGCCCCTGGGATTTCGGGCCTGTCTGGGCGCGCGCGAGGATCGACTCCGTGGCCTCGCCCGTGCCCGGCCGGTAGCCGACGAGCAGCGCGACCTCGCATTTCTCGACCTGGACCACAACTGTGCGCTGTGGAGGGAACGTGTGGCCCCAGGCAGTCGAAGCGGCCAGCCAAATGGCAACCAGAGTGGCCATGCGACAGCTCACGGAGATAGCTCCGGGAGCGCGTCGAACTGCGTGCGGACATCGGGGCGCGTCGTCGGCGCGGTGCGCTTCATCGGCAGCGGCGGCTTCGGCGGAGTCCACCCGCCGCCGTCGACGTCGATCCAGATCGGATTGGTGATCGCGTACGGCGTCGACGTGTGGACGCGCACCGGCTTGATCGGGTTCGCGATCGGCAGCGATGCGAGATCGAGCCCGTTGATGCCGGAGGCGAGCGCACCGATGATGATCGTCGCGTCGAGCGGCGGGAACTCGGTCGGCGTCAGCACGGGGAACATGTTGTCGGTGCCGCTGACCTCCGCGACGATCCAGCAATCCTGCGTGCAGTGCAGCGGCACCGTGATGTCGCTGTGCGTCCCGCTCAGTGGCATGTCGGCGATCACGGCGCTGTTCGAGTAGACTGTCAGGTGGTTCGCCTTCGCCCAGCTCGGCGAGTCGATCGTCAGCCTGACCTCGACGTTGCCGCCGGAGATCGCGACCGTGTCGCCGATCATCGCGGTGCCGGCGTGCATGTCGATGAACGGCGCGTTCGTCGCCTCGGCGTGGTGGTTCTTGATCGCGTCGATGACGTCCTGCCGGGAGAACCCGCCCGGCGTGTCCTTGCCCGCGCCGACGAACAGCAGCGTGCGCGCGTAGCCGGGCTCGTCGCCGAGCAGGTGGTGCGAATCGCTCGTGCCCATGCCGGTCGCCTTGTGACCGCGATCGAGCATCGTGAACCATGTCTCGACGACGCCCGGGTACATCGCGTGGCCGCTCTTGTCGACGACGATCTGGCCCGGCACTGGCTGCGGATCCGGGAACGTTCCGGGCGGCAGCGGGTTCGGCGCGCGATACGTGTGGACGTCCTCGATGCGGCGGCCGGTGATCAATTCGATCGCGTCGAATGCGTAGCTGAAGTTCGCGGGTGCGAACTCGTCGCCGTACGGCGCGAACAGGCCCATCAGGCCGTCGGGCGTGTACGGCTCGGCGGTCGCCGCATCGATGAAGAACTGCGCGAAGTAGCCGAGCACCGCCTGGCGCGGGTGATTGACCTGGACGATCGAATTCGCGGGATCGATCGACAGCTGGCGCAGCTGATCGAACAGCTTCGCGGGCGTCTGCTTCGCCCACACGAACTCGCCGCCGCGCGTCGACCCCGGATCGACCTCGAGCGGATAGCCGTTGAAGTGGCCCATCTCGAACGTCGTCAGCTCCATGCCCGGGATGCCGAGCAGCCACGGGTCGAGGCCCGAGCTGGCGATCACGGGCGCGTAGTCGGTGATGTAGTTGTGGTCGGTCGCGACCGCGACCTCGAGACCCTCGGCGGCGCAGCTCGCGACGCGCTGCTCGATCGGCAACCCGGAGTCCGTCGACGGCTGGCTGTGGATGTGGAAGTCGCCGGCGACCCAGCCGTCGCTCGTGTACGCGCGCTGCAGCTGCACGAGCGCCTGTGCGGACTCGTTCTCCTTCACCGTGATCGTCTGCGTCGTCACCTCGAACTCGGGGCCGCGCGACACGACGATGTCGTACGTGCCGGGCTTCACGGTCGCGAGCAGCCGCCCGTCCTTCGTCCACCACGCGTTCTCGAGGTAGCGATCGCCGCCGTCGAACGCGGTCGGGCGCACGTGCTCGCCGAGGCGCAGCGAGTACAAGAGGCCGCGCGGATCGGTGCCGCCGTTGAGCCGCGGGTCGTGGCCGAGCAGCTGGATCTTCGCCGGCGCGTGACGCCCGAGATCATCGACGGCCTCGACCGCGATCGTGGCGGGCGTCGCGACCTCGACCTGGCCCAGGCCCGTCGTCATGCCGGCGACGATCGTGAACGGCTGCGGATCGCTCGGCGTGCGGTCCTCGGTGACGACGGTGAATTTGTAATTTCCCGCCGGCAGGTGCGCGAGGAACGCGCCGCGCGCGTCGGTCTCGGCCTGATCGATCGGGTTGCCGGCGGCGTCGAGGATCACGACGCTCGCCTTGGCGACCGGCGCCGAGCTGTGGCGATCGACGACCCGTCCGCCGACCGCGCCCGTCGCCGTCTGGCGCGCCTCGAGGATCGCGTCGTACACGCTCGCGACATCGCCGCGCCCGACGACGAAGTACGACGTGAACGTGTGCGCCTCGTTTGCCTGCATCACGTCGGGCGGCTCGTACATGTACGCGCCCGTGACGCCGGCGTACGTGAACGGCAGCATCATCGAGTGCGGCGTCACCGTCTGCCCGGGATACGACGCGGCGTAGCGCATCGCGTAGTTGTCGGGCGAGTCGGGGATCGCGAGCCCGTACGAGACGCCGGGCCCCTTCGTCGCGACGTAGTCGACGACCATGCCGGGGAAGCCGGGGAACCCGCCGACCTGCTTGTAGCTGTCCTCGATCGCGAACCGCACGTTGAAGCCGGCGACGCCGGGCGTGAAGATCGTCTGCTCGCCGCCGAACAGCGGCAGCTGACCGAACGGCGCCGACAGCTGGATGTTCGGCAGGTTCGGAATCAGGCCGTTGAACAGCGACGACGAGATCTCGCTCGGCTGCAGGTACGGGAACGGGTGCGCGCCGCTCGAGGTGTTCTTCACCGTCGTCTCGATCGTGACGTAGTGCTTTCCCGGCTCGAGCTTGTAGAGCTGCGTCAGCTGGAGCTGCGCCGGCTGGATGATGCCGGTGTTGAGCAGCGCGACCATCTCGAACAGATCGCCGCCGGTGCCGGTGACCATCACGGCCGCGGGCTGCCCGTCGGCGCCGTCCATCAGCGGCTCGTTCGAGCCGGCGGTCGGGCACTTGCCGGATTTCGTCGGCACGCAGACGTCGGTCGGATTGATGACGGTGAAGAAGAAGCCCGGTAGCAGCTCGGCGAGCTCGTCGTTGCCGTGATCGTCACCGGCGACGCGCTGCAGATCCGCATCGACGAGCGTGCCGCCGAACGTCGTGTTGACGCGGCCGACGCCCTTGTCGGCGATCACGAACCGCACCTGATCGTTCTCGAGGATGAAGTCGCCGACGCGGCCGATCGCGTGCGGACCGCCGATCGCCTGCTCGAGCTTGCCGATCCGCTGCGCGCGCGAGTGCGGAGCCGCCGACCCCGTGCACGCGGCCAGCGCGAGCAGAGCGAATCGCTTCAAAGCGAGACCTCGCCCGCGAGCTGGATGCGATCGTTGGACAGGTCGCGATCGGCCTGCTCCGCGACGTGGGTGAGCTGGAGCTGCACGCGCATCCGGTACGATGGCACGCCGAGCACGATGCCGAGCGTGTGCTCCATCACGCGGTCGGTCGTGATCAGGCTCGACGGGTCGAGCACGCCGAACCGGTAGCCGACCGCGAGCGGCTGCGCGCTCGGAATCGTCACCATCAGCTGCGCGTGCGCGCCGTACGCGTCCTGCGCGGGGCCGCCGGTCGACTCGAAGATCGTGCGCTGCACGATCACGCCGCCGCCGACCGCCACCGGCCCGAATGCGACGTGCGCGCCGAGCGTGCCCTGGTAGTCGGTCTCGTCCTGGCGAAACGGCAGGTCGCCGACGGTGCGCGGGTTCCAGCGCGCGGCCGCGATCACGAAGCCGTTGCTCGGCAGCCGCACGACGCCGGCGGCGGAGACCGCGGGCATGTCGTTGTCGTTGTTCGCGGCGAACTCGTCGGCGCCGTTCTGCACCGCGAGCTCGAAGCCGATCGCAGCACCCGACGCCACCGGCTTCGGATCCATGTGCAGCGCGACGCCCATCGAGCGGCCCGGCGGCAGGCCCGGCGTGTACCAGCCCTCGGTCGACCGCATGCCGCGGCTCTCGATCGGATGATCGACAAACTCGCGCTGCGTGTCGGGAATCAGCGCCTCCGGATCGACCCACGCGAGGAAGTAGCCGGCGCGCACGTCGAGTGGGCGGCCGACGTGGACGTCCGTGAACGCATCGCGCAGCCCGACGCGCAGCTTGCCCTGCACCTGGTTCTGCGCGCGCTCGTCGACGGCGCCGTCGATCGCGAGGATGACATCGGCCTTGTCGTCGAGCACGGCGCGGATGCCGGCGCGCGCGTTCTGCAGCTCGAAGCCGTCGTCACGGCCGACGAACTGCACGTTCGGATCGTTCTGCACCGCGATGTACTGCATGCGCAGGTAGCCGAACGCCGACAGCTCGAACTTGTGACCGATCGGTCCCGCCTCGGGCTCCGGCGCAACCTGCTGCTTGTCGGCGGCCGGGGCCGGCGCGGGGTTTGGCCCGGGCGCGGGCGGTGGCCCGGCGGTCGTGGCTTCTTGCGCCGCGGCGAACCGCGACAAGGCTGCGAGCATGACGACAGCGGCGGTCGGTCGATTCACCCTGCAGCTACGGTAACGCAAATGCCGTAGCGAGATAGCGGACGCACGATCGAGTTTTCGACGGCAGCGGCGAGCTGCTCCCGGCCCTCGCGATCGAGGCCGCAGCCGCACGGGGCATCGCGCCAGAGCGGTGCATATGCATCGACCGCCGCGCTCGCGATCCGCGACAGCTCCGCGCGCTCTTCATCGGTCAGCTGTTCGCGCGCCCAGTCGAGAAACCAGTACCCGAGCCGTGCGTGCGGCCCCTCGTCGGCGAGCAGCACGTCGAGCACGGCGCGCGTCAGCGGTTGATCCGCGAGCACGCGCGAGCGCGCGATCGCCGGCACGCTCAGCGACTCGCCGACGCACGACGTGACGATCGCGATCTCGGCCGCGCGCGCGATCGGCCGCCCGAGCTCGGTGACCGGCGCGATCTGCGCCATGTCGAAGTCGAGTGCGACAGCGCCGCCGAGCTCCATCGTCACGCGCGCCGACAGCTCGGTATGAAACAGCTCGTCGACGACGATATCGGCGGCCATCGCGACGAGATCGATCGGCGCCCCACACTCGAGCAGCGCGGTCGTCAGCCCCGAGAACGCGGCCGCGCTCGCGACCTCGGTGAAGCAGCCGTTGCTCCACACGCTGCGCGCCTCGTCGCGCGCCGCCGGCGCCATGTCGAGCGTGCCCCACGGCAGCGCATCGCCCTCCGGCCGTCGCCGGTGCAGCCGCGCCGCCGTCGCGCCGCCGCGCCACGCGAGCTCGAACGCGCTCACGTCGGGCACTCGGGTGGCGTCGGCGCCTTCGTCATCACGTTGCCGCACGCCGGTCGCCCGTTCGCGAGCGTGCGCGGCTTCGTCGGCTTGGCCGGCGGCTGGTGGTGGAGCAGGAACAGCGCGAGGAGCTTGACCAGCGGTGGGAAGTGCATGTTCGAAGGACGAGGCGCCCCTCGAACTGTTAACTCACAGCCGGTAGTGCCCCATCAGCAGCACGTAAGCGCCCGTCGGGCCGCTGGTATTGACGTTGGTCGACGCCTGGCCGATCAGCTCGACGCGCGCGTTCAGCAGCGCCTCGAAGTGCGATGACGTGAACCAGTGGACGTTGAGGTCGAGCGCGTCGCGATCGAGGCCCTTGATCCGGAGGTTCTCGTCGTAGTGGCCCCAGCCGAGATCGATCAGCCACTGGTCCTTGGGGAAGTACGACGCCGTCGCATACGTGATCAGCTTCGTCAGGCCGTAGCCGCCGATGTGCTGGTTGTTGACCTGTACCTCGGCCGAGAGCAGCAGGCCGGGTCCCTTGAGGAAGTACTTGCCGGTGACGCCGCCGCGATACTGGTTGTCGCTGACCGTGTGCTGGATCATGCCTTCGACGCCGACCGCCGCGACGTCGGAGAGGCGCGTCTCGATGTACGCGGCACCGCCGTCGTCCTGGCGCGCCGGATCGATCAGGTGATCGCGGACCCAGCCCGAGAGATGCGCCTCGTACGCCGTCTTGATGTACGAGACCGTCGCGCCGTACGTCTCGCTGTACAGCGGCGTGCCGCCGTAGCGACGGGTGTACGCGTCGTGCTCGGCCAGGCGCAGCCCGAAGATCGGCATCAGCCGGCCCGCGCGCACGAACACGCCTTCGGGCGATCCGACGTCGGACTGCCACTGCACGTAGTGCTCCTTCGACCACAGCCGCGTGGCGGTCTCGTTGCCGTACTCCGGCGGTCGATAGCCACCGGTGACGTGAAACGTGAAGTGCTCCCACTGCGCGTCCGCGTAGAGGTCGGCCTGCATCGGGATCGTCAATAGATAGCGCTGCGGCGTCTGGAGATAGCCGCTCGCCGCGCGCAGGTCGCCGCCGAGCAGCAGCCACGACGGCGGCTTGACGACGCCGTTCAAGAACTCCGGATCGGTCCCGAGCTGCGACATCGACTCGGCCGTGTTGAGGCCGTTCTCGTTGAGCAGGCCGCCGCCCGCGGGCGAGATGTGACAGCCGCTGCACGTCTCGTCGCGCACGAGCTGGAACTGCGGGTAGGCGTGCGCGGTGCCGGCGACCGCGAGCACGATCGCGATGACGAGGGCTCTCGGAGCGTGTGCTCGCTTCGCGAGCCACGCCCCGCAAGCACCTGCCAACCCCAACCCCCCGCTCACTTCGTTCGCTTTCCTCACTGACAGGCCCCCTGGATGCAGTCGTTCGGGCACTCGGTGACGAGGTCACCGAACGTCCAGTTGTCCTGGCAGGTGTAGACCGCGCGGTTGTTGCACGTGGTGTGGCCAGCGTTGAGGTCCGGGTTGCACTGCGCGCCGGGAGCGCCTTCCTTGATGTAGAGCTCGAGGAAGTTCACGTCCTCGTTCGGCATCGGCGTGTCGTACGGCATGCGCCCGATGCCGAGGCCGAGCGGATCGGTCTGCGTGATCCACTGGATCAGCTGCGCGTTCGCCGGCATCGCCGGGTCGTACGACGGGCTGTCGAACGAGATCAGACCGTTGACGACGAGCGAGCGCCGCGCGGCCGCCACCGTGTCGAACACGTCGCCGCGCGCCTGGCGGAACGTCGAGTGGCATTGCGCCTGGCCGCACGTCGGCGCGAGCAGCGCCTCGGTGACGTACTCGATCGTGCGTGGCCGATCGTCGGTCGTGGTGCCGCACGCCGCCAGGGCGAGCGCGACCCCCATACAAAGTCGAACCATGCGCGGACATTACACAGTTCCGCGGCGATCAGCGAACGCCCGAGGCGAACGGATCGTCTACTTCGTCGAACGCGCGCGCGCCCGGCGAAGCGTCGACCCGGCACCGCTGGAGCGCGACACGAAGCGCGCGGGAGCGGTGGGACGGCGCACGCGGCGCGACAACGGCGGCGGCGGCTCGGCGCGATACGCGACGGCATCGCGGTGCTCGGCGCGCAGGACGAGGCGAACGCCGTCCCAGTCACCGATCGAGCAGGTGCGGTTGTCGGTCATGCCGCACGCCATCGCGATCCGGCGCACGACGTCTGCGGTGACATCCGAGCCGCGGCGCTTCTTCGGCCACGCGACCCAGAAGCCGCCGGCCGGGTGGAGGCGGGAGGCGATGTCGGTGAACCGGCGCTCGAGATCGGCGACGCGGTCGACGAACAGGACCACGACGTCCACGGGAGGCAGCCTCAGATCGTGCGCGATGCGCACATCCTGTGCGGCCATGTGACGCTCGAACGCGTGCGGGGCATTGAGCAGGCACACCTTGTGTCCTGCCTTGATCCCGAGCTTCTTCGGTAGCGGCGTCCCCGTGTAGCCAGCCATGACGTCTCGGATAATGCAGCCGCCAGCGCCCGGGTCAAACAGGATGGCCAAATCTTCTTTCAAGTGCCGGCAGCTCTTCAGTTTTGGTTCGATCTCCGCACTCCCGGTTTTTTGTAAAACGGCTGACGATTTGGTAACCGTTCGCCAGGGTTTTTCGTCTCTTGCAAAAAGGTCTGGCAGAGGCCGGCCGTTTCCTTGACTTTCACATCGCGCGTGCCCACCGGACTCCTCCTCATCAACCTCGGAACGCCCGACTCGCCGGCCACCGGTGACGTTCGGCGCTACCTCGCCGAGTTCCTCTCCGACCCTCGCGTCCTCGACATCAACGCGGTCGGTCGTGCGCTTTTGCTACATCTCCTCATCCTGCGGACGCGCCCGGCGAAGAGCGCCCACGCGTACCGTCAGGTCTGGGATCCGGCGCGCGGCTCGCCGCTGCTCTATCACTCCCAGGATCTCGCGCGCGGCGTCGCGGAACGCCTCGGCGGCGAGTGGCAGGTGGAGCTCGCGATGCGCTACGGCAACCCGTCGATCGCGTCCGCGCTGCAACGGCTGCGCGACTGCGAACGCATCGTCGTGCTCCCGCTGTTCCCGCAGTACGCCGCGTCGTCGACCGCGACCGCCGTCGCGCGAACGATGGAACTCGCGACGAGCGCGTGGGACGTCCCCAACCTCGACATCGTCCCCGCGTTCCACGCCGACGCGGGCTTTCTCGCGGCGTGGGAAGCGGTCGCCGCCCCCGCGCTCGCCGCCGCGCGGCCGGACCACGTGCTGTTCTCGTTCCACGGCCTGCCCGAGCGGCAGATCAAGAAGAGCGACACGCTCGGCCGCTGCCTGACGAACGAGCACTGCTGCGACACGCCGCATCCCAGCTGCTACCGCAACCAGTGCTTCCAGACCGCGCGCGCGCTTGCCGGTCGGCTTGGTGTGACGGACTACACCGTTTGCTTCCAGTCGCGCCTCGGCCGCACGCCGTGGATCACGCCGCACACCGATGTCCTGCTCGACGAGCTCCCCAGGCGCGGCATCAAGCGGCTCGCGGTGCTGTGCCCCGCGTTCGTCGCCGATTGCCTCGAGACGCTCGAGGAGATCGGGATGCGCGCGCGCGAGCAGTTCCGGGCGGCCGGCGGCGAGGAGCTCGTGCTCGTGCCGTCGCTCAATGCCTCGCCGCGCTGGATCGAGGCGGTCGCCGCGATCGCCGAGCGTCACGCTGCGCGCAAGCTGCTGCCGATGGCGACGTGACGTGACGTAGAATGGCCCACGTGGCGCGCAAGGATCCGAATCGGTTGCGGGAGGAGGCGGCGAACGCGGTCGCGCGCGGCAAGCACGACGTCGCGCTGAAGCTGTACAGCGAGCTCGAGGAGCTCGAGCCGGCGAACGCGCAGTGGTCCAAGCGCATCGGCGAGACCCATCGCCGCAACGGCGACAACGACGCCGCGATCGACGCGTTCACGCGCGCGGTCGACAAGTACGTCGGCGACGGCCTGCTCGTCCAGGCGATCGCGGTCTGCAAGATGATCCTCCAGATCGCGCCGACGCACGTGCACGCCGCGACCCGACTCGCCGAGCTCGCGATGCCCTCGCCCGCCGAGGTCCGCGCGATGCTCGCCGCGAAGACGCGACCGGCCGCGGCCGCGCCCGCGACGTCGACGCCCGCGAACGACCCGGCCCGCGAGGCCGCCCGCCGCCAGCTCGCCGCCGGCGAGGAAAAACCGGTCCCGCGCGCGGGCAAGGTCGCGTTGCCGCCGGGCGGTGCGCTCGATGCGATCCCGCTCGCCGCCGTCGTGCCGGACTCGCAGCGCGTGAACTTCGACGACGGCAGCTTCTCCGGCGTCACGTTGATCCCCGTCGAGATCGCGCTCGACGACATCGACTCGATCGACGCCAAGCGCGCCGCGCTGCTCAAGACGCCGGTGTTCGCGCAGCTCCCGCAGTCGACGCTAGAGCAGCTGATCGAGAAGATGCAGCTCGTCGATCTGTCGCCGGGAGCCGTCGTGTTCTGCGAGGGCGAGCCCGGCGACAAGATGTTCGTCGTCTCGGAGGGTGAGGTCATCGTCGAGACCAACGGCCACGAGCTCGCGCGCCTGCACTCGGGCGCATTCTTCGGCGAGATCGCGCTCGTCACCGACCTGCCCCGCTCCGCGACCGCGCGCGCCGTCGGCCGCGTCGAGCTGCTCGCGATCGATCGCGCGCTGCTCCGCGAGGCGACCGCCGAGCGCCCCGAGCTGATCGGCGTGCTGCTCGGCTTCGTGCGCGACCGCCTCGTCGATCGCATCACGCGCACGAGCGAGCTGTTCGAGCCGTTCACCGACAGCGAGCGGCGCGAGCTCGCCCAGCGCTTCGAGGTGATCGAGGTCGATGCCGGCACCACGCTGATCACGCAAGGCACCAAGGCCGACGGCCTCTACATCGTGATGGCGGGCAAGGCCGCGGTCGTGCGCGACGACAAGCCGATCGCGATGCTGACGACCGGCGACGTGTTCGGCGAGATGTCGCTGATGGGCGGCCGCGGCTCGAACGCGAACGTCGTCGCGAAGACGCGTCTGCTCGCGCTTCGCATGCCCGCGACGACATTCCGCGAGGTGATCATGACGTACCCGCAGGTGCTCGCGTACCTCGGAGAGCTGTCGTCGCGCCGCTCGTTGCTCAAGCAGGCCGAAGACCTGATCGACCTCCACATCGACATGCTCTAGCGGTATCGTCGTTCGATGGGGGGCGGATCGAAGCCGTCAGACGACGCGCTCGCGCAGACCGCGCCGGTGTCGGCGGACGCGCTCGCATCGAGCGAGACCGTCTCCGCGGCCGACGACCTCGCATCCGGCGAGACGACGCCGGCTCCCGCCGGGCGCCCGGCGCGGGCCCGCGCGAAGCGGCCCTCCGAGGTCGCGCTGCCGCGCGGTGCGCAGCTCGGGCGCTATCGCGTCGTCGACAAGCTCGGCGGCGGCGGCATGGGGATCGTGTACGCGGCGTACGATCCCGAGCTCGATCGCCAGGTCGCGCTCAAGGTGATGCGGCCGAGCACGCGCGCCGGCAACGACGCGGATGCACGCGCGCGGCTGCTGCGCGAGGCGCAGGCGATGGCGAGGCTCGCGCATCCCAACGTCGTCCCCGTCTACGACGTCGGCACGTTCGGCGACGACGTGTTCGTGGCGATGGAGCTCGTCACCGGGCTCACGCTGCGCGAGTGGCTCAAGCGCGAGGTGCGCGGGTGGCGCACGATCATCGCCGCGTTCACCGAGGCCGGGCATGGCCTCGCCGCCGCGCACGCCGCGGGACTCGTGCATCGCGACTTCAAGCCCGAGAACGTGCTCGTCGGCCAGGACGGCCGCGTCCGCGTGCTCGACTTCGGGCTCGCGCGCACCGACGAGGCCGCGGCCGCGGTGCCGCTCGATCGCTCGGGCAGCGACCTCAGCGTGTCGCAGCGGCGGTTGCTCGACTCGCAGCTGACGCAGACCGGCGCGCTCATGGGGACGCCGCTCTACATGTCGCCCGAGCAATGGAACCACGCCCCGACCGACGCGCGATCCGATCAGTTCAGCTTCTGCGTCGCGCTGTTCGAGGCGCTGTGGGGAACGCCGCCGTTCGCGGGCCGCACGGTCGCGGAGCTGTCGGAGGCAGTTTCCCGCGGCGTGCTGATACCGCCGCCGGCGAGCAGCGAGGTGCCCGCACGCATTCGCAACGCGATC
Organism: Deltaproteobacteria bacterium; assembly: GCA_019237945.1. Classification (GTDB taxonomy): domain Bacteria; phylum Myxococcota_A; class Polyangia; order Haliangiales; family Haliangiaceae; genus JABFXX01. The sequence goes on along the minus strand of JAFAOG010000393.1, from coordinate 1,864 downwards.
GTGCGCGGTCTCTCGCGCGATCCGGCCGCTCGCTTTCCGACGCTGAACGCGCTGCTCGCGCAGCTCGGCGACGATCCGCGCGCCGCACGCCGCAAGCGACTCGTCGCGATCGCGGTCACCGCGCTCGTGGCCGCCGCGATCGCCGTCGCGACGTTGCGCCTCGCCCATCCGCACAAGGATCCGTGCGCGGGCTCGCGCGACCGGCTCGCCGGCGTGTGGGACGGCCCACGTCGCGCGGCGCTCGCGCAGGCATTCGCCGCGACGAAGGTCAGCTACGCCGGCGATACGCAGGCGCGCGTCGTCAACGCGCTCGACGCGTACGCGGCCGCGTGGGTCGCGATGCACGACGAGACGTGCCGCGCGACGAACGTGCGCCACGAGCAGTCCGATCACCTGCTCGACCTGCGGATGGCGTGCCTCGACGGCCGGCTGCACACGCTCGCGGCGCAGGTCGACGTGCTCGTGCACGCGGACGCGCAGGTCGTTCCGCATGCGATCCCCGCGGTGCAGGAGCTGCCATCGCTCGCGGCGTGTGCGGATGCGGCCGCGCTGTCCGCCGCGATGCCACCGCCGTCGGAGCCGGCCGCGCGCGCCGAGCTCGCAAAGCTGCAGCAGCAGCTCGATGGCGCGATCGCGCAGGAGCACGCGGGACACCTCGAAGAACAACAGACCGTCCTCGAGGACGTCGTCGCGCGCGCGAGGTCGCTCGGATATCCGCCGTTGACCGCGAACGCGCTGCACGAGCTCGGCGGGCTGAAGGGTCGCCTGCAGGACTTCAAGGGCGCGATGCCGCTGTTGCGCGAGGCCGAGCTGCAGGCGGAAGCGGCCAGCGATCGCGAGCTCGCCGCTCACATCTGGGCCAGCCTGACGTACGCCGCGACGGAAGCCGGCGACTACGCCGAGGCCGCTCAAGACGGCCAGCATGCCGAGGCGCTGCTCACCGGATCGACGTCGCTCGAGCGCAGGTCGGAGCTCGACGTCGAGCTCGGAACGCTCGCCTACTTTCAAGGCAAGGCCGACGAGTCGGTGCGGCACTACCAGCGCGCGCTCGCCGACCGCGAGAAGCTGTTCGGGCCGAACGACTTCCGCGTCGGCGTTGTGCTCGACAACCTCGGCATCACGCTCGAGGACATGGGCAAGAAGGACGAGGCGCTGGCGACGCACCAGCGCGCCGTCGCGATCGCCGAGGCGAGCCTGGGCCCCGATCATCCCGATCTCGCGACGTCGCTGAACTCGCTCGGCGTCGCGCTGCATGGCGTCCACCGCGATGACGAGGCACTCGCCGCGCACCGCCGCGCGCTCGCGATCCTCGAGAAGGCACTCGGTCCCGACAACGGCGAGGTCGGCGCGACGCACAGCTACATCGCGCAGGTGCTGATGGACACGCACCACACCGAGGACGGCCTCGCCGAGTACACGCGCGCGCTCGCGATCGAGGAGAAGGCGCTCGGCCCCGATCACCCGAACCTCGCGTATGACCTGCTCGGGATCGCCGACGGCGAGCTCGAGGCAAAGCACACCGCGGATGCCATCGCCCACTACGAGCGCGCGCTGCACCTGCGCGAGACGCACAACAGCCCGCCGATCGAGATCGCACAGGCGCGCTACGCACTCGCACGCGCACTCGTCGGCGCAAGCGCTGATCGCAGCCGCGCGATCGAGCTGGCGACCGCCGCACGCGACGCGTACCGCGCGGACCCGGCGCAGTCCGACAACGCGGCGGCCGTCGAGCGCTGGCTCGCGAAGCACGCGCACTGAGGTAGTCTCCGCGGCATGAATCCGCTGCCCGACGTCTACGGCAACTTGCTCATCGTGCGGCCGCCCGTTCCGGCGACCTGCAACAAGGCCGGCGCGAACTACAAGA
>JAFAOG010000503.1 GCA_019237945.1 Deltaproteobacteria bacterium | reverse complement strand
GCTTCTTCACCGGCACCGTGAAGAACGCCGTGCAGAATTCGCTCGCGAACTTCATCAACAACAAGGTCGGGCCGATGCTCGACTCGATCACGTCGAGCCTCAACATCTCGACGCTCGGCCAGCAGTTCAACGTGCCGCGTCTCGACGGCACCGGCACGGTCGCGCTCGGCTTCGGCCTGCAGTTCTCGTCGCTCGACATCACGACGACCCGCGCGCTCATCGGCATCGGCACACGCTTCACGCCAGGCACGACGGCGGTCAACCGCCCGAGCCTCGGCATCCCGCGCCGAACGTTCGATCCGCTCGTCGATCCGCCGGGCACGAGCAATGCGCGTCCGGTCGCGGTCTCCGCCTACGAGGGCGTGCTCAACGAGGTGCTTCACGGCCTGTGGCGCGCCGGCTACTTCCAGGCGACGCTCAACGTCGGCGGCGGCACGGCGACGATCGACAGCTGGCTGCCGCCGGTCGCGGTCGTCGGCACGGGCAACACGGCGGAGCTGACGCTCGGCGGGGTCTACGCGACGCTGACGATCCCCGGCCTGATCGATCAGCCGATCGCGATCATGTTCGGCGGTCACGCGAACGCGACGGTCACGCTCGTCGGCAACTCGCTCGTGTTCGGCAACCTCAACCTCGACAAGCTCTACGTCTCGTTCGGCGTGACGCTGTCGCAGGCGCAGCGCGACGCGATGGAGCAGTTCTTGACCGCCGCGCTCGCCGACGTCCTCGCGAACGCGATCAACAACGGCCTCCCCGCGTTCCCGATCCCGTCGTTCACGCTGCCCGCGAGCGTCGCGACGTACGGCCTGCCCGCGGGCGCCAAGCTCGGCATCGTCAACCCCGTCCTGTCGACCGGCAACGCGCACGTCGTGCTCGACGGTCAGTTTGGACAGCAGCCATGAAGCGCACCGCCGCCCTGTTCCTTCTCGCCGCCTGTTCGGGACTGCCGGCCGATCCCAAACCGGGCGTCGTCTCGCTCGCCGTCACGTCGCCGAAACCGGGCGCCGAGATCGCCGACACGACGATCACGGTCACGGGCAGCGTCGCGACGACGAACCCCGACTACGGCAAGCTGCGCGCGTCGGTCAACGGCACCGCCGTGGATCTCTCTGGCGACGGCGCCTTCACGGCGCAGGTCCCGGCGGTCGTCGGCGTCAACCATCTCGTCGTCGACGCGAGTGACGGCCTCTCGGCGCCCGCGCGCCAGCAGCTCGATGTCCTGTGGGCTCCCGACTGGCTGCCGCCCGCGACGGGCACCACGACGTTCGCGGTTCCCGACGCGCTCGACCTCTACCTCGGCCAGCGCTTCTTCGACGGCCGCCAGCTCGGCACGACGCTCGACATGTCGACCGACCCGGTCGTCGCGCACGACCTCGCCGCCGCGCTCGAGCTGATCCTCTGGAACATCGACCTGGCCTCGCTGCTCTCGGGCGGCATCCACGCCGGCACCGGCAACTCGACGCTCGACATCAACATCCCCGCCGCGACGCCCGCCGAGATCACGGTCGACACGGTGATCGCCGGCCCGTCGGAGCTCGACCTCGCAATCGATCTCAACGGCGTCTTCCTCTCGACGACCGGCCAGTTCACCTACGGCAACCGCACGCTGCAGCTCGCGGGCGGAATCTCCGCCGACATGCACGCGTCCGCCCGCATGGTCCTCTCCGTCAACTCGGACGGCACGATCGGCGTCGATGTCCAGGACGTCACCGCCACGGTCGGCCCGCTCGTCCCCGCATTCACCGGCCCCGATGCCGACACGCTCGACGGCTTCATCCGCGTCGGCAACAACGACTTCCGCCTGCTCGTCGAGAACATCATCCAGCAGCAGCTGATCCCGACCTTCACGAACAAGATCCCACCGCTGCTCCAGCAGCTTCTCGGCGCGACCGACAAGCTCCTCAACAACGTCTCGTTCACGCTCGACGCCAAGCTCGGCACGCCCGTCATGCTCACGCTCAATGGCGCGATCAGCGCGCTCGACGTCACGCCGGGCCCCGCGTTCGCCGAATCGCCCGGCCACATCACGAACCGCCAGACCGTCACGATCACGACCGCCTCCGCGCCGATCCACAGCGACTCGCGAGGCGCGATCCGCGTCGCCGCGACGCCCGTCCTGCCGTCGACCGCGACCACCGCGCTCGGCATCACGCTCTCGCAGGACTTCCTCAACGCGGTCCTCCACGCGCTCTGGAACAGTGGCCTCCTCGAAGGCAACGCGTCGGTCGGCGGCTTCTCCGCGGGCGTCAGCGCCAAGCTCGCCCCGGTCGTGATCCCGGTCCCCGACAACACGACCTGCGATGTCGACGGCATCCGCTGCGACCTGCTCGTCCAGCTCGGCCAGATCCAGGTCGACCTCCCGGACTTCAATCAATCGTTCGCGATCAGCGCAACGGCAGGCGCCCGCGTCGTCGTCGCCGGCAACACGGTCTCGCTCTCGATCTCGCAGGACCCGACCGTCCTCGTCTGGGAGACCTCCGCGGTCCCCGGCCGCCTCTCGACGGACGCGGTGCACGACCTCGTCACCAAGGCCGTCTGGCCGCAGCTGTTCGGCGCGATCGGCAACAACCTGCACATCACGCTGCCGATCCCAGACCTCGCGTCGCTCGGCCTCTCGCAGCTCTCGCCGAACCTCGCGAATGCGCAGCTCCAGCTCGACGTCCAGCAACGCGCGTCGGTGACGGCCGGATATCTCGGCCTGAACGCCGACGTCGCGCTGCAAACGCCGCATCCGTAGCCGCGCTCGCGGCATCGAACGGGCATGGTCGCCCGGATGATCCCGCTCGCAGCCGTCGCGGCGATCTGGACGATCGTGTGGACGATGGTGATCCTGACCGGTGCGCCCATTGTCGCGGCGGCCGGCGCGTTCGACCTGACGGCGACGGCGGGACTCGCGATGTACGTGCTCGGCGTGCGGCCCGGCCAACTGCCGAAGCGCGCGCTCACGCTGACCGTGGCGGTCGGTGCGATCGCGGCGCGCGTGTTGCTCGCGCGGGTCGGCGATGCGACGCACGCGGTGATCGCGGCGGCGGTCACGCTCGAGCTCGCGGCGATCGTGGTCGTCGTCGTGCGGTTCTCGCGAGCACGCGCGGCGTGGCGTGCGGCAAGCGAGGCTGACGATCGGCTCGAGACGGCACTGCGCGCGACGGGCATTCCGGGCGTCGTCGCGGCGGCGATCGCGTGCGAGCTCATGATCGTGCGGTGCGCGTTCGCGGGATGGCGGCGGCCGCGCGGCCGGCTGTACAGCGTGCACCGCACCGGCGGCTGGGGTCTCTATGCGGGGACGTTCATCGCGCTGACGCTCGTCGAGACGCCGCTCGTGCACGTCGCGCTGGCGGCGTTCGGGCACACGACGATCGCGTGGGTCGCGACCGGGCTGTCACTGTACAGCGTCGTGTGGCTCGTCGGCGATCTGCACGCGCTCCGGCACGGCGGCGTCGCGCTGACGCCGGATGTGCTCGAGCTGCGGCTCGGCGTGCGCTGGCGGGCGCGGATTCCGCGGGCTGCGATCGTGTGGGCCGCGCGGTGCGAAGGCGCGACGTGCAAGGCGACCGACTTCTCGATCCTCGGCGCGAACGTGGTCGTGCGCCTGGCCGAGCCGCACGAGGTGCGCGGGCTGCTCGGGAGGCGGCGCGTCGTGCGCGAGCTCGCACTGTCGATCGACGAGCCCGACGCGTTTCTCGCCGCGCTACGGCGCGATCCGCTTGCCGTCGCGCATGACGGCGCCTGACCACGTCGCGTGGACGCCGGCGAGCACGCTCGCTGCGCCCTGCTCGACCGAGCGCGGTGCGCCGCGGCCGCCCATGTCGGTGCGCACCCAGCCCGGGTCCGTCGCGTTGATCTTGATCTGGCGTGGCGCGAGCTCGGGCGCCAGGATTCGCGTCAGCGCGTTGAGCGCCGCCTTCGACGCGCCGTAGGCATCGGTGCCGTCGTACGCGCGCACCGCGGCGACCAGCTGCTCGCGTGTCACCAGGGGGTCGGCGAGCACGCCGTGCAGCGGTTCGTCGATGTTCGCGAGCGCGCCGAGGCCGCTGGTGACGTTCGTGATCGTCGCGCCGTCGCGAAGCAGCGGTAGCATCGCGTCGATCACGCGGAGCGGGCCGAAGAAGTTCGTCTCGAGCGTCTGCGCGGTGCTGCTGGAGCGGCCGTAGACGCCCGCGTTGTTAACGAGCGCATCGATGCGGATCGCGCCGTCGCGCAGCTTGCCGGCCGCCGTCGTGCACGACGCGTCGCTGGTGACGTCGAGCTCGATCGCCTTGAGGCGGCCGCCGGTGTCCTTGCGCAGCCGCGCCGCCGCCGCATCGCCCTTCTGCTTGTCGCGCGTGCCGAGCAGCACGTCCCAGCCTTCGGTCGCGAGCACGCGTGCGACTTGCTGGCCGATGCCGCGGTTGCCGCCGGTGACGAGCGCGGTCTTCGCCATGCGAGCTACCGCTGCGGGCCGGCGAAGCGGATCACGTTGCCGTCCGGATCCGCGACGAGCATCTCGCGCGTGCCCCAGCGCTTGTTCTCCGGCGGTGACTGGATCGTCGCGCCTCGCTTCTTGAGATCGGCGTGGAGCTTGTCGACGTCGGGCGTCGAGATCCACATCCACGTGCCCGCGTGGCCCTGACACTTCTCGCACATGAAGATCTGCGCGTCGCCGCGCGTGACGCTCGCGAAGTCGCCCTCGTCAATCCAGTCGAACTTGAAGCCGAGGCGATCGCGGTAGTACGCGATGCTGTCCTGGATCTTCGACACGTAGATGATCGGCCGCGGGCAGCCGACATCCTTCGCGCTGCACTTCGCCGCCTGCGCGAGGCCGTGCATCTCCTCGTGCGATCGTCCACAACCCATCACCAACGCGAGCACGATCAGGTAGCGCATGCCTCGGGGATAGCACAGACTGCGCGCATGGAGCGCTTCGTCACGTCCTCGGATGACCAGCGTATCTACACCGAGGAGAGCGGGAGCGGCGCGACCGCGCTGGTGTTCGTGCACGGCTGGCTCGGCAACGCGAGCTGGTGGAATCCGGCGCGCAAGCATGTCGCGAGCCGCTACACGACCGTCGCGATCGATCTGCCCGGCCACGGGCGGTCCGACAAGACGCGCACGACCTGGTCCGCCACGCAGTACGCCGACGACATC
>JAFAOG010000455.1 GCA_019237945.1 Deltaproteobacteria bacterium | reverse complement strand
GACGATCCCGACGTAGACCAGCACGAACCCGACATAGACGACGCTCGCCGCGAGCTCGGCCGCGCCCGCCCCGTTGCGCCACCACACCGTCGTCATGCAGACCGCGTAGCCGAGCAGCAGGCCGAACGCGCACACGACGAACATGTTGTGCGCCTGCAGCGCGAGGTTCACGGGCGTCACGGCGACCGCGACGAAGCACAGCCCTGACAGCGTCCCGAAGATCTGCGCCGCCACGCCGAGCGCGACGCCGCGCCGCCGCGTGAACGCAAAGCCTCGCCACGCGCTCGCGAATGCGACGAACGCGATTCCGAGCGTGCCGAGCGCGAGCGAGAACAGCACCATGCTCGCGTGGTTGTCGTGGCCTGACCACGCGCGCGTCGCGCCGAGCTCGCTGAGGAAGTTGCCGCCGAACGCGTAGCCGGGCGAGTACGGATCCCAGATCGTCCCGCCGCCGTAGACCTGCATCGCGATCGCGGTGAGCACGACGAACTGGACGGCGGCCCACAGCAAGAACCCGGCGCGGCGGCGAACGTTCAAGCACCCGATTGTGGCAGATCGATCTGCCGGCAACCGCAATCGTGTTCACACGGGAGGTGGCAGATCGAGCTTGCAGCCGCTCCGCGTCAACGCGTCGATATTGCACATCACGTACTTGGCACGCGGCATGGACTAGCGAGCCGCCATCATGAAGCGCTACGTCCTTGGCCTCACGCTCCTCGGGTCGATTCACCTCGTCGGCTGTGCCGACACCCAGTCGAAAGCAGACTGTCAGCCCGGCGATGCCGAGTGTAACTCGCGCCCGGTCGGCGACGGCAAGTCCGACGGCTGGGACGACAAGAACGATCCGGCCGTGATGGCGCAGCACCTCGAGTACCACCTCGAGCAGCTCCCCAAGAAGGGCTGGCGCGACAAGCCGGTGTGGAAGGACACGTACCCCGAGGCCGTCGGCAAGGCCGAGAGCGTCTGGGCTGACACCTACTGGCCGGCAAGCCAGGGTTCTCACAACGCGCGCTGGCAGGGCTCGGATGTGAAGTCGCCGCTCGAGAAGTACGACGTGGCGTTCAACAACGCGCCGGGTTGCGACACGCAGCCGGCGATGTACGGCACGGGCGCGAAGGCGAACTGGGACACGTACAACCAGTGCGCGGGCCCCGCGGCGAAGTGGCAGACCGAGAACTACGAAGAGATCGGCCTGATGCACAACGGCATCGACGACGACGGCGACGGCACGATCGACGATTACGGCAGCGACGGCATCGACGGCGTCCAGGGCTGGTGGGGCAGCTGCCACGCGTGGACCCCGGCGTCGCAGCTCGTTCCCGAGCCGCAGCACGCGGTGACGATGAACGGCGTGACGTTCGAGATCGGCGACATCAAGGCGCTGATCCAGAACGCGTTCGACCGCACGAGCGCGGTGATGCTCGGCGGCCGCTGCAACGCCAAGGAGATCACGCACGACGTCCACGGCTCGGCGAACGATGACTGCTCCGACGTCAACCCGGGCGCGATGCACGTCGTGATGACGAACTTCCTCGGCATCAACACGCTGCCGCTCGTCGAGGACCGCACCGCGAACTACCAGGTGTGGAACCAGCCGGTCGTCGGCTACGAGATCACGAAGCAGGACAAGGTCGACGCCGCGACGGCGATGAAGTGCATCGGCGCGACCGGCGACACGTACACGTACAACACCGATGCGACCGACCTGTACGAGGTCCGCATGACCGTCAGCTACGTCGTCGAGGGCTCGCCCGGCACGTCGCCGATCGGCTACCGCAACAACGTCTCGACGGATGACTACCACTACATCCTCGAGGTCGGCTCGACCGGCAAGGTGATCGGCGGCCGTTACTGCAGCGACGCGGAGAACAACCACATCGACTTCTTGTGGTCGCCGACCGGCTCGTGGCACCCGAGCAACCCGAACGTCGACGTCGACAACATCAAGAAGCTGATCAAGGCGGCGGTCGCTCCGCAGTAGTCACCAGCAGGTGTGGAACGACTGCTCCTGTTCGGCAGTCGTCGGCGCGCCCGCGGCGCCTCCACACGTCGCGAACACGGCCTCGGCGTCCATGCCGAGGCTTTGTGCGTTGGCGAACACGGTGTCCTCGTCGAGGACGCCGTCGAAGCGGGTGCGATAGCGCGCGTTCTCGCGCCACTGGCCGACATTGAGCTTCGCGTACTGGCGCCACCGCGGCATCCCGCGCGCGACCGCGACCGCCTCGAGCGCCGCCTTCTGGCAGCCGTCGGTGTCGCCGCTCGACTGCAGCGTGCGCGCCTCGAACAGCCGGTAGTGAATCACGTCGAGGCCGTGCGCGGCCGCGTTGCCGGTCGCCTCGCACAGCGTGTCGCCGGTGCCGCCGCACGCGTCGAGCGGTTTCTTCAGCACGGCGAACTGCGACGCGTTCGCGCAGCGGAGGCGCTCCTTCGTCAGCGGCTGCACGACCTCGCGCCAGTTGCCGGTGATCACGAACAGCTCCGGCTTGAACGCCGCCTCGACGTCGGCCTGCCACCCCTTCTTGTGCGCCTTGCCGAACCGACGCGCCGGCTTCACGGCGAGCTTGGGATCGAGGACGTCGATCACCATGAACGGTCCGCCTTCCGGACGCTGGCAGACGAGGTGCTGGATCTCGACCGGGCCCTTGACCTTCTTCGCCGCGCTCGAGCGCGGATCCGCGGCCTCCGGCACGTAGCACGACGGCTTGCAGCGCGGCTCGTGCTTGCCGGGGTCGGTGCACGTTGCGCCGAGCGCGTCCTGCTGCTCCTCCTCGATCTTGCGATGCGCCGTGACCTCGCGCTCGCGCTCCGCCTTCTCGGCCGCCTGTGGATCCTCGACGGGCTTCGTCTCGACGGGCTCGCGCTCGACGACCGGCTTCGGAGCCGGCGTGCTGCTCCCGCACGCGACGACGGCGACGACGAGCCACAACTCCCGCACGCGGCCATTGTACATTGCGGACGTGAGCGCGTGGCCGCTGTTCGCCGAACCCGATCTGCCGAGCCTCGAGAGCGTGATCGGTGCGCCGCGAGGCTTCGACGACGCGACGGCGGGCGCGCTGCGCGCCGCGCTGCCCGCGATCGATACGAGGCCGACCTCGATCCGCGCCGCCGACCACGCCCAGCAGCAGCTGATCGACCTGTTCCGCGCGCATGGCCACCGCGGCGCCGCGTTCCTCGACGTCTATCACGGCATCACGGTCGCGGTGATCGACGCGATCGAGCGCGGCACGCTGACGCCGGCGCGGTTCTTCGAGCGCCTCGCGGGCCGGTTCGCGGAGCGCCACTTCGACGGCGTCAAGGCCGAGCTCGGCATCGACACGACGACCGACGCCGCGCGCTACCACCTGTGGGCGCCGTCGTTCGCGCTCGACAACATGGAGGGCGGCAACTCGCCGCTCGGCATGAAGGCGCCGATGGCGCACTTCACGGTCGGCATGTGCTGCCACATCAACTTCGACCTCGCGTGCGCACTCGACGAGACGATCCGCGAGCTCGGCTTCGCCGACGACCCGGCCGCGCTCGCCGAGATCGAGCGGGGTCACAACTTCGTCGATACGATCCTCCACGAGAAGGTCGAGAACAGCTGCGCGCTGCTCGCCGACCGGATGGACTGCCCGATGTCGAAGAAGATCCTCGAGAGCGGCGCGGTGAAGACCGTCGGCGAGGTGTCGATGGCGATGATTCGGCGCTGGCGCGCGAAGACGTTCGTTCACGCGCTGCAGCTCGTGCGGGCGCCCGATGAGGCGGCGCGCGCCGAGATCCGCCGCGAGATCTATCGCGCGGGTGCGCGCAAGACGCTGCGGCTGTTCGGCTCGTTGCCGGCGCTCGTCGAAGGCACGCTGCGTGGTACGTGGCTAGTAAGCGTCTAACCGCTCACCTGTCGCTGCAGGTGATCGTGCTGCTCTGGGGCTGCACGGCGATCCTCGGCCGCCAGATCAGCATCCACGCGATCCCGCTCGTCTGGTATCGCCTGCTGATCGTCGTCGGCGTCCTCGCGATCTACGTGCCGGCGCGCGGCATCCCGCTGCGCATCCCGATCCGGGCCGCGCTGCGCTACGCGCTCGTCGGCGTGTTCATCGGCACGCACTGGCTGTGCTTCTACGGCGCGATCAAGGTCGCCGGGATCGCGACCGCCGTCGTCTCGCTGTCGACGGTGACGTTCTTCACGGCGCTCGTCGAGCCGATCGTGTTCCAGCGGCGCGTGCGCGCGGGCGAGCTCGCGATCGGCGCGCTGGTCGTCGCCGCGGCCGCCCTGCTGATGCAGGTCGAGCTCCACGTGACGCCCGCGGGCTTCGCGCTCGGCCTCGGCTCCGCCCTGCTCGCCGCGATCTTCGGCGTCCTCAACGGCAAGCTCGCGCACGCCGAGCCGCCCGAGCGCCTGATGCTGTACGAGCTGACCGCGGCGACGATCGTCGTCAGCGCGTTCGTCCCGTGGTCGTTCGTCGTCCCGCCGGCGGCGGATGTCGGCTGGCTCGCCGTGCTCGCCGTCGTGTGCACGGTCGTCCCGCAGGTCTGGATCATCTACGTGCTGCGGACGCTATCGCCGTTCACCGTGTCGGTCGCCGTCAACCTCGAGCCGGTGTACGCGCTGATCCTCGCCGCGCTGCTGTTCGGCGAGACGCTCTCCGTCCGCTTCTACGTGGCCGCCGCCGTGCTGTTCGCGCTCGTGATCCTCAACGCCGTGCGGCGCTCGCCGCAAAGCGCGTGACGCCCGACAGGCTGATCATGTAATCGTGCCGCGCGCCCGTGCGGACGAAGTCCTGGATGGCGCGCGCCAGCGTAGCCCCGACGAGCCCGATCATCGGCAGATGCTCCCCGCCCTCGCAGGTCGGCTGACCGGCGGCATCCTCTCTATCCGGCGTGAAGCGTTCGTCCCAGCGGACGAGCGCGAACGTCCCGTCGGCGGCGAGCGCGGCATGGATCAGCGGCACCGCGGTGGTGCGCGCCGCTTCCGCGAGCGCGATACGGCTATCGGCGTTATCGAAACAATCGACGGCGAGACCGCAGCCTGCAAGCAGCTGCGTTGCATTCGTCGGCGCGAGGCGTACGCCCATCGCCTCGGCCTTGGCGCCGTAGAAGTTCACTAGCTGCAAGCGCACCGCCTCGGCCTTGTTCTTGCCGAGGGATTGCTTGACGAACCACTGCGCCGCCAGGTTCTTCGACTCGACGCGATCGAAGTCGATCAACCTGAGCTCACCGTCGATGTTCCGGAGATATTGGACGGCGTTCGAACCGAGCGCTCCGACGCCGCAGATCGCGATCTTCATCGTCCGAAAGGGACCTTGGGGCGCAGGTAAATGCGCTGATCTCCATCCGCGGATCGCAGCCGGTCGATCACGAAGTGGTCGAATGCATGCGGCGACAGCTGCGCGATGTGCAAACCGCGTACG
>JAFAOG010000602.1 GCA_019237945.1 Deltaproteobacteria bacterium | reverse complement strand
AGGCGATCGAGCTGCTTCTTGGCGACCTTCTCGGCCTCCTCGGGCATCTTCGCCTTGGTGATCTTCTCGGCGAACTCGTCGAGATCGCCGCCGCCGTCGTCGAGCTCGCCGAGCTCTTCCTTGATCGCCTTGAGCTGCTGGCGCAGCACGTACTCGCGCTGGTTGCGGCCCATCTCCTCCTGGACCTGCGTGTTGATCCGCTCGCGGACCTTGAGCACTTCCAGCTGGCGCGACAGGAACTGGAGCACCTTGCGCGTGCGGGTCTTGAGATCGAACGTCTCGAGGACGTCCTGCTTCTCGCCGACCTCGAGCTCGAGGTGGCTGGTGATGAGATCCGCGAGGTGACCGGCTTCGGTCACGCTGTCGACGAGCGCGCCCGCTTCCTTGGGAAGCTCGGGCATCAGCTTGACGACGCGCTTCGCGATGTCCTTGAGGTTCATCACGAGCGCATCGAGCTCGACGTCGCTGCTCGTCGGATCGGGGACGCTGCGGACCTTCGCCGACAAGAACGGCTCGGCGCCGTCGAACGTCGACACTTCAAAGCGCGAGACGCCCTGCAGGATGACGCTGAAGTTGTCCTTCGCGAGCTTGATCACCTTGAGGATGCGCGCGGCGCAGCCGACCATGTAGAGGTCGCCGGCGCCCGGATCCTCGGTGCGCGCGTCCTTCTGGGTCAGGATGCCGATGACCGGTCGCTCCTTCGCGATCGCATCCTCGACGAGCCGGACCGACTTACGGCGGCCGACGTCGATCGGAATGATCGCCCCGGGAAACAGAACCGAGTTGCGGAGCGGGAGGATGGGGAGCGTGTCCGGAATCTCGACCGGCTGCTCCCCTCCTGCCTTGGCCTTCGTCATGTTTCGGAACCTAGCGATACGTCTCCATGAGCGTCAAGGCGACCTGCCTGCAATGACAGGCGAGTTTTGCGCGAGGACGATCGTGACGTCGTCGACGGACACACACGCATCGACGCGCGGCAGTGTCGCGGTGCGCGCGCGTGCGCGGTGATCGCGTCCGGAGCTGGGGACGCTTTCTCACTTCTCAACTTCGGACACGCGATGGTTGACAAGTGAGAAAGCGTCCCCTGTCCGTGGGGCGGACGCGACGGCGGTGGTCGACCACGGCACCGCCAGCCGAGGCGTGCCCAGCTGGCAAAACCGTCGCGCAGGTCTGCGTGGGGACTCGTGAAAAAAAGCTGCTTGACCAATTTCGAGATTGGTCTTACCAATTGGTAAGACCACATGGCGCTCCCCAATCCCGACCCGAATCCGACCACCGCGATCGATGCCGTGTTCGAACGACTGCTCGCCGACATCGTGTCTGGCGTCTACGCCGCGGGTTCGCGGCTGCCGGCCGAGCGAGAGCTGTCGCGTCAACTCGGTGCATCGCGTCCGACGCTTCGCGAAGCGCTGCGTCGTCTCGGGGAGTGGAACCTCGTCGAGCCGCGCCGCGGTTCGGGCGTGGTCGTGCGGCCGTATCGCGACTGGTCGATCGAGGTGATCGCGGGCTACCTGCGCTACGGGAAACCGGAGGGCGGTCAGCCGGCGATCGGCCGCATCTTGATCGACCTGCTCGCGATGCGCCGCGCGATGGTCCTCGAGGTGATCAAGCTGACCGCGCCGCGCATCCCCAAGGGCGGGACCGCGATGGCGCGCGCCGCGATGGCGCGAGCGTGGGCGATGAAGGACACGCCGGCCTACGCGCGCGAGGACTTCGAGATCATGCGCCAGGTCGCGGAGGCCGCGCACTTCACGCCGGGCCTGTGGCTGCTCAACCGGATCGGCAAGCTGTGGATGGACGCCGCCGGCGAGCTCGCGTTCGCCGTCAAGCCGCCGGCCGACTACGTCTCCGCGCACAGCAAGTTCTTCGACATGCTCGAGGACGGCAAGCACGACGAGGCCTACCAGCACATGGCCGACTACCTCGATCGTCATGACAAGCGGATGGCGCAGATCCTGGAGGCGCTCGCATGACGTACCACCATTCGTCGACGGCGCGCGCCGTGCTGCGCTCGCTCGTGCCGGTGATCTGTCCGCCCGAGGCGGCCCATCTGGCCGACGCGATCGTCGATCACATGGCGCTGACGATCGGCGCGCTGCCATCGCTCGCCGCGAAGGGCCTCGCGGCCGGCCTCGTGACGTACGACCTCGGCGCGCTCGTTCGCTACGGCCGCCGCGCCTCGCGTCTGGGGCCCGTGCAGGCCGAGGCGTACTACGCGAGCTGGGAGCACGGCATCACGCCCGTGCACGTGCAGTTCGCGAAGGGGATCAATCAGCTGATGAGCCTCTCCTGCTACGAGCAGCCCGAGATGATGGAGGCGTGCGGCTATCGCGCGGCCGGCTGGATCGAGCAGGTGACGAAGAAGCGGCTGACCGTGTTCGCCGATGACGTCAGGAAGCAGAACGAGCAGATCCTCGCGCCCGATCCGCTGCGTCCTTCGCTGAAGAAAGAGGTGGCGTGATGGCCGTCGCTCGCCCTGCCCTGATCGAAGGTGCGCGCCCGCGCGGCGTGTTCACGCGCCACGACATCCACGGCGATACGGTGCTCGATTGCGACGTCGTCGTGATCGGCTCGGGCGCCGGCGGCTCGACGGTCGCCGCGGAGCTCAGCGAGGCCGGCTTCGACGTGATCGTCGTCGAGGAAGGCAGCTACTACGCGACGCGCGACTTCACGGCCGACACCTCCGCGATGGTCCGCCAGCTCTACCGCGACGGCGGCGCGACGATCGCCGTCGGCAATCCGCCCGTGATGTACCAGGAAGGCCGCGCGGTCGGCGGCTCGACGGTGATCAACGGCGGCATGTCGTGGCGGACGCCCGAGCGCGTGCTCGATCGCTGGGAACGCTCCGGGCTCGACATCTCTGCAAAGGCGATGGAGCCGTACTTCGAGCGCGTCGAGAAGCGCATCCACGTCGCCGGCATGGATCAAGAAGCGATCGGCAACGACAACCAGTTGCTCAAGAAGGGCGCCGACGCGAAGGGCTGGAAGATCATCGGCAACCTGCGCAACCAGGCGCACTGCGTCGGCTCCAATCGCTGCGCGTTCGGCTGCCCGACGGGCGCGAAGCAATCGGCGCTCGTCTCGTACATCCCGCGCGCGCTGCACTACGGCGCTCGCGTCTACGCCGACGTCAAGGTCGACCGCATCACGCGGCACGGCAAGCGCGCGACGGGCGTGATGGGCAAGAGTGCCGCCGGCTTCAACGTCGCGGTGCGCGCGAAGCTCGTCGTCGCCGCGTGCGGCGCGATCCACACGCCGGCGCTGCTCGTGCGCTCGGGCTTCCGCTCGCCGAGCGGCCGGATCGGCCACAACCTGTCGATGCATCCCAACGTCAAGGTCGTCGCGATCTACGACGAGCCGGTGACCGGCTGGAAGGGCGCGCACCAGGCGTTCCAGGTCCGCGAGTTCGAGGAGCAGGGCCTGTTGTTCGCGGCCGTCAACATGCCGCCGAGCGTGCTCGCGATGAGCTTCCCGCAGCGCGGCCGCGCGCTCGGCGAGCTGATGGTGCAGTACGACCGCATGGTGCTCGCCGGCATGCTGTGCGAGGACACCGCGACCGGCCGCGTCCGCACGATCGACGGCCGCCCGCAGGCGTTCTACCAGCTCAACGAGACCGACGCGGCGAACCTGCAGCGCGGCGTGTCGCTGCTCTCCGAGCTGCTGTTCGCGAGCGGCGCGAAGCGGATCCTGCTGCCGTTCCACGGCGCGCCCGAGCTCGCCTCCGCCGACGACGCCCGCCGCCTCCTCGACAACCGCATCCCCGCCAAGGGCTGGGAGGTCGTCACGGTCCACATGATGGGCACCGCGGCGATGGGCGCCGATCGCAGCGCGGCCGTCACGGATTCGTTCGGCACCGTCTACGACGCCGATCGCCTGATCGTCGCCGACGCCTCGCTGTTCCCGACGCCGATCGGCGTCAACCCGATGGAAACGATCATGGCGCTCGCCACGCGCGCCGCCGCCCACATCATCGACAACTCCCGGAGGTTCGTATCGTGACTGCCGCCGTCGCTCTCGCCGCTGTCCCCGCCGCGCCCCGCACGCTCTCGCCGTTCCCGAGCGCGCACGCCCTCCGCCTCGAGCAGACGCCGATGCACGAGCTCGAGAAGGAGTTCGTCCGCGGCGGCACGCCCGACCTCGAGGACCTCGTCGGCTGGGAGTTCCGCGGCATCAACCACATGCCGCTCAACGTGGTGCCGTTCGCGCAGCTCGTCGGCATCAAGAAGTTCGTCAAGGGCTTCTTCCGCGAGGGCGATCGCGTGATGGGCTACAACCGCCCGGTCGCGCGCAACGTCCTCGACGGCCGCTGGCACGTCGCTGACAAGCGCTTCGGCTTCTATGAGGTCCACGAGGTCGACGCGACGTCGACGGACAACAAGTACCTGCACGCCGTGCTGCTCGACTACGGCCGCGGCGGCAACAAGCCGCTCGATCCGACGGCCGGTCTGCGCGACTACCTCGTGCAGCTCGCCGACGACATCTACCTCGGCAAGGCCTACTACGCGGTCGGCCCGCTGCGCGTCCCGACGAACTTCTTCATCCTCGAGCGCCACGCGGTCGGTCTCACCGACTACGAGCGCCGCTAGTCACTCCAGCGGCCGGTCACTCGAGCGGATCGAGCAACGCGAGCCCGACCGTCGTCGCCGTCGCGGCACTCGCGCGAACGTGCAGCGTGACGTCGGTCGTGGTGCCGGCGGGCGGCGACCACTCGAGCGTCGCCGACGTCTGCGGATCGGTCTGGCCGACCGTCACGTCCCAGCCATCGACGATCAGCGCGCCGCTCGCATCGTCGAGCGAGGTCGAGAATCCGCTGGTGGTGCCCGCGCGTCCGGGCAGCGACACCATGAAGTGCGCGCGGTGCAGCGGCGTCGCATCGAGATGCAGGCACACGCTCGCATCGGTCATCAGCGGCACGTCCTGCGACTGCGTGCCGGTGAGCGTGAGGCAGCCGGTCGGGTTCTCGACGGGCTTCGGATCCGCGGCACATCCGACGAGCACGACCAGCAGCGCGAGCCCCTTCATGCGCGCGAGCGTCGCACCGGCTGCGCGCGGCCGCAACGTCATTTTCGGCGCGCCCGGCCCGCGTCGACGGGGACCTCGGCCCACGGATCGACGACCGGCGCCGCATCGTCTGCGGCCGAGCCCTGCGCCGCGTGCTCGATCGAGCTCGTGCCCTGCTCCGCGTGCTCGTTCTCGGCCGAGCCGTTCCCCGCACTCGAGCCACGCGCGCGTGCCGCGGCGGGCCCAAGTCGTTTCTCGTCGCTCGCGCGCGTCGCAACGAACGCCACGGTCCCGGCGACCAGTGCGCCGCCCGCCGCCGCAAGCACGAGCCACCGCCGCCGCGGCCGCGACCGCCGCACGGCTCGCTCCTCCCGCGTCGGAGCCTCGAGCGGCGCCGCTTCCTCGACGTGTACGTCCGCCGCATCGCCCTGCTCCACGCGCACGAGCATCGCGCGCACCTGCGCCGCGCTCGGCCGGCGTTCGGGCCTCGGATCGAGCAGCGCCCGCGTCACGACGCGCAGCGCCGGCGGCACCTCGATCACCTCGCGCGGCTGCAGCTTCTGGGCGAGCAGCGAGCTCAGATCATTGCTCGCCCACAAGGTCGCGCCGCTCGCCATCTCCGCGAGCATCACGCCGACCGCGTACATGTCGCTCGCCGGCGACGCGACGCCACTCACCGCCACCTCGGGTGCGATGTACCGCGGCGTCCCGACGACGATGCCCATCGCTGTCCCGCCGACATCGTCCTTCCGCTTCGCCAACCCGAAGTCCAGGATCTTCACGAGGTCGCGCCCCGCCGGCTCGTCGAGCACCATGACGTTATCCAGCTTGAGATCGCGATGCACGATCCCGAGCGCATGCGCCGCCTCGAGCGCATCGCACAGCTGGATCCCGATCCGCGCCACGCGCGCCAACGCGAACGCACCCTGGTCGCGAATACACGCGGTCAACGTCTTGCCCGCGATCAGCTCCATCGCGATGTACAGCTGCCCGCTCGCCGTCCGCCCGAAGTCGAACACGCTCACCGTGTTCGGATGGCTCAACCGGCTCGCCAGCTCCGCCTCGCGCTGGAACCGCGTCGCCGCCATCGGATCCGCCCCCAGGCTCCGATCGATCACTTTGATCGCGACCTCGCGCCGAACACTCGCCTGCCACGCGCGATACAGGCGTCCCATCCCGCCATGCCCGAGCGCACCGCGCACTTCATAGCGCCCGTCGATCACGCTGCCGATCAGCGGATCCTCTGCCACGCCCCGAGCGTCGCATCACGGCGGCGGCGGCGGCAAGCAGACCCCGACCGTCACGCTCAACCCCGGCAGCGCGCACAGCATCTCGTAACACGTCCCCTGCGCTGCCCCCTGATCGATCAGCCGCGCCTTGATCGCATCCGGATCGCAGACGAGCGAGCAGATGTTGTCGGTGGGCAGCTCCGCCGCGAGCCCGCACACATCGGGCGCCGCCGATCCGAGCTCCGTCGCATTCGACAGCACGGCCTCGAGGTCATGCCCGTCGAGCGTCACGCGAGGCGCCGGAGGCTCCGCCTGCCCGGCACAGCCGGCAGCCACAAGCACGAGAACCAACCATCCGCGCACGATCGCCCATCATCCACGATAGGAATGATGCGCGTAGGGCCGCAAGGCCACGCTGTAGGCGTACGCCCACTACATGCCGGCGGTCGTCGTGCTGACGCAA
The DNA here is from genome assembly GCA_019237945.1 of Deltaproteobacteria bacterium. GTDB lineage: Bacteria > Myxococcota_A > Polyangia > Haliangiales > Haliangiaceae > JABFXX01. The sequence goes on along the minus strand of JAFAOG010000602.1, from coordinate 2,677 downwards.
CCCTGCGCCGCAGCGGCAGCAAGTGGCAACGTGTTGCACCGCGGTTGCCCGTACGCATCGCGATCGACGCAGAATCCGACCGCATTGCTGTACGGCGATGGCAACCACGCGCCGCTGCCGTCGACCTCGAGGTGCCACAGGTACTGACACTCCTCGCCGCTGCCGAACGAGCCGCGCGCGTCGATCGCGTTGCAGCGATGGGGCGCCGCGCCGACGCGATTGACGTCGTTCGACCCACAGTTGCCGGCGTAGCAGTCGAGCGGCGCGCACAGGGCGACGCAGATCGTGGTCGAGACCGCGGTGGACTCGCGCAGCACCGGCTCGTAGCCCTGGTTGCAGCTGTTGACGAGAATGCCGCCGATCAGCGGAACGGAGCAACCCGAGTCGCTCGTGCACTCGCTCCGATGCCGCAGCGGCACGCTCGCGTTGAGCTCGCCGTAGCAAGCGAACGCCGTCGGCGGTGCCATGCCGCGGCCCGGGAAGCCGTAGCAGCCCATCGTCGCCGAACCGCAACCGCTGCCGCTGCGCGAGAGCGCGGAGCCAGAGCCATCGAAGTCGTTGTCGGCGAGTGGATCGCACGTGCGCCAGCAAAGACCCTCGCCCGTCAGCCCCTGGACGAACAAGGCACGATCGGGCACGCACGCAGTGCCGGAGCCGCACGTCGTCGGATCCGTGTACGAACAGATCGCGTTGCACGTGCCGTCGCCGCAGAACAGGCCCTTCGCGCAGTTGTCGTAGCCGGCGTCGGAGAACTTGCATGCCGCGCCGAGCGGCACGGTCCCGTCGGGCACGCAGCCGACGCCTGGATCCCCGTCACCTTCCTGCACGGCCGCGATCCACGTGCACTTGCGACCCGCGCCGCATCCCGTCTGCGTGAACGGATCGCAGTAGACCGCGTGAAACGTGTCGATGTTCGAATCGTACTCGCAGATCGCGTGCTCGCAGAGCACGTACGGCCGGTCGCCGCACGCCGCGAGCGCCATGACGAACAACGCGCGCCTCACGGCACACCGCCCGTCGTCGTGCTCACGCAGCCGAGCTGCGTCGCCTGGGCGAGCGGCAGCGTCTCGCAGCGCAGCTGGCCGAACGCGTCGCGATCGACGCAGACGCCGAGCGTGTTGCTGAACGGGGATGGATGCCAGTGGCCGCTGCCGTCGATCTCGTCGAGCCACCAGTAGCGGCACTCGTCGCCCGAACCGAACGTGCCAAGTGCATCCGTCGGGGCGCAGCGGTGCGGAGCGGCACCGACGCGGTTCGCGTTGTTCGAGCCGCAGTTGCCGGCGTAGCAGTCGAGCGGCGCGCACAGCGCGGCGCAGAACGTCGTCGTGACGGCGGTCGATGCGTGGACCAGCGGCTCGTATCCCTGGTTGCAGCTGTTCGCGTAGATCGCGCCGTCGAACGTGCAGCCGGTGAACTCCGTGCACGCGTTGCGGTTGTGCAGCGTGACCGAGTGATGCGCGTCCGGCATGCAGACGAACGCCGTCGGCGGGAACACACTCGGCATGCCGTAGCAGCCGTTCGCGACGCCGGGGGCCCCAGAGCCGGTGTATGTGGACGCGGAGCCGCACGCGGATCCAGTGCGCGTGAACGCGGAGCCGTTGCCGTCGACGTCGTTGTCCGCGAGCGGATCGCACAGCGGCGCACAGACGCCTGCGATCGGTGGACGGAAGGGATCGACCCGGAACACGTCGGGGAAGCTCGTGCACGCCAGGCCGGAACCGCACATCGGCGTGCCACCCAGCCGGTTGTCACAGATCGCCTCGCACACCGGCTCGATGTCCGCGCGTAACCCGCACAGCGCGCCCGCGACGCAGTCATCGTAGCCGCCGGCGAGCTCGTGGCATGCGCTGCCGAACGCGGCGGAGCCAGCGGGGACGCAGCCGATGCGACCCGGCGCGTTGCCATAGAGGATCCACGTGCACTTCTCGCCGGGCGCACAGCCGTCCTGTTCGATTGGGCTGCAGCTCTCGGGCATCGCCTCGGCGGGCGTCGCATCGTGGACATCGTCGCCGTGGGGCCGCATCGCGCTGCTTCCGCAGGCCACAAGCGCGAACAACCAGCAGCAGCGCACGCCCCAGCATCGCACGCGGCGCGCGGCCGCGACGAGCTACCGTGCGACGCGGTGATCCGGCGCACGAATGTCAGGTCCCGGACTCGACCTTCGCGCCGCCCGGCGCCTTCACGCGCGTGACCTCCTCGCGCGACATCGGATCCGGCGGGTTGCCGTTCTGCGTGTTGCCCTTGAGGATGATGATCTCGTCCTCGGTCACCGTCGCGTCGAGCTCGACGCCGGTCGCGACCTGGTTGCACGCGACCGCACTCGCCGCCTTGAGCGACGCATCGGGCGTGATGACCTTGCACTGGCCCTGGTAGGTGCCGAGCGGGTAGCTCGTCTGCTTGCCCGTCTCGTCGGTCGTCTGCAGGAAGACGTCGGCGTCGTTGTCGTGCTGCTGGATGCCCCACGACATCACCATCTTCTTGGCGTAGATCGCGGCCGAGCCGGAGCCGCCGCCGGCGTTCGTCGGTGGCTTCTTGCTGCCGCATGCAGCTACGGCGAGGAGAACAAACGCGAGGCGCTTCACGCGCGAAACGTACACGAATCTGGCACCATGATCAGCGCATGTCGCTCGCTCGCCTCGTCGTCATCGAGGGCCCCGACGCCGGGCGGGAGTTCGAG
>JAFAOG010000244.1 GCA_019237945.1 Deltaproteobacteria bacterium | reverse complement strand
GCACGAGCGTGGGCGCATCGCGGCAACTGGCGAGCTCGTACGGGTTTCCCCACCACGCGTACGTCGCGGCGCAGCGCTCGCCGATCGATAGTGGGGCCGCCGCCATCGGCTCGTCGTGGCGCCCGCTGCATGCCGCCGGCGCGCTCGGCGCACGAGCGACGACGTGATTCGATCGCGGGAACTCGCGCAGCGCGCACACCGCATCGCCGACGACGGTTGGATCCGGCGTCGATTCGGCCCACAGCAGGTCGTACCAGGCGTTGTGCTCGTCGAGGATGCCCTTCGGCATGCCGGTGAGCGCGCGGCCGAAGCCGGCCTGCCACGTCGCGCGCGCGCCCGCATCGGCGGCAATCACGTCGTGAAACGATGCCGCGAGCATCGAGATGTCGTTCCAGTTCGACGCGCAGTTGTCGCCGCCGGACCACAGCGCGATCTGATCGCGGTAGCTCGCGTAGCCGAGGTGCGCGTATGCATCGGCGAGCGACGGATCGGCCATCGCCGCCGTGCCGAGAAAGCTCGCTCCGAGCACCGCGAGATAGCCGGGCGAGTCGCCGCCGGGCGCGCCGGGGTAGACCTGGCCCCACTGCGTCGGCCGGCCATCCCAGTCGACGAACCTCATCTGGTGATCGACGAGGTGATGCCCGATCTGCGCGAGCAGATCCGCCGCCTCGCCACGCAGCTCGGCATCGTCGACGAGCCGCACGACCGCACCGAGCGCGAAGATGTGACCGACGTACTCGTCCTGCGAGACGTTGTCCTTGAAGCACCAGCCGGCGAACGCGCCCGTGCCATGCACCCACACGTTGCTCGTCTTGTCGGGCGACGGCGCGTACGACGCTTCGTCGGTCGGGCACGCGATGCCGGGCACGCCGGGCGGGATCAGCTGACGCACGAACAGCCCGGGCACCCCGGTGATCTGCATGCGCAGCTGCTCGCCGTGGAGCAGCATCGCGAGCGCGGTGCGCGCCGCCGGATCGTGCGTCGCCGCGAACCGGTACGCCTCGGCGGCGAGCACGAGCGAGCTCCACAGGCCGTCGTTCTCGCCGGTGCGCCACGCGACAACATCCGCGACCGTCGCCGTTTCCGGATCGACACCGTCGCGCACGGTCACGTCGAGCACCCACGGCATCTGCGGATGGACGTGCAGTCCGAGCACGCGCGCGTCGTACGCGGCTGCCTTCTGCGCGAGCGTCTCGGGCGTCGCGCGCGGATCGCCGTCGCAGCGCGGCCACGCGATCGCATCGGGCGACGCGTCGGTTACGGTCGCCTTCGGCGCAGAGCACGCCGCAAGACCGAGGAGAACGCCCCACCGCATGCGGGCCATCGTACGCACGCGCGCGCCGGTATCGCGAAACAGCTCGATGACAGGCCGGACCACTCGCCCGCCCCGACCGCGCGCCGGTCGCGCCTACGGGCTCTTCGCCGGCAGCGAGTAGTGCTGGTGCACGACGCGCCAGCCGGCCTTGTCCTTCGCGACGACGTAGAACGCGCGGTAGTCCGTGCACAGCTCCGTCGGGCCGCCGACCTCGAGCGCCATCCACGCGAGCTGGCCGTCGGGCGCGATGTTCGCGCGCGCCGAGATGTCCTTGCCCTGCTCGTGCCACGGGCCGGTGACCTTCCACGTCGCGAAGTCAGGCGCCTTGGTGTCGACGCCGAACACGACGCCGCCCGGCGCCATCACGCTCGCGAAGTTGCGGCCGAGCGTCTTCATCACCGCGATCACGGGCTCGCGTGCGGCATCGGGGACCTGCGCATGCGGGCGCCACTCGAACGCGAGCGACTTGCACTGCGCGGGCTTCCTCGGCGTCGTCGCGCGCGACCAGTGGGCGGCCATGACATGCCAGCCCTTGTCGTCCTCGACGAGGAACGCACTCGCGCGCAGCGGCCTGGACGCGTTCTGGATCTCGGCGGCGAGCCACGCCGACGTGCCCGATGCGGTGACCGCGACCTTCTTGACGACGACCTTCGGCTTGTCGAGATAGCCGCGGACCTCGCCCTTGTCTTTCGGGAGCACCGGCCACTCGTAGTGCTCGTCGGGCGAGTCGCCCTGCGGCGGGATGAACAGCTCTAGCGACGGTTCGGCCGTGCCCGCGCTGTCGACGAACTGCTGGAACGTCCGCGTGACGTCGTCTTTCGGCGACGCGTGCGCGACCGAAACGGCCGAAACCAATGCGACCACCAGCACCCTGCGCATGCCGCGAATGTATCAGCTTGCCGCGTCCGATGTGATGGTGTATGAACGACACCATCATGAGGCTCACGCGCGACGACAAGGTTCACATCGCGAAGCAGACGCTCGCGGCGTGTGACGCGCGTGCGTACACCAACGCGCGGGGCGAGCGCGTCGCGATCGACTTCGATCCCGAGGCGACCGTCTTCCACGACCGCGTGCCGGCGTGGGCGGCGTCGTGCCGCGAGCGCGCGGCCTCGGGGCAGGCGACGCGCGTCGCGGTCACCGCGGAGACGACGATCGAGGCGATCCACCGGCTCGGCGACGGCTGCATGGCGCTCAACTTCGCGTCCGCGAAGAATCCCGGCGGCGGGTTTCTCGGCGGCGCGCAGGCGCAGGAAGAGGCGCTCGCGCGGTCGAGCGCGCTGTACCCGTGCATCGCGAACGAGCGCGCGTTCTACGGCGCGAACCGTGCCGCGCGCTCGGTGCTCTATCTCGACCTCGCGCTGTACTCGCCGCGCGTGCCGTTCTTCCGCGGCGACGACGGCGGCTGGTTCGATGCGCCCGTGCACGCCGACGTGCTGACCTGCGCCGCGCCGAACGCGAGTGCGCTTCGCCAGCATGGGCGGTTCGACCCCGACGAGGTCGAGCGCACGCTGCGGCGGCGTGCCGAGCTCGTGCTCGCGGTCGCTGCGCATCACGGCGCGGAGCGTCTGGTGCTCGGCGCATGGGGCGCCGGCGTGTTCGGGAACGATCCCGACGTCGTCGCGCGCGCGTTCGCGGATCCGCTGCGCGGCGCGTTTGCCGGCGCGTTCGCGGAGATCGTGTTCGCGATCCCGGATCCGGCCGGAGCGAATCACCGCGCGTTCGCGGCGATCTTCTAGGCGCGCGGATTGCGCGCGGTGCGCCGGGCGCTTAGCCGAGGTGCTTCTGGATCTCGGCTTCGAGCTTGCTGCGCGGCATCGCGCCGACGAGCTGGCTGACCACGCGGCCGCCCTTGAAGATCAGGAGCGTCGGGATCGACGTCACGCGGTACTGCTGCGGGACGACCTGGTGGTGGTCGACGTCCATCTTGGCGACCTTGAGGCGGCCCTTGTACTCGTCGGCCAGGGCGTCCACGGTCGGCGCGATCTGCTTGCAGGGGCCGCACCAGACGGCCCAGAAATCGACGAGGGTGGGGACGTCCGACTTGAGGACTTCGGCCTCGAAGTTGGCGTCGGTGAGCTCTTTGACGTTCGCGCTAGCCATCGCTACCTCCGGTGGTCCTGCTTATGTAACCCCTCTCTCTGACCTCCGCAACCTGGCCGGGCTGCTGGTACAATTTGCGGCGGATGTCGCGCTTGTTCATCTCGGTCGATCGTCTGGATGCGTGGACCGCCGAAGGGCGTGCCGCGCTCGAGGGCGACAAGATGATCTTGACCGAGCTGGGCCGCGCGTTCTCGATGACTCCCGCCGTGTGCTTCGTGCAGACGACCGGGGCCGCACCGGATCCGAACGACCTGATCGGCCTGGTGAAGTCCAAGCCTCAGCTCGAAGCGATGGGCGCCGAGCAGCTCGCCAACTCGGTCATCTACAACGACACGGCGTACGACGTGATCGACGGATTCATCGGCGAACCGCTGCCGCCGTGATGGGTTGGCGGACCGCAGGAAGCCGTGGTTGGGTTGGCTGACCGAAGGAAGCCATGATCGAGCCGGTGCGCGTCCTGTCGGTCGCGCCGTCGCCCGCGTTCTGGGTCGCGGCGATCGCGTACGCGGCGGCCTCCGCGCTGCTGTTCGTCGTGCTCGGCGGCACGAAGCGCGTTCGCACGGCGGCGCTCGTCGCGGTCGGGATCGCACTGGCCGCGCACGGCACGGACATCGGGTGGCGCGGCGTCCAGCACGTGCACCCGGCGGAGAGCGTGCGCGAGGCGCTCGGATTTCTCGCGTTCATCTTGACCGGCGGCTACTTCATCGCGAGCACGCGCTACCGGCTGACGCTCGGCGGCGTCGTCGTGCTGCCGGTATCGCTGATCTTGTTGCTCGTCGCGCGGCTGTCGCCGGCGGGGGCCGCGCCGGAATCGCTGTCGTCGCTCGGGCGGATTCACATCGTGCTCGCGACCGTTGGCGTCGGGATCTTCGCGCTCGCGAGCGCGCTGTCCGCGATCTACCTCGCCGAGGATCGCGCGCTCAAGAAGAAGAAGTTCGATGGCGCCGCGTTCAAGGACGGCGGCGCGCCGATCGAGGCGCTCGACCGGATCTCGCACCGGCTGATCTGGGCGGGCTTTCCGATCTTCACGATCGCGCTCGTGCTCGGGGCGGTGTGGGTGTCGCGGCTCGGCGAGAGCTTCGCGCACATCGAGTACGTGCTCGCCGGCATCACGTGGATCGCGTTCGCGACGCTGCTCGTCGCGCGGCAGATCTACGGCTGGCGCGGGCGGCGCGCAGCGCGGCTGACGCTCGAAGGTTTCGCGAGCGCGCTCGCCGTGCTCGTCATCTACTTGATCAGGCGGATCGCCGGATGACGGCCGCCGGCGAGCTCTTCGTCGTGGGGCTCAGCTGGCGGACGGCGAAGGTCGACGTCCGCGAGAAGCTCGCGTTTCGCGAGGATGAATTGGCCGATGCGCTGCGCGCGATGACGGCGGGACTGCCGGTCGCGGAGGCGCTCTTGATCTCGACGTGCAATCGCGTCGAGGTGTACGGCGTCGCGAAGCCAGGCAGCGATGCGGCGACGGTCGTGCGGCAGTTCTTGATCGAGCATCGCAAGGTGAAGCCTGGCGATGTCGCGGAGGCGCTGTACGCGCGGCGCGGCCCCGAAGCGATCCGTCACGTGTTCTCGGTCGCATCGTCGCTCGACTCGCTCGTCGTCGGCGAGGCGCAGATCCTCGGCCAGCTCAAGGCCGCGTATGGCATCGCGGGCAAGGCGGGGACGACGGGGCCGGTGCTCGGGCGCGCACTGGAGCGGGCGTTCGGCGTCGCGAAGCGCGTGCGCACGGAGACCGCGATCGCGCGCGGCTCCGCGAACGTGTCGTCGGTCGCGGTCGAGCTCGCGTCGCGCGTGTTCGGCAACCTCGACGGCAAGAACGTGCTCGTCGTCGGCGCGGGCAAGATGTCGACGCTCGCGGCGCGCCACCTCTACAGCGAGGGTGCGCAGAAGATCGTCGTGACGAATCGCTCGCCGGAGAAGGCGGAGGCGCTGGCGGCCGAGATCGAAGGCACCGCGAAGCCATTCGGCGACCTCGAGAAGCTGCTCGTCGATGCCGATGTCGTGATCAGCTCGACGGGCGCGCGCGAGCCGATCCTGACGAAGCCGCTGTTCAAGAAGGTGACGAAGGCGCGGCGGTGGAAGCCGATGATCGTGATCGACATCGCCGTGCCGCGCGACGCCGACCCCGCGATCAACGATCTCGAAGGCGTCTACCTCTACGACATCGACGCGCTCGACAAGGTCGTCCAGGCCAACCTCGCCGAACGCGCGAAGGCGGCCGAGCACGCGGGCAAGATCGTCGAGCACGAGGCGGGGCAGTTCGAGCAGTGGCTGCGCACGCAGGGCGTCGTGCCGACGATCAAGGCGCTGCGCGATCACTTCGCGAACGTCGCGGATGCCGAGGTCACCAAGGAGCTCGACCAGCTCGCGAAGAAGGAGCTGACGCGCGA
>JAFAOG010000193.1 GCA_019237945.1 Deltaproteobacteria bacterium | reverse complement strand
CCGAGGAGATGTGGCAGCGCCTCGGGCACCGGTCGTCGATCGCGTACCAGCCGTGGCCGGCGTTCGACGATGCCAAGATCGCGCGCGACACGATCGTCGTCGCGGTCCAGGTGTCGGGCAAGCTCCGCGGTCAGATCGAGATCGCGGCGGATGCCGACGAGGCCACCGTGCTCGCGGCGGCGAAGGCCGACGAGAAGGTCGCGAGCTTCATCGCGGGCAAGCCGATCAAGCGCGAGATCTACGTCAAGGGTCGGCTCGTCAACCTCGTCGTCTGACGACGAACGAGGCGACGTTCGCCGCCATCAAGGCCGGAAAGGTGCCGGCTCGCCAACCGGCGGTCTAACTGCCGGGGAGGGGCCCAGCTTGTCAGCCTGCGGTGAGGGTGGTGCGGCGCGGGGATAGCGCCTCGGTTGGCGAACCGGCGTTAACGATGGGCCGCGCGTGGCGGCCGTGCGCGATCGATGAGACGTGATCGATCAGGCGAGCGCGGTCGGGCCGGTGAGACCGGCGACGGCCGTGGTCGCGACGTCGTTCGCGGCGCGCGTGGTCTCGCGCAGCGACTTGATGCCGCCGTTGAGCAGCTGCTCGGCGCTCGTGAGCGTCGCGGCGACGCCCTCGTCGATGCGGCCGGTCACCTTGCGGGCGAGACGGAACAGCGATGCCGCGGTCTTCTCCGCGAGCTCGATGCCGCCTTCGACAACCGCGCGGATCTCGCCGCGCGCGTCCTGCAGCACGGCGATCGCGGTGGACTCGGTGCGCTCGGCAACGTCGAGCGCGAGGTGGGCGACACCGGGGACGAACCCGGTGAACTTTTCGATGCGAAGCTCTTTCTTCTCGGTGGCCATGATGGGTGCCTCCTTCATGCCCGCCAACCTATGTCGCGCTGCGTCAACGCGCCAGCCTGCGACTGCTGACACGTGCTAACGCGTTGCGTTAAACTGCGTTCAAGACACGGAAATCAGGCAGATGTGCGACGATTGCGACCGATGGAACGCGCGTTCATCCCGATCAACATCGCGGTGCTGACCGTCTCGGATACCCGCACGGTCGAGACCGATACCTCGGGCGGCTACATCGTGGAGAAGATGACCGCCGCCGGCCACCGGATCGCGGCGCGCGCGATCGTGATCGACAGCGAGCTGTTGCTCCGCGCGCAGCTCGCCGCGTGGATCGCCGACCCCGGCGTCGACGTGATCATCGCGACCGGCGGCACCGGCGTCACGCCGCGCGACGTCACGCCCGAGGCGCTCGCGCCACTGGTCACCAAGCCGATCGTCGGCTTCGGCGAGCTGTTCCGCCAGCTGTCGTACGACGACATCGGCGCCGCCACGATCCAGAGCCGCGCCGAGGCCGCGCTGTGCGGGCAGACGTACGTGTTCCTGCTGCCCGGCTCGACCGGCGGCGTGAAGCTCGGCGTCGACAAGATCCTCGTGCCGCAGCTCGACCACCGCACGAAGCCATGCAACTTCGTCATGCTGCTGCCGCGCATCCGGAACGAGCCGACCGGACGTGCGTAGAATAGAGCCAGTGCGCTGGCTGCTCCTGATCGCGCTCGTCGGCTGCTACAAGGACCCGCACTTCGGTGACTGCGAGGTCGCGTGCACCGACAGCTGCCCGAGCGGCCTGACGTGCGTCGCGGGCGCGTGCCGCGAGCCGGGGATGACGGGCGCGTGCACGGTGCCACCTGGCATCGACGCGGCGACCGACACGCCGGATGCCGGTCCTGACATGGACCGGGACGGCATCCCGGACGCGATCGACAACTGTCAGATGATCGCGAATCCCGACCAAGCGAACGAGGACGGCGACGACCTCGGAGATGCCTGCGATCCGTGCCCGATCATCTTTTCGAGCACGCCGGAGCGCGATAGTGATGGCGACACGGTCGGCGACGACTGCGATCCGAACCCGAACCTCGCGGGCGACCGCGCCGTCGTGTTCGAGCCGTTCAACGGCACGACGAAGCCGAACGCCGCGACGCAGTTCGGCAGCGGTGTATGGACGTATGCGAACGGCCAGGCAACGGTCGTCTCGTCGCCCAGCGACGGCGCCAGCAAGCTCGTCTGGCCTTTCAGCTCGGGGCACATGACCGTGATCGCGGGGGTGTCGATTTCGAACCCGATGCCCCCGATGAATGCGGGCGTGACGCAGCAAGCGAACGCGGCGGTGGGGATCGGGTGCGTGAACAACCAGCTCAACGGGGCGACGTCGTCGCTGCAGCTCACCGATGGCACGACGATGTTCTCGGCGAGCAGCTCGATGTTCACCGCGGGCACGCCCTATCGCATCACGCTCCGGCGCGTCTCGAGCACGACGTGGGACTGTCATCGCGACGATGGCCCGCTGACCAGCGGCACGCTCAACGCCGGCGCGGCGAACGCCGGTATCTATGCGACGAGCACGACCGCGACCTTCGACTACGTCTACATCGTGACGAGCCCGTGACGCCTGCGGTAACGTGAACGCATGGCGAACGGCCTCGAGTCCGCGCTCCAGAAGGCGCTGTCGATCCGGCTGAACCTGCAGATCAGCCTGTCGCAGCTGCCGATCATCGACGAGTGGATGGACATCCACCTCGACCGCTGGCTCGAGCACAACCCGACGCCGCCCGACATGCCGATGGGCGAGGAGGTCAGCTTCCTCGCGATGCTCGGCAGTGATCTGCGGCGCGTGTGGTGGGGCGCGTGGGGCGACCCGCGCGGCTTCGTGCCGCGGATGGCCGACTACTTCAAGCTCTGCAACATCGCCAAGAGCGACGCGCAGGTGCTCGACCAGATGGGCGAGGCGCTCGAGCCCAAGCTCGTCGGCAGCTGGATCGGCGTGTGGGGCGGCAAGGTCACGACGGGCTGGCACTTCTGGGATCCGCAGCCGTGGTCCAAGATCGAGAGCATGTTCGGCACCCACGAGGCGAAGTTCCAGCTCAAGAAGTGGGTCGAGGAGAACAACGTCGAGCGCATCGAGCGCTTCACGCAGTCGATCGGCGACGCGTCCTACAGCGAGCTCGAGCTCGCGATTCCCGGCGAGACCGCCGAGGCGCAGATCGAGGTGCTGTCGCGCGCGTTCGAGCAGTTCGGCGGCGGCCCGCTCGACCGCGCGATCCGCGATCGCCTCGCGTCGACGCACATGCCCGCGTTCGGCCTCGCGGTCCGCATCCGCGGCGGCAAGATCGTGCGGGTCGGTGGCCTCGCGCCGGGCATGGCGATCGACGCGATCGAGGGCCTCGCGCGCGACGCGAAGGTCGGCTTCGAACCCAAGCTCCCCAAGCTCGTCGGTGCGCTCGGCTCGGGCATCGCGCGCGTCGAGTACGGCCGCGCGGGCGACCGCGCCGGTCTCGACATCTACATCGATCCGAGCGAGACCGCCGCCGCCCAGCAGCCCGCCGCCGCGGGCGACTCGAATTGAGGGCGCACTACCTCCTCGCGACCGACGACGCACTGATCGCGCAGTGCGAGGTCGATCGCTATCGCGCGAGCGGCCCGGGCGGCCAGCACCGCAACAAGACCGAGAGCGCGGTCCGCCTGCGCCACAAGCTGAGCGGCGTCACCGCGATCGGCGAGGACAGCCGCTCGCAATCCGAGAACAAGCTCCACGCCGTGCGTCGCCTGCGCGCCGCGATCGCGCTCGAGGTCCGCGAGCCGGCCCCGCCGCAACCGTCGCCGCGCCTCGCCGCCCTCGTCGCCGGCGGCACCGCACCGCTCGGCAAGAACACACGCCTCACCGGCGAGTACTGGGCCGCGATCGCGGAGCTGCTCGATCTCGTCGTCGCGAACAACCTCGAGATCGGGACGACCGCGCAGCAGCTCGGCATCTCGACGGGCGCGCTGTCGAAGCTCCTGCTCCACGACGACGCGGTGGGGCGCGCGGTCAACGATCTGCGCCGCGCGAAGAACATGCGGCCGCTGCGCTAATCGAGTGGCAGCTCGGCGAGCAGTCGCGACTCGACGCCGACCGCGGACAGGCTCGGCCCGAGCGCGCGCAGGCTCGACATCTCGGGCATCGCATCGAGGCCGTCGCAGCCACTCCACGTGAGGCCATCGATGTCCTCGTGCGCGGTGAGCAGAGGCCCGTGTGCGGCCGTGACGAGCGTCTCGTAGCCATCGGTGTGAACGAGCAGGAAGTCGACGGGCGCGTCGACGTTGATCCGGCCTTGCGTGCGCACCGGCGTCTTCACCTGGATCGTCATTTCGGGTGACGGATCCACGCAGCCGGTGAGCATCGCGCAGACCAATAGAATCGATCGCATGGGATCCTCCGAGACAAAGGTCGGGGCCGCCGCCCCCCACGCCATCACCTGACACCGCGGCGGCCCCGACGAACTGGGTTACTGCGGGCGGTAGCTGATCGTGAACGGCTTGCAGGTGTGCAGCGCGGCGGGCGCCGCGAACGGCACGAACTGCCAGGCCTTGATGTCGCGCAGTGCGACCGCGTCGAGCGTCGCGATGCCGCTCGAGTCGGTGAGCTCGACGTTGTCGACGGCGCCGCTGCCGCCGACGCACACGCGCACGCCGAGCGAGTAGCGGTCCTCGCCGAACGAGACGAGCTCCTGGCGCAGCGCCTGGGCGTGTGGCAGTGCGGCGGGTTGCGCGAGGGCCGGGAACCATGGCGCGGCCTCGTCAGAGCGGGCGTGGGCCGTGTCGAGGACGAGCGACGCACCGTGCCCCGTGGGCTCGGTCGACGAGAAGCGCTGCGTGGTGGCGCAGCCGGTGACGAGAATCATCGCGGCGAGGGTCTTCGTGAGCATGTTCATTGCCTCCTTGCCCGGGTAGAGACCGCACCCTCCGCGTGTGAAAAAAAATCCTCCGAAATCGCGCAACCCACGAGTTTCGTTACAATGGCCGCGATGGAGCCGGCGTCGGAGGTGGAGCTGGTGGCGCTCGTACGCGCTGGAGCGTTCGAGCGAGCCGCGACGCGCGCGCTCGAGCTGTATGGCGGCGAGCTGTTCGGCTTTCTGATCAACTACGTCGGCAACGAGTCCGATGCGGACGAGGTGTTCTCGCAAGTCGGCGAGGATCTGTGGAAGGGCCTGCCGGCGTTCGGGTTTCGGTGCTCGGTGCGCACGTGGCTCTACGTGCTCGCGCGGCACGCGGCGGCGCGCTACCGACGTTCGCCGTGGCGGCGTGCGCGCGAGGGAGACTCGCAGCTCGATCAGGCGATCGCGAAGGCGCGCACCGGCACCGCTCCGTGGCTCCAGACCGAGGTCAAGGACCGCTGGCGCGCGCTGCGTGAAGGACTCGATCCCGATGACCGGCTGCTGCTCGTGCTGCGCGTCGATCGCGATCTGCCGTGGGAAGACTGCGCGCGCGTCACGCTCGAGGAGGAGGCGCCGGACGCGGCGGCCCTGACGCGCGAAGCGGCGCGGCTGCGCAAGCGGTTCCAGATCGTCAAGGACGACCTGCGCACGCGGGCGAAGCAGGCCGGCCTGATCGAATGAGCACCGACGACGTCGACTCGTTCATCCGCAACGTCGCGTCGGCTCCGTCGGTGCGGCCGCCGCTGCGCGTTGGCGATCGCCTCGGCGACCGTTACGTGATCGAAGCGCGGCTCGGCGAAGGCGGCATGGGCACGGTCTACCGCGCCGTCGACGAGACGCTCGGCGAGGCGGTCGCGCTCAAGGTCGTACGCGGTGCGCTCGACGACGCGATGCTGCGGGACGAGGTTCGCCTCGCGCAGAAGGTCACGCACGCGAACGTCTGCCGCACGTTCGATCTCGAGGAGCTCGACGGGCGCCACGTGATCAAGATGGAGTACGTCGCGGGCGAGACGCTCGCAGCGCGGCTCCGCCGTGATGGCAAGCTCGCGAGCGCCGAGGCGGTGCGGATCGCGCGCGCGATCGCGGATGGGCTCGCCGCGGCGCACGCGCGCGGCATCGTGCATGGCGATCTCAAGCCCGCGAACGTCATGCTCGACGGCGAGCGCGTGGTGCTGATGGACTTCGGCGTCGCGCGGGTGGCGGCGGCGCCGCTCGACCGCGTGCACGGCACGCCCGGATACATGGCGCCCGAGGTCCTGCGCGAGGAGCGCGCCGATGCGCGCAGTGATCTCTACGCGCTTGGCTGCATCTTGAACGAGATGGTCGCCGACGCCCCGCGCTGGCTCGCGCGCGCGACGCGTCTGCTGCTCGCGAAGGAGGCGACTCCGCGGCTGGCGGGGCTCGCGTTGCTGAAGCGAGGTCCCGTCTCGCCGCTGCGCTACGTCGCAATCGTCGCGGCCGTCGCCGCGGTCGCGCTTGTCGCGTGGCGGTTGACCCGGCACGCGGCCTGGCGGCCAGCGATCAAGGACTTTCCCGTGTTCGAGGAGAACCTCGACTCCTTGAAGTTCTCGCCCGACGGAAAGTGGGTCGTCTTCGGCTCGACGCGCAGCGGGCCGTTCCGCCTCTACGTGATGTCGCCCGAGACAAGCGAGACGCACGAGCTGGCGCTACCCGCGAGCCTGGGGGACGTATCGGTGCCTTCGTTCACGCGCGATGGCCGTGCGATCCTGTTTGGCACTCCTCTGGCGGAGGGAAGCGGCATCAATGGCGGGCTGTGGCGGGTCCCGATCGCGGGATCGCCGCCGGCGGTCGCGGGTGCACCGGAGCACATCGCGAGCGGGTTCTCGATCTCGGATTGCGGCGATGCGTACACCGTGAACGTCGTCGGAGCCGGCGGCTGGATGATCGTGCTCAAGGACAAAGCGAGCGGCCGCGAGACGCTCCTGTATCAGGGCGGGCCGGGCCAGTTCGTGTTCGACCAGGGCTGTGATCCGAGTGCGCAGCGGATCGCGCTGTTCGTCTCCAACATGTTCGCGACCGGCCGGCTCGTCATTGTCGATCGCGCCGGCCACGCGAAAACGATCATCGATGACAACACCGCCGCCCAGGCCACGTTCGCGAGCGACGGCAAGTCGCTGATCGTGTCACGCCGCGTCGCCGGCAAGTTTCAGCTGTACGAAGTGCCGGTCGAGGGCGGTGTGCTCCGGCAGCTGACCTTCGACGACGGTCCGGATCACTCGCCGTCCGTCTCGCCCGACGGCAAGTACGTGTCGTTCACGCGCGATACGAGCGTCTTCTTGCCCGAGATCAGCAACGGATCAGCGATGCGACGCCTCAATAGCCAGCGGATGAATTGCGTCTACTTGCGCGCGGTCACGCCCGATCTCGTCGTCGGCCAGCGCACGGCGGACACCGGCGTCGAGGTGGTCACGA
Source organism: Deltaproteobacteria bacterium (assembly GCA_019237945.1). Classification (GTDB taxonomy): domain Bacteria; phylum Myxococcota_A; class Polyangia; order Haliangiales; family Haliangiaceae; genus JABFXX01. The sequence continues at coordinate 16,230 of JAFAOG010000193.1, read as the reverse complement.
TTCGCATCGCGGACGGGCAGGTGACTCGCCTCGCGCTCGGCTCGGCGCCGTTTCCGTCGTTCGATCACACGACGATCTACTTCATCGATCCGGATCACCCCGACACGCTCGACGCGGTCCCGGTGGGTGGCGGCAAGGTGACCGCCATCGCGCACTTTCCCGTCCCGCTCACCTACGGCGTTGCGGGTCCCGATGGACTGCACGTGCTCGGGACGCGAGACCGCACGATGACGGGCTATCGGCTCGCGCCCGACCGCATCCAGAGCGTCGAGGTCGACGGCGGCCTGGTCGCGGTCGCACCGGATGGCGGCTGGCGCGCCGTCACGGACCTCCGCACCGACCCGGCGGTGGTCCATCTGGTGCCGCCGGGTGCGTCGCTCGACAAGCCGGTGAAGGACCTGCCGACCGCCGTGATTCACAACGAGTGGCTCGATGCGCACCGCATCGCGACGTGCCTCGACGCGAAGTGCACGACGTACGACGTGACGACGGGCGAGACGACCGTGCTTCCCGGCGCGGCTGCCGATCTGGTCGCGTCGGTGATGCCCGACGGACGCGTGCTGTCTGCGATCATGTCGGCGCAGGTGACGGAGCACCTGATCACGAACTTCGCGGAACGCTAGTGGAGTGCGCGCAGCACGCGCGGCGGCAGGATCGCCTGCAGCTTCATGCCGGCGGGGACGGCGATGCCTTGCAGCCAGACGATGCCGCCCTTCTTGAGGACGAGCGTGTCGCGGTGCGGATCGCCGAGCGCGAGCCACTGGACGACCTCGGTGAGCCAGGGCTCGTGGCCGACGATGGCGACGTGGTCGGCGTTGGTGTCGGCGATCAGCTGCATCAGCTCGCGCGTCGGGGGCTGGGCGAGCAGGATCGTCTCTTCGGGATCGTGCTCGGCGAGCGGGTCGAGGAGGGCGGCGGTTTGCTTGGCTCGCACCCAGGGGCTCGTGAAGATGCGATCGAACGTCCAGCCGAGGCGGCGGAGGCCTTTCACCTCGCGGCGGAATTTCTTCTCGCCGTCGGGAGTGAGGGGGCGCGCGGCGTCGTGCTGATCCGGCGCGGCTTCCTCGGCGACGCCGTGGCGGATGACGTAGAGGTGCATCGGGGTGCATTTGACACGATGCGGGGGGCGTGCGAAAGCCGGCGCATGAAGCGCATCGCATTCGCCATGTTGATTGCCGCGTGCGGCAGCAAGCAGCCGCCTACCGCGAACGGGGGCGTGGGGAGCGGGAGCAGCGCGGCCGAGAAGAAGGCCGAGCACGACGAGATGATGCGGACGATGCCGGCCGAGATGGGGAAGTTCCATGACGTGCTGGCGCCGCGCTGGCATCAGGCGCAGGGGCCCGATCGCCAGAAGGACACGTGCAACGCGCTGCCGGACTTTCATGCGCAGGCGGATGCGCTGGCGAAGGCGACGCCGCCGGCGACCGCGAACGCCGACAGCTGGACTGCCGCGACGCGCGCGCTCGTCGCGAGTGTGGCCGCGCTGGATAGCAGTTGCCGCGCGAATGATGGAGCACAGTTCGAGAGCGCTTTTGCGAACGTCCACGAGGCGTTTCATTCGCTGATGAAGGCCGCTGGCGGGCAGGGCAGCGATCAGCCCAAGATGTAGCGATGGCGAAAGATCTGTTGTGGCAGCACGGCCGGCAGTACGAAGGCGCACTGCTCGAGCCCGAGGCGTGCGATCCGGATCCGATCGTCGAGGTGCGGCGGTGGATGCAGGTCGCGGTCGATGGCGGGATCTCGACGCCAAACGCGATGACGCTCGCGACCGTCGACGAGCGTGGGCGGCCGGCGGCGCGCATCGTGTTGCTCAAGGAGATCGACGATCGCGGGTTCGTCTTCTACACGAACTACGACAGCCGGAAGGGCCGCGACCTCGAGGTGCATCCGTTCGCGGCGCTCGTGCTGTTCTGGGAGCCGCTGCATCGCCAGGTGCGGATCGAGGGCGCGATCGAGCGCGTGACCGATGCGGAGAGCGATGCGTACTTCGCGTCGCGGCCGCGCGGGAGCCAGATCGGCGCCGTCGCGTCGCCGCAGAGCATGCCGATTCCGGATCGCGCGCTGCTCGAGAAGCGGGTGGCGGCGGCGGAGGCGGAGTTTGCGGGCGCGGTGACGCGGCCGGCGAACTGGGGCGGCTATCGCGTGGTGCCCGATGGGATCGAGCTGTGGCAGGGGCAGCCGTCGCGGCTGCACGATCGCGTGCGCTATCGCCGGATCGACGGCGCGTGGACGCGCGACCGGCTAGCTCCGTAGACCGTGCTTGCGCAGCAGCGTCAGTAGATACGGGCGGTCCATGCGGGCGAGGCGCGCGGCCTCCGAGGCGTTGCCGCCGGCGCGCTCGATCAGCATCTTGAGGTAGTCCGCCTCGAAGCGGGCAAGGGCGCCGGCGCGCGCATCGCGATAGCTCGGCAGATCGCCGGCGACCGGCGGGCGCGGCAGCGCGGTGGAAGCGCCGCCGAGATCGAGCTCGCCCATGACGAGCGCGGCCTCGACGACGTTGCGCAGCTCGCGGACGTTGCCGCTCCACGGATGGGCGCGCAGCGCATCGAGCGCGGGGGCGAGCGGGCCGAGCTCGGCGACGCCGGTGAGCCGCTGGACGAAGTGCGCGACGAGCGGCGCGATGTCCTCGGGGCGCTCGCGCAGCGGCGGGATCACGATCTTCGCGACGGCGAGGCGATAGTAGAGGTCGGCGCGGAAGCGGCCGGCGTTGACCTCGGCGCGCAGGTCGCGGTGGGTGGCGGCGAGCACGCGAACGTCGACGGAGACCGACTGCGCGCCGCCGACGCGGGTGAACGCGCGGCGCTCGAGCACACCGAGCAGCGCGGGCTGGACGTCGAGCGGCAGCTCGCCGATCTCGTCGAGCAACACGGTGCCGCCCTCGGCCCGCTCGAACGCGCCGGCGCGACGCTGATCGGCGCCGGTGAACGCGCCCTTCTCGTGGCCGAACAGGATCGATGCGATCAGCGAGGCGGGCATCGAGCCGCAGTCGACAATCACGAGCTCGCGATCGCGCCGTGGCGACGCCTCGTGGATCGCGCGTGCGACGACTTCCTTGCCGGTGCCGGTCTCGCCCTGGATCAGCACGCTCGAGTCGACGCGCGCGACGCGATGGACAAGCCGCGCGACCTCGCGGATCGCATCGCTGTCGCCGACGAGGTTGTCGGACGTGGGCACGTCGCCCGGCGGAGGCGCCACGCTGCTGCCGGCGTCCTCGACCACGAGCGTGGTGTCGCCGAGGCGCAGCTGCGTGCCGGCCGGGACGAGCGCGCGCTCGATGCGCACGTTGCCGACCCACGTGCCGTTGCGGCTTCCGAGGTCGACGACCTCGACGCCCGCGGACGTGCGTTGCAGCTCGAGGTGATAGCGGCTGACCGCGGGGTCGCGCACGACGAGCGCGTTGTCCTCGGCGGTGCCGATCGCGAGGCGCGAGCCGTCGTCGGGCGCGCACGTGGCGCCTGCATCGGGGCCGGCCGTCACGGCGACGCGCAGCTTGTGGACGAGGCGCACCGGTCTCGGCTGCAGCTTCGTGCGCGGGACATCTGCCATCGCGATCCATCTATCACCGATGGCGCCAGGCCACGACGGAAAAACGATCCTGTTGGGGCGAGCCAACAGCGGCGCGGGTAACTGCGCGCCTGCTGTGACGCACGCTCGCGGCATGCCGGCTGCACGAGGCGGCGCGCATGATCGGATTGTTTCTCTACGCCCTCGTCCAGGTTTCGAGCTTCGGCAGCAACCCCGGCGGCCTCAACATGTACGAGTACGTCCCGTCGGGCTTACCGGCGGGGCGCCCGCTCGTCGTCGTGATGCACGGCTGCACGCAGACCGCGGCTGCGATGACGAATGCGGGCTGGAACCAGCTCGCCGACCAGTACCAGTTCGCGGTCGTCTATCCCGAACAGACGAGCGCGCACAACCCGGTCGAGTGCTTCAACTGGGCCGGCGAGTACGGAAACCTCGCCGACATCACGCGCGGGCAGGGCGAGAACGAATCGATCATCCAGATGGTCGACTACGAGGTCGCGCATCACGGCGTCGACACGACGAAGGTGTATGTCGCGGGATTCTCGGCGGGCGCGGCGTTCACGACGGTGATGCTCGCGACGTGGCCGGATCGCTTCGCGGCCGGCGCGATCATGGAAGGTATCGCGTACAAGTGCGCGGTCGACGTCAACGGCGCGTACTCGTGTCAGAGCCCGGGCGTGACGAAGACAGCGGCGGCGTGGGGCGACCTCGTGCGCAGCGCGCACAGCGGGTACTCGGGACCGTGGCCGCGCGTGCAGATCTGGGAAGGCTCGAGCGACACGACGGTCGTGCCGGCGAACCAGGGCGAGCTCGTCAAGCAGTGGACGAACGTGTGGGGCATCGATCAGACCGCCGACGAGACCGAGACGATCGGCCAGGCGACGCGCACCGGCTACAAGTCGGGCAACACGGTCGCCGTCGAGACGTACACGATCCAGGGCATGTCGCACGCGGTGTCGGTCGGCACCGATCCGCTCGGCGCGTGCGGCGGTACGGCCGGGAGCTACTTCGAGGATCACAAGATCTGCGCGTCGCTGCGGGCCGCCCGCTTCTTCGGCCTGACCGGCACGCTCGGCACGGGCAGCGGCGGCGGCAGTGGCAGCGGCGAGGGCGGCGATCCGACGGTCGCGATCGTGTCGCCGTCCGACGGCGACGAGGTCAGCGGCGCGGTCACGGTGGTCGTCGCGGCGGGGAACGCGACGAGCGTCGACCTGACCGTCGACGGCGCGAGCATCGGCAGCGACAGCGACGCGCCGTATCAGTTCGCGTGGGACGCGACGACGCCCGGCTCGCACATGCTCGTCGCCACCGCCCACGGCATGACAGGCGACGCGACCGCGCACGCGACCGTGATGGTCGCCGACGGCGGTGGTGGCGGCGGTTGTGATGTCGGAGGCGGTGGCGGCTCGGCGTCGCCGGCGCGTCCCGGCGATCTGCCGGCGTGCAGCCTCAACGCGGGGCGCGGCGGTCTCGGGCTCGCGCCGATCCTGATGGCCGTCGTCGCGGTGCTGCGCCGGCGCCGGCGCTAGTCATCGGCCGTCGTGTAGTCGAGCGAGACCCTGTCGATGCTCGGGTACTGCCAGCCGTCGCCCGTCACCGCGAGCCGGTACTGGACGTAGGCGTTCGGCATGATCGCGGGGACGCCGCCGTTCGCGACATCGACCCACGGCGCGGCGCCGAGCGCATCGGCGGAAGCGGCGCTGCGCGCGCTGATCGTCATCGTTGCGCCGGCGAGGTTCGCGCTGACCATCAGCGGGCCCCACTCCTTCGCGTTGACCTGGCGCGGCGACGACACGTAGAGCCACGACGGCGCGAACGGCATCAGCGGCCCGCCGTGCGCGTTGAACACGACCACGCCGAGCACGCTCTGATCGGCCTGACCCGTCGCGTTGCCGCTGACCGAGTCGGTGAACGTGAAGCTCCACGTGCCGGCGGTCGTCGGCACCGGCTGGCCGGCGGTCGATTCGTCGCCGAACGCGAGGTCGTAGGCGGCGGTCGACGGCAGCGGGATCGACGCGCTGCCCATCGCGAGCGTGACCGCGTAGTCGCTCGGCGTCGCGTGGGTGTAGAAGTAGCCGTACGTCGCGTTGTCGATCACGGCGCCGGCGGGCGGTACGGGCAGCGTGACGGGGACCGGCACCATGGTGACGCCCGGATCGATGATCTTGTCGTTGAGATACGTCTGCGCGGTGAACGCGATCTCGCGATAGCCGCTCGTCATCGCGGGCCGCAGCCTCTCGGGGCCGAGCTTCATGAGCGCGCCGCCCTCGGTCGCGATCGTCGTCGCGAGCGTGACGTCGTGCGCGTCGGCGCCGCCGAGAAGGTTCTTCTGCGAGCCGCCGAGCTCGACGACGATGCCGTGCCAGCCGGCGGTCAGCGCGAGCGTCGCGGAGGTCGGATGCGGATCCGGATAGCCGTTCGTGCGCGCGACCAGGTGGCCATCGATGTAGAGCTCGGTGGCGTCGTCGGCGTTGCCGGTCGTCGTCGCGATCGTGTACATGGCGTCGGCGTCGATGCGGAGCTGGCCGCTGAAGTGCGCGCGGTAGCTCGTCGGGACGCCGGGTAGATCGTACGGCGGGGCGAGCATGCCCCAGTTGACGTTCGGCTCGGCGAGCAGCGCGCCGACCTGCGTCTCGCTCGTCGTCGTCCCGTAGTAGACGCGCAGCATCAGGCCGTGGTCGTGCGTGGTCGGTGCGCGCGTCTGGTCGCCGGTGATCGCGGTGCCGTCGAGCCGCGCGATCAGCTGCGAGTTGCCCATGCCCTCGCCGATCGCGAGCTGGATCGGGATCCAGCTGTCCGCGTCGGCGTGCACGGTGAGGCTCTTCGCACCGCCGGTCGCATCGACGACGAACTGACCGCCGATCGCGAGCGCGCCGGCATCGTCGGCGTCGATGTCGACGGTGTGATCGCCCGCCGTGACGTGAAGCTCGCCCTCGTAGATCACGGTGAAGTTGTCGTCACTCGTCAGCGCGAGCCCGGTCGGATGCGCGTTGCCCCAATTCGTCGGCAGCTGCTCGTACGCGATCGCGCGCAGCGGCGCGGCCGCGACCTCGGTCTCGATGTCGGCCCACGCGGTCGTCGCGCCGGTGACGTGCTTGCCGTCGTACGCGCGCGCGCGCAGGCCGCCTCGCGAGTAGGCGCGCGGCTCGAGGATGCCGAGGGGATCGATCACGGCGTCGCTCGCCGGGTCGCTCGCCATGAAGTCGGCGGCGCTGTCGTCGACGAGGCCGCCGCCGCCGCCGCCGTTGCTGCCCGGGCCGCCCATGCCGTGCGCCGAGAACGAGCAGCCGGCGAGCAGGCAGAGCGCCGCGCGGGTCACGGCGACCTCGTGTAGGCGAGCTCGACCTTGTCGATGCTCGGGTACTGCCAGCCGTCGCCGGTGACGACGAGCCGGTACTGCACGAACGGCTGCGCCGCGACGGCGGGCGTCGCGCGGTTCGCGACATCGACCCACGGCGCGGTCGCGAGCGCGTCCGCCGACGCCGCCGTGCGCACCGACACCGCGAGCATCGCGCCGGCGAGCGCCCCCGACACCGTGATCGGCCCGAGCGCGGTGACGCCGTCGAGCTGGTGCGGCGCCGAGACGTACGTCCACGTCGGCGCGAACGGCATCTTCGGGCCGCCGTGCATCGTGTAGCCGACGAGGCCGAGCACGCTCTGATCGCTCTTGCCGGTCGAGTTGCCGGGCACGGTATCGACGAACGTGAATGTCCAGTCGCCCGCGTTCGTCGGCACCGGCTTGCCAGCACCGGTCTCGTCGGCGACGAGGTAGACGAAGTTGCTCGTCGACGGAATCATCAGCGGCGTGCCGCGCTCGTCGAGCGTGACCGTGTAGTCGCTCGGCGCTGCATCCTTGTAGATGTAGAGCACGCCCGCCGAGTCGACGACGGCGCCCGGCGGCGGAGCAGGCGTCGACACGGGCACGGGGATCGTCGTGAGGCCGCCGTTGACGTCGGTGTCGTTGAGCGGCGTCGACGGCGTGAATGCGTTCGCGACCGCGCCGGTCATCACGGCCGGGCGAAGCATGTCCGCGGTGATCGGCATCGCGGGGCCGCTGCCGTCGGCGATCGTCGTCGCGAGCGTGACGTTGTGCGGATCGCTGCCGCCGAGGATGTTCGTCTGCCCACCGGACAGCTCGGCGACGATCGAGTGCCAGCCGGCGGTCAGATCGAGCGTCGCGCTCGCGGGATGCGGATCGGTCAGCACGTTCGTGCGCGACACCATGTGGCCGTCGATGTAGAGCGCGGAGCCGTCGGTGGTGCTGCCCGTCGTCGTCGCGAGCGTGTACGTGCCATCGTGCGGGATCCGCAGCTGGCCCATGAAGCGCGCCGTGTAGCCGGTCGGCACGCCGGTGAAGTCGAACGGCGGCGGGGTCATTCCCCAGTTGACGTTCGGCGACGGCGCGAACGCGGGCCCCGCCGATCCGATGAAGTTGAAATAGACCCACATCTGCAGGCCCTGCTCGGTCGTGATGTTGACGCGCGCCTGCTGCGCGGTCAGCGGCTGGCCGTCGAGCTTCACGACGAGCTTCGCGCTGCCGCCGTTGTCGCCGATCGCCATCCGCACGGGCACCCAGCCATCGGCATCGGCGTGGAACGTCACCGTCTTCGTCGCGAGCGACACGCGCGTGAACGCGCCCGCGATCTCGATCGCGGCATCGTCGTCGGCATCGAGCGAGATCATGTGATCGCCGGCGGTGACGAGCAGCTCGCCATCGTAGACGACGGTGAAGTTGTCGCTGCTCGTCAGCGCGAGCCCGTTCGGCCGGCCGTTCATCCAGTCGGTCGGCAGCGCCTCGAACCCGATGCCTCGCGCGGTCGCCGCCGCGAGCGCCGTCTGAAGGGCGGCCCAGCTCGTCTTGCCGCCGACCTGGTTGCCGTCGTACGCGGACGCGCGCCAGCCGCCGAGCACGTACGCCGCCGGCTCGACCGTTCCGCGCGGATCGATCGCCGCGCCATCCGCGCTGCCCGCCGCGAACTCGGCCGCCGTGTCATCGACGATCGATGCCGTCGCGCTGCCATCACCGCCGTCGGGGTGAGCCGACGTCGAGTGAAACCCGCATGCGCTGACGAGCACGAGCACGGCCCGACGCATGCGCCGATCGTATCAGAACCGCCCCGCGACCCCGACCGCGTGATCACCGACGACGATGGGCACAGGTCGGTGCACGACATACAGGATGGCAGCCGTCACGGTCGCGGCGGCGGCGACGCCGAGCCCGACCTCCGTCGCGACGCCCCACCGGTTGCCGCGGTCCTCGATCGCGCGCAGCTGGGTGAAATCGTGCATCCCGTCCTGCGAGAACCGGTCCCAGTCGTCCTGCGCGACCTGAAACCGCCAGGCGCACAGCCCACCGACGACCATCGCGCCGCCCGCGACGCCGATCCAGGTCGTCCATCGCCCGGCGAACCCCGGGCCCGCGTCGGGCGTGGCGCGCGGCGGCGGAGGAGGCGACGGTGGCGGCGGCGCGGTGCCGCGCCACACGACGTTGCCGTGCTCGTCATACGCGACGAACCCATCGGTGCGCCGCACGAGGCCGAGCGCATCGGCGTCGATCACGGCGCCCGCGGCCGTCGCGTGTACGCGAAGCGGCGAGGTCGCGGCGCGCGCGGCCTCGAACGGCGCCGTGATCTTCGGCGACGTGCCGGGCGGCAGCGCGAGCTGCGGATTCAACGCGAGCGCCGTCGCGAAGTGGACGCGCGCAGCATCGGCGCGATCGAGACCCGCCGCGAGCCGCCCGGCGTAGAGGTGCAGCTCGGCGAGGCGCGCGGGCTCCGTGGTCGTGCCAGCCGCGATCAGCCGTTCGACGATCACGAGCGCCTGATCGTACTCGAGCGCGGACTCGAGCCGGATCGCCTCGGCGAGGTCGTCGCGCTTCGTGTCGTCATCCGCGCGCGCCGCGCCCGTGCTCAGCGCGAGCAACACGGCAGCGGCAGCGAGGCGCACGCCGCGAGCTTACCAGCTCAGGTTGATCGGCGCGGCCTGCTTGCCGGCCGGCACGTCGAGGCCGAGCTCCTTGCTGCGGCCGTCCTGCAACACGGCGCGAATGCGGTGGTGGCCGGCGGGCAGCGCGTGCTTGAGGATCGGCGTGATGCCGAGCTTGTGGCCGTCGACGAAGATCGTCGCGTACGGAGACGACTCGATGCTGAACAGCCCGGGCTCCTTGTGCGCGGCGACCGGCGTCTTCATGGGCGCAGCGACCGGTGCGTCGGGCGGCGCGGCGTCGGCCGGCGAGGGCGGCGGCGCGTCGGGCGGCACGGACGCGACGACCGGTGCCTGCACGGAGATGGACGGCGCCGCATCCGGCGGTATCGGCGGCGAGCCCGAGTGCGCGTGCAGCGCGTACCAGCCGCCCGCCGCGGCGCCGACGACACCGAGCGCGGCCAGCGGCAGCACCCACCGGCGCGTCGCGCGCGTCGGCGGGGCCGCGGATCCAGCGGCGGGGCCTCGCAGCGGCACCGTCTGGACGTGCGAGCCGAGCACCTTCGCCTGGCGCGTTCGCAGCGCGGACAGCTCGGCGCCGTGCCACTCGGCGAGCGCGGCCGCGATCTGATCCTGCGTCGCGACGCGGTCGATCGCGGCTTCGATCGCGCGCGCGAGATCGCGAGCGGTCGCGTAGCGGTCGGCGGGCGTGCGGGCGAGTGCCTTCGCGATCACGTCGGCGAGCGCGGCGGGCACGGCCGGATCGACGGCGTCAGCGCGCGGGATCGGCTCCTCGAGGATCGCGCGAGCCGTGAGGTAGTCGCTCGCGCGCTTGAACAGGCGCTGATGCGTCGCGAGCTCGTAGAGCACGATGCCGAGCGCGAACACGTCGCAGCGGCGATCGAGCGGCTCGCCGAGCAGCTGCTCGGGCGCCATGTACTGCGTCTTGCCCTTGATCGTGCCGACCTCGGTCTCGGCCGCGCCGCGGACCTTCGCGATGCCAAAGTCGAGGACCTTGACCAGACCGCTGGTCGTGATGAACAAGTTCGACGGCGAGACGTCGCGATGGACGAGTCCGAGCGGAGCGCCGTCGGGGCCGCGGAGCTCGTGCGCGTGATGCAGGCCGGCGCACGCCTGCGTGATGATGCCGCACGCGACGCGGAGCTGCGCGAGGCGATCGGGGTCGCGCGGGCGGGCGATGAAGTCGGTCGCGGGCACGCCGTCGAGGTACGGCATGACGAGGAAGTACTCGCCGCCGTCCTTACCGAGCTCGAACACCTCGCACACGTTGGGGTGATCGAGCCGCCCCGCGAGCTTGCCCTCGTCGAGCAGCATCGCGACGTACGCCTTGCTCGCGACCAGCTCGGGCAGCAGCCGCTTGACGACGACGATCTTCTCGAAGCCCTCGACCCCGGCGAGCCGCGCGAGGTGAATCTCGGCCATGCCGCCGGTCGCGAGCTGACCGAGCAGCTCGTACCGTCCGAGCCGCGTGGGAGTGCTCCCGTCGGCCTGTGGCGTGTACGATTCCAAGGCCGCCATCATGCCGCGTTTTCTGTGGATCCTGCTCACGGCTTGTTCGATCCAGGCCGACTACTCGGGGACCCACGTGCGCTGCAGCGACGGCAAGTGCCCGTCGGGCATGACGTGCGGCAGCGCCGGCAGCGAGCACGCCGGCTACTGCGGGGTCCCCGATGCGTCGGTCGGCGGCTCGGATGCCGCGGTGGATGCACGCAAGGCCGCGCTGACCTGCGCCGATCCAGGTGTTGCGCTCGGTAGCAACGACGGCAACACGACCGGTAGCGCGAATCACGTGTCGGGCATGTGCGGCGGGCTGGTCTACAACGGCCCAGATAACGTCTACGCGATCACCGGCCCGCGCAGCGTCACGATCAACGTCAGCAGCAGCGACTTCGCGGTTGCTGCATACGTCATCTCGACCTGCACGATGAATCTGCCGCCGTGCGAAGGCAGCGCCGCCGCCGCGCCAACGCTCACGCTGGCGCTCGGTTCGGGTACGCACTACCTCATCGTCGACGGCGTGAACGCGGGCCTGTCGGGTCGATACCACCTCGACGTGCACTGACCCTGTTGGGGCGGCCCAACAGCCCGTTGGTGCGCGCCCACGATCGGCGACGGCGCCGGTGCACTTACCTCGGGCACGCGCGTTGCTGTTGGCGCGGCCATGCTTCGCACATCGTGGATGTTGGTCGTCGCCGGCTGCACGCTCGGCGGCACGGGCGGGCCGCCCGGCAGCGGTAGCGCGGGCTCGGGCGTCGATCAGAGCGCGTGTCAGATGGCGATGTCGATGGCGCCGCTCGCGCCGGCGGGCTTCGACTATCACGACGCGCTGCCGGCCGCGGTGCACAACACGTGGGACGGCGTCGCGATGCCGCAGCCCGGCGACGCGAAGTATCCCGGCGGCCGCTACCGCACGCTGGCGCCCGATGCCGACGGCAAGATCCATCCCGGGTGTGCCGTCGATGGGCTGATGTACACGCCCGCGTCGATTCCGGGCTACGCGTGTGCGGCGCGCCAGTTCGACTTTCCGAGCGGAGTCACCGAGGACACGTCGAAGCCGATCGTGATCCTCGTGCACGGCAACAGCGAGTCGCCGACGGGCTGGATGAAGTTCCTGCATCCCGATCCGAGCTCGCTGATGTTCCCGGCGGACACCGTCGCGCGCGACCAGCTCGCCGAGCTGCTGCCGGCGCAGGGCTACCGCACGATCGCGATCGACATGCGCACCGACAAGATCGACGACCCGAAGAGCCCCGAGGGCAAGGACACCGGCAACACGCCGAAGAACGCCGATCACGGGTGGACCGTGCCGCTGCTGCAGGAGCTCGTGAAGAAGGTCGCGATCGCGTATCCCGGCCGCCACCTCGCGCTCGTCGGGTTCTCGCTCGGCGCGACGACCGTGCGCGATGCGCTGCGCCGGCTGTGGGTCGAGTGGGCCGACCACACGTGGGACGTCAACATCTTCGAGCGCGTCGACACCGTCGTCGTCGCGTCGGGTGCGCATCATGGCGTCGTCAGCTTCGCGAAGGAGTGCGGCCTCAACCTGACGATGCGCGGCACGGTGACGTGCCAGATGGGGCAGCGCAACCAGTACACCGAGACGGACTTCGCGCGTCCGCTCAACGGGCCGCCGATGCCGACCGAGCACGGCGAGTTCGGCGGCTGGTGGGAGACGCCGTGTGCCGACGGTGACTACGCGTTCGGCAAGCGGCAGGCGTGCGGCGGGCACGTCGTCTCGTACACGACGATCACGATGCAGGACTTGCCGAACGGCACGCAGCAGGACGAGTTCGTCAGCGAGCACGCGTCGCGTCTGTATCCGACCGCGTGCGCCAACAACCAGCTCGACGGTCTCAACGACTTCGATACCAGCGGCTACTTCTACAACGGCTACTTCCGCAACCACTACGGCAGCGTGCGCAGCAACGCGGGACTCGCGAAGGTGATCGCGGCGCTCGGAGGCAACTGACATGCACAAGCTCGCCCTTCTCTCGCTCTTCCTGCCGACGCTCGCGTTCGCCGACGAGATCGTGATGCCCGACGACGAGGTCACGCCGACGAGCACCCCGACGAGCACGACCCAGACGGTGCCCACCCCCGAGCCGCCGAAGAAGTGGATCGAGCCGTTCGGCGCGATCGCGGGCGGCGTGCGGCTCGAGTCGCTGCACCAGTCGCCGGGCGAGCACACCGGCACGCAGAATCCGACCGTCGCGGTCTCGCGCCTCGGCGTGCGCGGCGGCATCGGCGACCACATCACGTACGCGAGCGAGTTCGAAGCGTCGCTCGGCGGTCCGCTTGGTTACGGCGCGAGCGTGTGGGAAGGCCAGGCCGCGATCGCGATCCGCGATCAGTTCGTGCGCTACTCGCGCGCCGGCTTCTCGTTCGCCGCGGGCCGCATCGATGATCCGGCGAGCTTCGACTACGTGTCGGCGCACGTCGGCGACCTCCTCTACACCGATCTCTACACGCGCGATCCGCTGCTGTACTCGGGCGCCGACCGCGGCAACGGCCTGTGGGCGAGCTACGACCTCGACAAGCACATGACGGCCGGGCTCACCGTCCACTCGACGAACCCGACGGGCATCACCGGCACGCTGATCATCGGCGGCAAGCTCCAGCCGTTCGATCGCCCGTTCTATCTGGCGGCCGCGCAGGTCGGAAACAACCAGAACAACCTGCCCGATCAGAACCTTCACATCTATTTCGCCTCGCCGTCGTTCACGGTGCACGCCGATCACGTCGCGCTGCAGAGCGAGATCCAGATGTACAGCCTCGACACGCAGGAGGCCGTGCAGACCGACCAGCCGATCCGCGGCTACAACCTGCGGCTCGGCGCGAAGACGTGGTTCGACACTGGCGTGGGTCGCGTCACGCCGTTCGTCAACGTGTCGCGCAACAAGAACGAGATCCTCGACCCGACGTCGTCGATGTACCGGCTGCCCGACCTGTTCAAGTCGTACACGGTGTCGACGGGCGTCGATCTCGACTACCAGCGCCACAACGGCGTCGGCTTCTCGTATGCGATGGTCGACACGCGCGAGCCCGACCAGCACGTGCGCCAGCACTACTTGAACCTCGGCACGACCTACTGGATCGAGGACTCGCTCGCGATCGGCGTGCGCGCGAGTGTGTTCGCCCAGCAGATCAGCGGCGAGATGATGACGACCGGTTCGCGCTCGCTGTTCGTGACGGCGCGCCTCGTCCTGAACTAGAGCTGCGGCGCGGCGTTCGGCGTGCAGCTGGCAAACGCGATGTGCGAGCCGCTGCAGCCCTGGACATCGCGCACGAGCGACAGCACGTAGCTGTCGAGGTTCTGCGCGGCGCCGCTGCCGTACTCGTACGTGTACTCGCGCAGCTGGCCGTCATCGAACTGGACCGCGAACGTCGTCTGGCGCAGCGGCGCGCCACCGCAGCCCGCATCGTGGATCATCGCCGGCGTCGACAGCGGCAGCTTCGCGATCAGGTCGTCGAGATCGATCTGCGCCTGGCCGCTGAGCGTACCGCGCGCGCCCGGCCCACCGGCCGTCCCGTCGCGATACACGCCGGTCGCCGTGAGCTGATCGCCGTCGAACGCCAGCTTCACGCCGCACGCGAACGACGGATCGTGCGCGCTGTCATCGCACTGGTAGTTGAGGTCGGACGCCTTCGCGAGCTGCCCGGTGCTCGTCTCGGGCGAGCTGGCGCAGGCGGCGAGGGGCACGGCGAGGGCGGCGACGAGGAGCGACGGGGCGACGGAGGCGAGGCGCATGTCGGTCCATAGAGCAGCCGATGTGCCACCGACTAGCCTCGGCCCAAGCGCGCGAAACCATGGAAGCGCGCTCGCGCGGGCGCCGACGATCGTCTCGGAAATCCGCGATCGGGCACCTCGAAAATCTGCGGTTCGGGGCGCGCCTTGACATCGTGTAGATCGGACACCAAGTTAGTGTCACATGGACACCATCACCGCCTCGGTCATCGGCGCTCGGCACCTGCGGGTCGCGCGCAACGGGCAGGATGCCGCGGCGGCCGCGTCGGGGCCGGGGTGGGCGGCGGCGGTCGTGTGCGACGGCTGCTCGGCGGGCGCATACTCGGAGGTCGGGGCGCGGCTCGGCGCGGCGATCGTGGTCGCAGCCCTCGCACGGCGACTCGCTGCAGGGGCCATGGGAGACCTGTGGCCGGGGGTGCAGGCCGAGGTCGTCGCGGCGCTCGCCGCGCTCGCGGACCGGATGGGCGAGGACCGCGTGCGCGTCGTCGTCGATCACTTCTTGTTCACGATCGTCGCGGTAGCGGCGACGCGCGAGGCGACCAGTGTCTGGGCGATCGGCGACGGCGCGTACTCGTTCGGCGAGCGCACGCGCGTGCTCGGCCCGTTCGCCGACAACCAGCCGCCGTACCTCGGGTACGCGCTGCTCGGCGATGCGCCCCACGCGCATGTCGAGATGGCGCCGGTCGGCACGCAGATCGTCGCGATCGCGACCGACGGTGCGCTCGATCTCGGCGGCGATGTCGCGCGGTTCGCCAAGGCGCGCTACCTCGAGCATGCGGATCGCGCGCGTCGCGAGCTGAGCGTGCTGGCGCGCGGGCGCGAGGTGATCGACTGGGAGGAGCGGCGCGTCGTGCGCACCGCGGAGCTCCAGGATGACTGCGCGATCGCCGTCGTGCGCGTGCCGCGTGCGTCGGATGGGTCGCGTGCCGAGGATGCATCGCGTGCGGAAGGTGCCTCGTGAGCCGGCACGTCTGGATCGACGGAGCGCGCGTCGAGCTGCGCCAGCTGCTCGCGCAGGGCGGCGAGGCGGAGGTCTACGACCTCGGAGACGGGCGCGTCGTGAAGTGGTGGAAGCCCGCCGACCACCCGGACTTCGCCGGCAATGCGGCGGCGCAGGCGGCGGCGGCGACGCGGATCGCCGAGGGCGGGGCGCGGCTGGCGGCACTGCCGGCGCGGTTGCCGGCGAGCGTCGTCGCGCCGATCGGCCTCGCGCGGTCGCGAAAGAACGGCGACGTCGTCGGGTACGTCATGCCGAAGATCGCCGGCGAGCCGCTGTTCAACCTCGGCGAGGCGCGGTGGCGGCGCGCGCATGCGGGCATCGACGTCTCCGCCGTGCTGCTCGCGCTGCACGAGGCGCTCGCGGCGCTGCATCGCGCGGGCGTGGTCGTCGGCGACTGCAACGACCTCAACGTGCTCGTCGACGGCAACCGCGTGCACCTGATCGACGTCGACAGCTATCAGCTCCCCGGCTTTCCGTGCTCGATGTTCAGCGAGCGCTTCGTCGATCCGCGGCTCTGCGA
>JAFAOG010000176.1 GCA_019237945.1 Deltaproteobacteria bacterium | reverse complement strand
ATCGACTACTCGACCGGCGAGGCCGTCCACACGCACGGCGGCGCTGCGATCGATCTCGGAACCACCGGCTGCCCGGCGGTCTACAAGTTCGCGTACCTCGAGGACCAGACGCACCCGGTCTTCGGCCGCGAGACCGCGCCGAACCCGCTCGCCTGGCAGATCCAGGTCTCGGATGCGACGGGCATCGACTCGATGGATTCGGCGTATCGCGTGCGAGATGCCGCCGGTCACATCCTGTACGACTGGACCTCGATCCAGCCCGATTCATCGGGCGTGTACTCGGTCGCGCTCTACCGCAACCGCATCGCCGCGCTCGGCACGCAGACGGGACACATGTTCATCGACGTGCGGTTCCGCGACATGTTCGGCAACGAGTCGACCACGAGCGAGTGCTGGGACAACCATCCGATGGCACCTCCGCTGAAGATCGGGGCGCTCACGCGCGGCGAGCTGTTCGGCTGGACACTGACGGCGAACTCGCCTCTTTCGCATGTGATGAAGGCGGCCGGCGCCGACGTGCTCACGCAGGACTTCACCCAGTACGCCGCGGAGCCGGTGACGATCCAGATCTCGCTGCCGACGTTCTCGATTCCGTTCACGCTCGCTGCGGTCGATGATTATTACGCGGCCGCCCCGGTCGACGCCTCGTATCCCTGCGCGCGCAGCATGGCGAACTGCGACACCACCGCTCCGGCGGATCCCGCCGACCGCAGCACGAGCGGCACCTTGTCGAGTAGCGACTGGTTCGTCTGGATCCAGGACTCCGCCGGAACGAGCACGCTCTGCAGCGCGATCGGGCCATCCGCCACCTGCACCGTTCCCGCGCGCACCGCGACGCAGTCGCCGCTCGCGTACCACCTCCGGATCCGCATGGCGAACGCATGGGGCCTTCAGCCGTTCCCGGAGGCGGCGTTCGACCCGAGCTACTACGACGAGTTCTCGCTCGGTGGGCTGACGTATACGGGCCTCGCGCCGGTCGCGACGACGAAGTGCAGCCAGTACGTCAACAACGGCGACGGCACGGTCACCTGCACGCAGACGGTGACGTACAGCGAGCTCAAGGCCGCCGATCGGATCACGCTGCAGTTCCCTGCGATCGCGGAGTCCTTCAAGTCGGCTGTCAACGCGACCGCGACGCTCGAGAACGTGACGACGGCGGCCGGTCTGTCACTACCGGCCGTCACGTGGGACTCGGGCAACGACGACCTGCCCGGCCCGCAGTGAGCTAGTCCCAGCCGGGCTCGTCGATGCCGTCGCCGCCCGTCGCGCCGTCGCCCGCCATCTCGGAGGACGACGGCGTTTCCGGCTTCGCGCTCGGATCGTCGTCGCCGAGGTCCCACCCACCGTCGACCTCGTCGGGCGCGGGCGCCGCGGTCGGCGTCTTCGCGCGCGGCTCGGGCGATGCGGCGTGCGCCGGCGCGGCGTCGGCCGGCACCGACGGTGCGGGCAGCGGCTCGAACGGCAGCTTCGCGGGCGCGGTGATCGCATCGTGCGTCGCGATCGGCGTCGCGGCGGCAGCGGTGACGGCGGCCGCGGTGTCAGCAGCAGCCGTCGACGACGGCGCAGACGACCCGGCCGAACGATCGTCGCGATCGCGGCGGTCACGACGGCGGCGACGGTCGCCACGATCCCCGCGATCGCCACGGTCGCCTCGATCGTCGCGGTCGCGCGCAGGCGAATCGTCGGACTCGCGGCGCGACGCGGCGAGCACCTGCGTGCACAGCTCCTCGAAGCGCGCCTGTTGCGAGCGATCGATCTCGTCGAGGATCGGGCCGGCGTCGGCCCACGCGTGGCGGAGCTCGTCGATGACCTCGATCGGATCGCGGCCGGAGAACCGTAGGTCGCCGAACGCGTTCGCGCGCATCGCCTGCTTGAGCTGCGCCGCGATGTCTTCCGGCGAGCCGGAGGGCGTGGCGGCGGCGGCGGGCGCCTTGGGCAGCAGCTCCTCGGCGCGTGCGATCAGCTTGTCGCGGCGGTTGCGCAGCGCGACCGGATCGAGGTCGGTGCCGCGGACGGCATCGGCGTGCGTCTCGACCACCTGGCGCGTCATCTGATCGGCAAGCTGCGACAGCTCGCGATTGTCCGCCTCGCGGACCTTGGCGCGCACGGCGATCGCGCGGGCGACCACGTCGTCGCCTCCGGCGCGCACGGCCGTGATCTCGGCCTTGATCGCGTCGATCGCGGCGCGGTGCTCGTTCGCCTCGGCGTCGCGCGCGGAGTCGCGCTTGATGAACAGGGCGTCGCACGCGGCGCGGAACGCGGTCCAGACGGCGTCGGCGTCGCGGCGCGGGACGTGGCCGATGTCCTTCCACTGCTGCTGGAGCGACTTGATCTCGGCGATCGCCTTGCCCCAGCCGCCGGTGCCGGGCGCGGCATCGGCGACAGCCTGGGCGCGCGCGATCAGCGCCTGCTTCCTGGCGAGGTTGTCGGCTTCCTCGGCGTGGCGAGCATCGAGCTGCGGCTTGCGGCGCTCGAAGAAGCGATCGCACGCGGCGCGGAAGCGCTTCCACAGCTCGTCGCCTTGCTTGCGCGGGAGGTGACCGGACTCCTTCCACTGCGCCTGCAGCTCCTTGAGCCGTGCGGCGGTCGCGGACCAGTCGGTCGACTCGGCGAGCTGCTCGGCCTCGGCGATCAGGGCCTCCTTGGCCTTGGCGACGTCGGCGAACTTGGCGTCGTCGACGGCGCGCTGGCCCTTCACGCGCTCGTAGATCGCGTCGCAGATCTGCTTGAACTGATCCCACAGCTCCTTGCTGCGGCGCTGCGGCATCGGGCCGACTTCCTTCCACAGCGCTTGCAGCGCGCGGAGGCGGTTGCCGAGGTCGGGGACGTTCTCGGCGGCGAGCAGCTCCTTCGCGGTCGCGATCAGCGCTTCCGCCTTCGGGACGTTCTGGAACCGCTGCCAGTCCTCGGCCTCGCGGAGCTCGCTCGTCTTGATCACGAGCTTGCCGCGCGCCTTCGTGTAGCGGTCGGAGAGCGCGTCGCGCTGCTCGGCGGGGACCTTGCCGATGTCGGCGAACACCTTGCCCGCTTGCTGGAGCAGGCGATCGATCGCGCGGCCGTCGCGGCCCTCGGCGAGCTTCTCCATGTCCTCGCACAGCGCGGTCAGCGACGCGGCAATCGAAGCGCCTCGCTCGGCATCGGCGGCGCGCCTGGCCTCGCGCTCGGCAGTCTCGGCGGCGCGCTTGGCGTCCATCTCGGCGCGCCTGGCGTCGAGCTCGGCACGGCGGCGCTCGCGTTCCTCGCGGCGGGCCTTTGCTTCTTCGTCCTCGACGGCCGGCTCGGGCGCCGGCGGCGGCGGAGCAACAGGCACCGCGACCGCCGAGGCACGCGCTTCGCGCTCGACCGCACGCAGCTCGTCGGCGGACCGCGCGGTCTCGTCGTGGATCTGCTTGCGCTTCCAGAACCGCTCGACGGCCTTCGTGAAGCGGTCGTCGCCCTCGTCGATCCCGCGGGTCGGCGCAGGTCCGCCCCGCTCCATCTCCGGCGGCGCGAGCTTGGCCCAGGCTTCCTGCGCGGCCGTGATCTTCGGTGCGACGCGCTCGAACTCGAAGCTGTCGGCGTGCGACTCGACTTCGCGGATCAGCTGCGCCTTCTCGGCGCGCCGGCGCTTGACGTCGTCGGGGACCGTCGACTTCTGCTTCGCGCGCTCGGCGTCGGCCATCTCCTGCACGACCTTGCGGGCGCGCTGGCGGACGGCCTTGTTCTTCGCCTTGGTGGCGATGTTCTCGAGGCGGTCGGCGTCGTCGAGCTTGTCGACGGCGGCCAGGCCGATCTCCTTTGTCGTCGTATCGATCGCGAGCGCGCGGAGCACGTCGCCGTCGTCGATGCGGGCGACCGCGGCAAGCCGGATGTCCTGCGCGCCGTCGCGCTTGGCGAGGTCGGCAAGGGCCCGCGGATCGCGCAGCTCGCCGAACGCCTTCTTGCGGACGCCCGCGTTGTGCGCGCGCAGCGCGATGTCGACGAGCGCACGCTGGTCGCCGAGCTTCAAGATGCCGGAGAGCGCGTTGTTCGCGGCGTCCGCATCGTCGGAGCAGGCGGCCGTCGTCCACAGCTGAGCCGCGCGCTCGCCCGCGAGGTCGCGCAGGCTGCGTTCGGTCTCGGCGGAGGCGAGCTCCGCGAGGACGTCGGGCGTTTCGATCTTCTCGAGCGCGATGCGGCGCACACCGATATCGCGATCCGTTCGAGCGACCTGGATCAGGGTGGCAGCGTCGTCCGCGGTGAGAGCCCTGACGGCTTCGGTGCGGACGCGGACGTCGCTGTGGCGGTACTTGGGGCGAAAGAGATCAGCAATCCCCATGGGCAGGGGCGCAATCTAGTCGCAACAAGGCCCAGCCTCAAGCGTCGAAAATCATGGGTTTGCGACGGCGGTCGGCTGGTAGACGATGCAGGTGCCCGTGATGGTCTTCCGCTCGCCCGCGCCGCGGATCAGCTGATTATCGACGCCGGTGACCACCAGGCCGTCGCAGCCCTGCGCGGCCGCCTTCTCCCGCATGCGAGAAATCAGCTCGCCCGTCGAGCGCTCGGACAGGCCGGGCTCGGCCTCGAGGACCGCGACGTCGGTGTGGGGCCGCGCTGGGGCGCCGCTGGTGAACAGCTCGACCGACTCGACCGGCCGCCGGAACATCGCCGCCGGAGGCTGGTTGACCTGGGTAGAGGACACGGAAGCCGCACAACCCGCAAACAAAAGAGAAGCAACAAGGAGAAGCCGCATGCCCGCCGATAGAGCAAGCGCGTTGCCAGCGCCAAGCGTTGAATTACCGGTCGCGCGGCGCGTCCGAGCGTGAACGGCGTCGCTTCAGGTGTGGCGCGGCGTAGCCAGGTCCAGAAGTGAACCGACCACATCGACGAGCCGGAAATCCGTCGGCGTGAAGATCTTCTTAACGCCCAGCTCGCGCAGCGCCGCGTGATCGCCCTTGGGGACGATGCCGCCGAGCACGACCGGCGTGCCCTTGCCGCCGCGCGCCTCGAGCTCCTTGATCACCGCGGCCGCGAGCTCGACGTGCGAGCCCGACAGCACCGACAGCCCGATGACGTCGACGTCTTCCTGCACCGCCGTCGCCGCGATCGCAGCCGGCTCGAGCCGGATGCCGGCATAGATGACCTCGAAGCCGGCATCCTTCGCCGCGACTGCGATCATCTCGGCGCCGTTGGAGTGGCCGTCGAGGCCGGGCTTGCCGACGAGCAGGCGCGGCCGCCTGCCAGTCTTCGTGACGTGCGCCTCGACGCGCGTGCGCAGCGCGCTCCAGCCGTCGCCGTCGGCGATCCGGGCGCCCGACACGCCGGTCTGCGCGCGGTACTCGCCCCACACGTGCCGCAGCGTGCCGGCCCACTCGCCGGTCGTCACACGCGCGAGCGCACACGCGATCGACGCCTCCATCACCGGCTTGCCGGCGCGCGCGCATGCCTCGAGCTCGGCCAGTGCCGCGCGCACCTTGCCCGCATCGCGCTTCTTGCGCGTCTCGG
>JAFAOG010000173.1 GCA_019237945.1 Deltaproteobacteria bacterium | reverse complement strand
CGGCACCGGCGAGGGCATGTACCTCGGCTGCAACGCGGGCGCGTGCTCGTTTCGCAACGGCATCATTGCGAACAACTTCGTCCACGACACCGGCGGCGCCCAGGGCGACGGCATCGAGGTCAAGGAAGGCGCGTTCGGCAACGACATCCGGGACAACGTCATCGTGCGCACGCCCTACCCCGGCATCACGATGTACGGCTACGCCAGCCAGGACCCGCAGAACATCGTCGAGCGCAACGTCGTGTGGCACACGATGGACAACGGGATCCAGATCGTCGGCCAGATCATCGTGCGCAACAACATCGTGCTCGGTGCGGCGGCGAGCGGCATCGCGAGCAAGCCGTCGCAGACGTACCTACCGCATGATGCGCTGATCCAGAACAACACCATCGTCGGCACGGCGTCGTGCTTGAAGACGAACAACTGGACCGGTCAGCTCGGCAATACGATCGTCAACAATGCGCTGTACTGCCCGAGCTCGATCGATGCGACCGGAGGCGCCGGCGCGGCAACGATCCTCGCGAACGTCGGCACCGGAACATCGAATGCCGCCAGCGGCTTCACGATGGGCCAGGGGACCGATCTCGCGAACGCGGCGATGGCGGATGTGTGGCCGCCGCCGGGCTCGGCGCTGCTCGGTGCCGCCGACATGGCGCATCAGGCGGCCGATGACTTCAACGCGACGATGCGCACGCATCAGACCGTCGGTGCGTACGACGGCGGCGCCGCGATGAATCCCGGTTGGACGGTCATGGAGGGTTTCAAGCCGCTGCCGCCGACGCCGCCGCCGATGACCGACGCGCCGCCGTTCGTGGACTGCCCGACCGCGGGCGCGACCTGCCCCAACATGAAGCCGGCCGGCTGTTGCGAGACCGGCGGCGGCGACCCGAGCGGGCTGCTCGTCCTGCTCAGTTGGTGGAGTGCTCGCCAGACGTTCCGCTACCGGCGTCGTCGGGCTCGCTCGAGTCCTCGTTGATCTCGAACGTCTTGGGGCCCTTCGTCTCGCTGTCCTTGATCTGCTTGCCGATCGCGACCGAGTCGGAGGTCACGCCTTCGAGGCGCTTGCGCGACGCCATCGCGACCTTGCTGCCGAGCTTGCCGCCCGCCTCGTAGGCCGTGCGCGCCTCGTCCAGGCGGTCGAGCTGCTCGAGGGCCGTGCCGAGGTTGTTGAACATGTAGCCCTCGGCGCCCTTGCGCGTCGTCGCCTCGGTGAGGTGAGCGACCGCCTCGTCGTACTTCTTGAGCTGCAGCTCGGTGTAGCCGAGGTTGTTCCAGGCCCAGACGTTGTCCTGGTCGAGCTCGCACGCTTTCGAGAACGCCTCGATCGCCTTGTCGTAGTCGAAGCGGTTGAGCTCGGCGCGGCCCTTCGTGTTCCACGCCTGGCTCGAGAGCGGCGCGAGCTTGACCGCCTTGTTCGCCGCGATCACCGCTTGCGCGCGATCGTTCGTCGAGATGTAGAGGCGCGACAGCTCGATGTACGGCTCGGCCTTCTTGCCGTCGAGCTTCGCCGCGGCCTGGAACAGCTCCTTGGCGCGGTCATGCTCGCCCTTGGACGCCAGCGCCTTGCCCTGGGTCAGTGCGTCGTCGAACGTCGACGGCATCTTGTCGACGACGACGGGCGTCACGGCTTCGGGCTTCGGCGCTTCGCTGACCGCCACCGGCGCAGCGGCCGGTGCATCGGGTACGACCTTCGGCAGGTTCTCGACCCACGAGGTCTGCTGCTTCGGCACGACGGTCGGCTTCTCGCGATCGCCGCCGCAGGCCGCCAGAGAGGAAACACAGAGCGCAGTGAACAGGATTGAACGCATCTTCATGGTGGCCCCCTTTGTGGACCCACCACGAGCTAGAGCATCGGCCGTGCCACGCGGACTCCCGAGGCGGTGCGGCCGCTTGGACGCACATGTGGGTCCGCAGCCACGAAGGCCGTGTCTACGGGGCGGCGTGCGCCTTGATGTCGACTTGCGCGTCGAGCTTGCCCGAGGGAACCATGTCGCCCTTCTTGAGCGTGAGCGTCGCGCCGACGATCACGTTGAACGGGTTCTTGTAGTTGCCCATGATCGCGACGAGGTTCGCCTTGCCATCGCTCGTGTACGTGATGTCGCGCAGCGCGACCGTCGTCATCGCGGGAACGGGATCGACCGTGCCGACCGCCTTCGACATCGGATCCTTCGGATCCATGATCGACATCGGCGCCACGTAGAGCGTCATCGGCGGCGTCGCGACGTTGAGCGTGTTCGACGTGACCTCGTACTGCACGGAGTCGATCGTCACCTTGATGACCGGCTCCTTGTTGATCGTGTTGAGCTCGGGCTGCTCCATGCCGAGGTCGATCATCTTGTAGACGCCGACGTCGAGATCGAGCTCGCACGTGTTCGAAGCGCCGCAGCGGCCGGTGCAGCCCATCGCGCACGCCTGCGCCGCCGCCGACGTGCAGACGTTCTGCTGCGTCATCTGGCAGGGCGTGTTGAGGAACGTGTCCGCTTGCTGCTGCGTGATCTGCCAGCTCGCCGTGTCGAGCGTGAAGCTCTTCGGCTTCAGCGTGAGGTCGAAGTTCGTGACGTCGGAGCTGATCAGGCCGCAGCCGCTCAGCACCAGCATCCCCAGCAGGCTCCATCGAAGGGAAGTCATGGACTACGCGCCCACTCTAGCACTCGCGCTCGGGGCGCACGCAGAAACCTAACGAAGCCCGTGACGGCTGTTACGGGTGTCCTACAGCGCCTCCACGAGCTCTTCTGCGAGACTCCACGGGTCGCTGCGCTTCTCGACGACGGCCTGCGCCAGCTCGTGCATCCCGCCGCGTGCGCGCATCGCCTGCGTGGCGCGATCGGCGAGCAGCGCGCGTACCAATTCGGCCACCTGCGCCGCGGCGCGTACGTTGGCGCGTTCCGAACCTGCCTCGCCTTGCCACACGCGCGCGCGATGCGCCTCGACGGCCTTCGCGAGCTCGGCGATGCCCGAGCCTTCGGCCGTGCCACGTGTCGCGATCGTGCGCACGATCTCCACGGCCTTCCGGTCGCCGGTTCGAAGATCGAGCATGTGCATCAGGTCGCGCTCCGTGCGATCGGCGCCCTCGCGATCGGCCTTGTTGACGACGAGGACGTCCGCCACTTCGAGCAGGCCCGCCTTGATCGCCTGGATGTCGTCGCCGAGGCCCGGCACCGTGACGACGACCGTCGTGTGCGCGGCGCGCATGACCTCGACCTCGTCCTGACCGACGCCGACCGTCTCGATCAGGATGCGCGAGTAGCCCATCGCGTCGAGCACGCTCGCGACATCGAACGTCGAGCGCGACAGCCCGCCGAGGTGACCGCGCGTCGCGAGGCTGCGGATGAACACATCGGGATCGAGCGCGTGCCGCTGCATGCGGATGCGATCGCCGAGGATCGCGCCGCCGGAGAACGGCGACGTCGGATCCACGGCAACGACGCCGACCTTTTCGCCGAGCGACCGGTAATACGCGATCAGCGCATCGACGACCGTCGACTTGCCGGCGCCCGGGTTGCCGGTGATGCCGACGATGTAGCTCTTGCCCGTGTGCGGGAACAGCTGCTTGAGCGCGGCCATGCCCTCGGGGCGGCGGTCGTCGAGGTCGCGCATGAGGCGCGCGGCGGCGCGCACGTTGCCTTCGAGGATGGGCTTGACGTCGATCATTTCTTCTTGAACCGCTGTTCGGGGCCGGGCGGCGTGTAGATCTGCAAGGCGCGCACGTCGTCACTCGCGGAAAACGCGTGCTTCGTGTTCGCGGGAACCTGCACGACCGAGGTCGACGTGATCGGCACGTCGGTGCCCGCGATCGTCATCGTGCCGGCACCGGCAAGCACGTAGAGAGCCTCGGTCTCCTTCGCGTGGACGTGCTCGGGCACCTTCGCGCCTTTCGGCAGCACGAGGATCGACGCGGCGAGCGGACCCTTCGCGTCGTCGAGGAAAATGGTCGCGGGGCCGTATGTCTTCGCCGCGCTTGCCGGCAGCATCACGGGACGCGCCGGCTTGCCACCGGAGACCAGCGGCGGCGTTGGCAGCGCACCCGCTCGCGCGGCGCCCTCGCGCCCACCGGGTACGATCACGACGACCGCGTCGACCGGCCCCTGGGATGCAGCGACCTCGCGCGCCGCGTGGGCGGGAACGAACATCATGTCGCCGGCCGCGACCGGCTTGCCATCGACCTGCGCGGGCGACTGGAAGTACCAGAGCTCCGCGCGATCGGCGGTGCGCGCACCGGTCGTGCCGTTGCCCGCGATCTTGATCGCCAGCATCGAGACCGCGCTGTTGCCCGTGTTGTTCTCGTCGAGCAGCACGGCGACCGAGACGGCGCCCTGCCCTGCGAACGGCACGAGCCGGCGATCGATCACGCTCTGGCCATCGGGCGCGCTGAACTTGAACGGCAGCTGGATCGCCTGGCCGTACAGCGGCGGCGCGTACTTCCACTGCGAGAGCAGCTCGACGAGACAGCCGGTGAGCGCGGGACTCTTCGTCGTGTCGTGGACGATGGTCGCCTTGCTCTTGTCGGCCGCGATCTCGATCTGCGCGGTGACGTCGCCCTCGATGTCGAAGCGCTCCGTCGCGGCGGATGCCCAGCACTGCTGCACCGCCGTCTTGAGATCGTTCATCGCCTTCTGGATCGCGGCCAGCTTCTCGTCCTCGCTGACGCCCGCGTCGACCGTGACGGCGGCCGCCACCGACCCGTGCGCGGGACCCGGCGCAGGCGGCGCCGCCGGCGGTGCGGAGTGCCCGCACGCGGCGAGCACGAGCCACAGACGCTTCATGCGACCTTCGGGCGCAGATACGACTCGACCCAGTCGACGATCTCCGTCGTGCTCGCGCCCGGCGTGAAGATCTTCGCGACGCCCATCTCGGTGAGCTTCGGAAGATCGTCCTTGGGGACGATGCCGCCGCCGAACACGGTGACGTCGCCGGCGCCGCGCTGCTTCAACGCGTCGAGCACGGCCGGGAACAGCGTCATGTGCGCGCCCGACATGATCGACAGGCCGACCGCATCGACGGCTTCCTGGACGGCCGCGGCGGCGATCATCTCCGGCGTCTGGTGGAGGCCGGTGTAGACGACCTCGTAGCCGGCATCGGCGAGCGCGCGGGCGACAACTTTGGCACCGCGGTCGTGGCCGTCGAGGCCGGGCTTGGCGACGAGGATGCGGAGCTTGCGGTCACTCATGAGTTACCTCTCAGCAGATTGCGTGCGATCACGATGCGCTGGATCTCGCTTGTGCCCTCGTAGATGCGGGTCACGCGGACGTCGCGCAGCGCGCGCTCGACCGGGAAGTCGCGAACGTAGCCGTAGCCGCCGTGGACCTGGAGCGCGATGTCGCAGATCTTCCAGGCGTGCTCGCTCGAGAACAGCTTCGCCATCGCGGCGAGCTGCGAAAACGGCTGCTTGTTCTGCTTGGCGTGTGCCGCGCGCAGCGTCATCAGAGTCGCGGCATCGAGCCATGTGGCGGCATCGGCGAGCATGTTGCCGATCGCCTGGTGCTTGATGATCGGCTGGCCAAACGTGCGCCGGTCCTGGGCGTAGCGCACCGCCGCCTCGAGCGCGCCGCGCGCGATGCCGCACGCCTGCGATGCGATGCCGATGCGGCCGCCGTCGAGCGCCATCATCGCGAGCCCGAATCCGCGGCCCGGCGCGCCGAGCACCTGATCGTCGGCGACCTCGACACCGTCGAGCACGAGCTGCGCGGTCGACGAGCCGTGCAGGCCCATCTTCTCCTCGAGCCGCGCGACCGACAGGCCCTTCGCGTCGCCCGGCACGACGAACGCGGTCAGGTTCGAGTGCCCGCTCGACGACGACACGCCCGGCGTCACCGCCCACACGACCATCACGCCCGCGTGATCGCCGCTCGTGATCCACTGCTTCGCACCGGTGAGGCGCCAGCCGCCGTCCACCTTGACCGCCGTCGTGCGCATCGCGCCGGCATCGCTGCCCGCCTCGGGCTCGCTGAGCGCGAACGCACCGGCGACCAGCTCGCCCGACACGATCCGCGGCACCCACTGCTGCGCGAGCGCGTCGCTACCGTGCGCGGCGATCAGCTCGGCGACCATGTTCGTGACGCTGACCGCGACCGCGACGCTCGCATCGCCGCGCGCCAGCTCCTGCAGCGCGAGCGAGTACGCGACCGCGCCCATGTCGGCACCGCCGAATCGCTCGGGCACCGCGACGCCGAGCAGCCCGAGTCCCGCGAGCTCCTTGAGCTCCGCGACCGGGAACTCGCCGCTGACATCGCGCGCCGCCGCCTTCGGCATCAGCAGCCGTTCGGCCGCGTCTCGCGCGGTGCGCTGCACGAGCAGCTGCTCTTCGGTCGGCTCGAGCTGCATCGCTAGCGCTCGGCCTCTTCGGTCTGCCGCGGCTTGTACCGGATCGCGAGCTTCGCGATCTGGCCGCGCGGGTCGGGCAGCCTCCACGCCTCCGCCGCCTTCTCGGCGCAGAGCGCCCAGTCGTCGCCGATCTCGGCCGTCGGCGAGCTGAAGCCGACCGACTCCGCCTTGCCGTGCGGCCCGACGTACAGCGTGATCGTCACGTTGACCGGCTTCGGTGCCTTGTGCGGTGGCTTGTCGCCGTCCTTGGCCTTGGGCAGCTTGAGCTTCGGATCAGGACACGTATCGAGCTTCGCGAGCTGACCGCCGATCGCGCGCAGCGACTTGTCCTCGTCCCAGATCTGCGCGTTGCCCTTCGCCGAGAAGTCGAGCGGCACCGTGAAGTCCGCATCGCCGCCCTGTGGCTTGTCGAACGTCGCCGTGCGCGCGGCCTCGAGCAGGCACTGCTCGATGTCCCAGTTGCCGAGGTCGCTCTCGCTGAGCTTGACGCTCGTGACGGTGCCGTCGCGCTTGATGTCCCAGTGCAAGACGACGTGACCGCCGAGCCAGCGCCGCCGGCCGACCTTCGTCATGTAGCAGTCGGACAGCTCCTGCGCGTGCGGCTCGAGGCCGGCCTTGATCGCCTCCTGATCCATCTTTCCGCGCGTGTTCTTGAACTTGATGCCGTCCTGCGGCTCGTCGTCCTTGTCGGTCTCGACGACAACGCGCTGCGGCTTCGGCGCCTCGTGCACGACGGGCGGCGGCGGAGGCGGCGGAGGTGGCTTGCCACCGCACGCGACCAGGGCCAGGACGGGTACTACGCGACGCATCTAGTCCGCTTCCATCGCGTACGTGTACGACGTCGGGTACTGCTTCGGGATCTGCGGGAACGCGATCTCCTCGACGTGCTTCTTCACGCAGTCGCCGATCGACGCCGCCTGGAAGTCGCTCTTGATGACCTTGACGCCCTCGGCGTGGCCACCCGTCGACACCGTCAGCTCGACCGTGACCTTGCCGTGCGTGTTCTTCTTCGCGTCGCCACGCTCGACGGCCTCGGCGAGGCAGTGCGAGATGATCATCTGCTTGCGCTTCAGATCATTCTGGATCTCGTCCATCTTCTCGGGCGGGACCATGTTGCCCGAGTGATCGTTGGGATCACCGGTGTCCTGGACGCCGAGGACGCTCTCGCCACGCGGTTCCTGCGGCTCGGACTTGTGACCACCACACGCGAACACCACTGCGAGAAGAAGAACGCTCCGCATCTCATTGCCCCTTTGCCAGATAGCCACTGATCACGAGCCGCTGGATCTCGCTCGTGCCTTCGTAGATCTCGGTGATCTTGGCGTCGCGGAAGTGTCGCTCGACCGGGAACTCGGTGACGTACCCGTTTCCGCCGAAGATCTGGATCGCCTCGCGCGCGGCGCGGTTCGCGACATCGCTCGCGTACAGCTTCGCCATCGCCGCTTCCTTGCCGTACGGCTTCTTGTGGTCCTTGAGCCACGCGGCGCGCAGCGTGAGCAGGCGCGCGGCATCGACCTCGGTCGCCATGTCGGCGAGCTTGAACGCGATCGCCTGGTGCTGGACGATCGGCTTGCCCATCGTGCGGCGCTGCTGCGCGTACGCGAGCGCATCCTCGAGCGCGGCGCGTGCGATGCCGAGCGCCTGCGCGGCGATGCCGATGCGGCCGCCGTCGAGCGTCGACATCGCGACCTTGAAGCCCTGACCGACCTCGCCGAGCAGGTGATCGTTCGAGAGCTTCACGTCATCGAGATAGATCTGGCTCGACTTGCTGCCGCGGATGCCGAGCTTGTCGTCGGGCGGGCCGGTGCGAACGCCCTTGGTCTTCATCGGCAGGATGAACGCGGTGATGCCTTTGTGGCCTGCCGCCTTGTCGTTCATCGTGAACAGCACGCACACGTCGGCGACCGGACCGTTCGTGATCCAGTTCTTCGTGCCGTTGATCACCCAGCCGTCGCCGGATTTCTCAGCCGTCGTCTTCTGGGCGGCCGCGTCGCTGCCGGCCTCGGGCTCGGAGAGGGCGAAGCAGCCGAGCAGCTGCCCCGACGCGAGCGGCTTGAGCCACTTCTCCTTCTGCGCATCGGTCGCGAACCGGTTGATCGGATCGCACACGAGCGAGTTGTTGACCGACATGATCACGCCCGTCGACGCACACGCGCGGCTGATCTCCTCCATCGCGAGCACGTACGAGACGTGGTCGAGGCCGGAGCCGCCCCACTGCTCGGGCACCGCGATGCCGAGGAAGCCGAGCTCGGCCATCCGCTTGACGAGCTCCGCCGGGTGGCGATGCTCGCGATCGATCTCGGCCGCCTTCGGCAGCACTTCGCTCTGCGCGAACTCGCGCGCGGTGTTGAGGACGGCGAGCTGATCTTCGGTCGGCTGGAAATCCATCTACTGCCCCTTGAACTGCGCGGCGCGCCGCGGCTTGGCGAGAAACGCCGACATGCCTTCGCGCTGATCCGTCGTCGCGAACATCTGGCCGAACGTGCGCTGCTCGAGCGCGAGCGCCTCGTCGAGCGACATCGACTGGCCCTGGTCGATGATCCGCTTGCAGGCGGCGACCGCGAGCGGACCGTTCGCGGCGATGCGCCCGGCGAGCTCCTTGACCTTCGCGCTCAGCTCGGTCGCCGGGAACACCGCATCGGCCAGGCCGATCCGCAGCGCTTCCTGCGCGTTGATCATGTCGCCGGTGAAGCACAGCTCCTTGGCCTTCGCGATGCCGACGCGCCGCGCGAGCCGCTGCGTCCCGCCGAAACCGGGAATCACGCCGAGCTTCACCTCGGGCTGGCCAAACTTCGCGTTCTCCGCGGCGTAGATGAAGTCGCAGCACAGCGCGACCTCGCAACCGCCGCCGAGCGCGAAGCCGTTGACGGCCGCGATCCACGGCTTGCTGCTGCGCTCGATCGCGGTGCCGAGCCGGCCGCCCTGCTCCGCGAACGCCTGCGCCTGCGCGGGCTCGAGCGACTGCATCTCGGAGATGTCGGCGCCCGCGACGAACGCCTTCTCGCCCGCGCCGGTGAGCGCGATGACGCGCACGTTGTCGTCGCCGTCGAGCATCTCGGCCGCGGCCGTCAGCTCGCGCATCACCGTGCCCGACAGCGCGTTGAGCTGCGGCTCGCGGTTGATGATCACGACCGCCAGGGGCCCGTCGACGCCGATCTTGATCGTCTCGAAGTTCATGATTTCTTCGCTCCCTGCGCGTCGTACTCGTAGAACCCGCGCAGCGTCTTGCGACCGAGCCAGCCGGCCGCGACGTACTGGCGGAGCAGCGGGCACGGCCGGTACTTGTCATCGCCGAGCTCGCGGTGCAGCACCTCGGCAATCGCGAGGCAGGTGTCGAGGCCGATCAGATCCGCGAGCTCGAGCGGGCCCATCGGATGGTTGAGGCCGAGCTTGACGCCGGTATCGATGTCCGCCGCGGTGCCGAGGCCCTCGTAAAGCCCGTAGCAAGCCTCGTTGAGCAGCGGAATGAGCATGCGGTTGACGATGAAGCCCGGGATGTCGCGCGCGCCGACCACCGTCTTGCCGAGGCGCTTCGCGAGCTCGGTGACCGTCTCGGCCGTCGCGTCGCTCGTCGGCAGACCGCGAACGATCTCGACGAGCTTCATCAGCGGCACCGGATTCATGAAGTGCATGCCGATGACGCGATCGGGCCGCGCCGAGGCAGTGCCGAGCTTCGTGATCGAGATCGACGACGTGTTCGACGCGAGGATCGCATCGTCGCGACACACGCTGCCGAGCGACTTGAAGATCGCGACCTTGAGGTCTTCCTTCTCGGGCGCGGCCTCGATGATCACGTCGCAATCGCCGAGGTCGCGATGCTCCTGCACGGCCTTGAGGCGCGCCATCGTCTGATCGCGCGACCCCGCCTCGAGCTTGCCGCGCTCGACGAGACGGTCGAGCGTCTTCTTCAGCTTGCCGATGCCCATCTGCGCGAAGTCGGGCGCGGCGTCGACGATCTTGACGTCGATCCCCGACTGCGCCGCGACCTGCGCGATGCCGAGGCCCATCTGCCCGGCACCGACCACACCGATCTTCGTGACGTTCACGGGCGTTCCACGAGGAGAGCGATGCCTTCACCGCCGCCGATG
>JAFAOG010000066.1 GCA_019237945.1 Deltaproteobacteria bacterium | reverse complement strand
ATCCGCACGCAGACCAAGCACGTGACGGGCATCGATCCGTCGCACGGTGGCTCGGGAGATCCGTCGCCGTTCACCGCGCTCGGCGTGCGCCGCGGTATCGAGGCGGCCGTGGAGTTCAAGCTCGGCCGCAACTCGCTCGAGGGCGTCCACGTCGCGGTCCAGGGCGTCGGCCATGTCGGCTACTACCTGTGCAAGGAGCTCCACTCCACGGGCGCCAAGCTCACGGTCGCCGATGTCGACAAGCTCAAGGCCGAGCGCGCGCAGCGCGAGTTCGGCGCATCGGTCGTCGACATCAACGACGTCGCGAAGGTCCACTGCGACGTGTTCGCTCCGTGCGCGCTCGGCGCCGGCCTCAACGACGACACGATCCCGCACCTGCACGCGCGCATCGTCGCGGGCGCCGCGAACAACCAGCTCGCGGAGCCGCGCCACGGCGACGACCTCCACGCGCGCGGCATCCTCTACGCGCCCGACTACGCGATCAACGCGGGCGGCCTCGTCAACGTCGCGCAGGAAGTGAAGGGCTACGACGCGAACGTCTCGCGCGAGCGCACGATGAAGATCTTCGACACGATGTGGGAGATCTTCGAGCGCAGCAAGAAGCTCAGCGCGCCGACCTACAAGGTCGCGGACATCCTCGTGGAGGAGAAGCTCCACGCCGCTCCGAAGCGGTAGTCGTTAGCTGCGCACCGCGCCCCCGTTCTGTGCGAGGCTCGGGCCGGGGGGAAATGGACGCGGAGCTGAGCGGGTTGCTGTTCCAGGCCAACCCGAGGCCAATGTGGGTGTTCGATCGCGAGACGCGTGCATTCCTGCACGTCAACGACGCCGCGTGCGCGCTGTACGGGTGGACGCGCGACGAGATGCTGAAGATGACGCTCTCGGATGTGCGGCCGCCGAGCGAGCGAGCCGTGTTCGAGGCGTCCTTCGCCGCATCGAAGTCGGGGACGACGTTCGGGCGCGTCGGCCGGCACTGGAAGAAGAGCGGCGAGCTCATCGAGGTGCATCTCGAGATCACGCAGCTGACCTATCGCGGGCGCGAGATCGGGCTGACCGTCGCGACGAACGTCACCGGCATCGACGACGTGGAGCGGCGGTTCCGCCTGCTGATCGAGCACTCCGCCGAGGCGATCGCGATGACGAACGAGAACTGGATCGTCGAGTACGTCAGCCCGGCGGCGGAGCGCATCCTCGGATATCCGGCGAGCGAGGTCATCGGGACGTCGTCGGCGACGCGTGCGCATCCCGATGATGCCGCGCACTACGAAGCACCGAAGATCGGCGAGACGAGGCTCAACGTCGCGCGGGTGCGGCATCGCGACGGACGCTGGTTGTGGATCGAATCGTCGACGACGAACCTGACCCATGACCCCGCCGTGCGCGCGTACGTGACGAACTACCGCGACATCACCGAGCGCTACACCGCGCAGGAAGCGCTGCGCCGCTCGGAGGAGAGCTTCCGCGCGCTGTTCGAACGATCACCGGTCGCGACGTTCGTGCATCGCGATGGCAACTGCATCTACGCGAACGACGCCGCGGCCGCGATGCTCGGATACGACGTCGCCGCGCAACTGGTCGGCCGGCCGGTGCTCGACTTCGTGCACCCCGACGAGCGCGCGTGGGTTCGCGCCCGCCAGCTCGATGTCGCGCAGCACGGGCAGAACGAGCCGCACGAGTCGCACATGGTGCGGCGCGACGGCCGCGTCATCACGATCAACGCGAACGGCGTGCGCATCGACTTCGACGGCTCGCCGTGCAATGTCGTGTTCGTTCGCGACGTGACCGAGCGCCACGAGATGTTCACGCGGGCCGCGGTCGCCGATCGCATGGTCACCGTCGGCACGCTGGCGGCGGGCGTCGCGCACGAGATCAACAACCCGCTCGCATACGTCACCTCGAACCTCGAGATCCTCGCCCACGACGTGCCGAAGCTGCTCGCTGGCGAGCCGACGCGCGTGTCGAAGCACGAGCTGACGACGCTCGTCCACGAAGCGCGCGAGGGCGTCGACCGCGTCAGCGCGATCGTGCGCGAGCTTCGCGCGCTCGCGCGCCCGGAGGACGAGCCGCTCGGACCCGTCGACGTCACGCAGGTGCTCGCGTCGGCGATCAAGATCGCGAATGCCGAGATCCGCCATCGCGCGCGGATCGTCGAGCGCTATGGACCGGCGCTCCCTCACGTCCAGGCGCACGCGTCGCGGCTCGCGCAGGTGTTCATCAACCTGCTCGTCAACGCCGCGCAGGCGATGCCCGAGACGCGCAGCCCGAACAACGAGATCCGGTTGCGCGCGGATGTCGACGGCGAGCGGGTCGTCGTCGAGATCGAGGACACCGGCGCCGGCATCCCGGCGTCGATCATCCATCGCATCTTCGATCCGTTCTTCACGACGAAGGCCGCCGGTGTCGGCATGGGCCTCGGCCTCGCGATCAGCCAGCAGATCGTCACCGCGATGCATGGCGAGATCTCGGTGACGAGCACGCCTGGCGTCGGCACGACGTTCCGGGTCGTGCTGCCGGCCGCCGCATCCCGCTCGCGCCGGACGTCCCCGATGCCAGCCCAGGCCGCGCCGGCGCCGGGCGGACGCATCCTCCTCGTCGATGACGAGCCTTCGATCGGCCGCGTGATCGCGCTGTTGCTCTCCGATGATCACGAGGTCGTGACCGTGACGCGTGCGCGCGAGGCGCTCGAGCGGATCTCCGCCGGCGAAGAGTTCGACGTCATCCTGTGCGATCTGATGATGCCGGAGGTCAGCGGGATCGAGCTGTACGACATGATGTCGCCCGCCGACCGCGCGCGCATCGTGTTCATGACCGGCGGTGCGTTCACGCAGCAGGCGCGCGAGTTCCTCGCGAGCTCGAACCGGCCGCGGCTGCAGAAGCCGTTCACGGAGAAGGACGTGCGGACCGCGATCGAGCGCGTCAGATCGAGTCCAGGTACGCCACGAGATCCGCAATCTGGGCCGTCGTGAGCTGCGACGTGTGACCGTGCTTGTCGCCCCCGCCGCACGTCGCACCGAAGCGATCGGCGAGCGTCGTCGCGCAGCCATCGTGGAGCAGCGGCAGCCGCGCGCCGACCCCGAGCAGCGAGGGCACCTTGAACGTGCCGCCGGTCCCGACATCGGCGAGCGCGTGATTCGTGAACAACGGGCCGGTGTGGCACGTGCCGCACCCCGCGTCCGCCGACTGGAACAGGGCGCGCCCGCGATCGATCGCGGCCTGATCGACGGGTGAAGGCGGCTGCGGCGCCGGGATGCGATCGAGCCACGGGCCGAGCGACAGGTGCTGGCTGCGCGTGACGGCCGGGCCACCCATGCGCTCGCTGAACACCTGGTCCATTAACGTCGGCAAGTCCACCATATCGCCGCTCCAGTGATACGGCCCGCGATCGAGGATGCGCCCCGCGACGCTCTGCGTGCGGCGCTTGCCCTCGCTGTCGAACTGCCAGGTCTGGCCGTCGTCGCGCGCCTCGGGATGACACGACGCGCACGCGAGACCCGCGCCGGTCTGCTCGTGGAACAGGTGGCGGCCGCTGTCGTAGCCGAAGTCGCCGGGCAGCGTGTAGATCGTCGTCGCCGCACCGTGCACGGCGAGCGCCGGCAGCTCGGGGTAGTAGACGACGAGCGCGCCATCGGGCGTGTACGCGGCGGAGGTCGGCGCGCCGAGGTCGTCGCCGATCACGCGCTGCGCGAGGCCTTGCTTGCCGTGGCACGGATCGTCGTCGGGCTGGCCGAGGTTCGCGACCGGGACCTCCTCGACGATGCCCGCGCCGGCGAGCACGACTGCGACGAGCGTGCCGTCGGGCGAGAGCGCCGCATCGACCGGCAACGCACCGGAGAGCGGCGACAGCGCGGCGAACGGCGCCTGCCCCGGCCGCACGATCGTCAGCGCGTCCTCGACGGGACCGCCGCCGCACTGGCCGCCGTACCCGCCGGGTGTCGTGTGCAGGATCGTGCCGAGCGCGCGCTGGTGCGTCATCAGGATCGAGCCGTCGCGCAGCGCGATCGTGCGCCATGCGACCTCGGGATTCGCGGGAACCGGCGTGCCGCTGCCATTGCCGCTGCCGAGCTCGCCGCCGCTATCGAACGTGAAGCGCGTGACGATGGGCGGCGCGACGCGCGAGGTGACGGCGCCGCCGGCGTCGACCGCGAGGAGCTCCGCGGTGCGGAACCGCGTGACGTAGAGCTGGCCATTGACGATCACCACGTCGCGAAGATCGCGATCGAGACGGAGCACGCGCGTCGGATCGCCGCCGGCGGCCGGCAGCGTGACGAGCTCGCCGCCGCTGCACGCGACGTACAGGTTGTCGCCGTCGGCCGCGATGCCGCGCGGCTCCGCGCACACGAGACGGCGCGCGACGATGTGCAGCTGATCGTCGAGCGTGACGACCGCGCCTCCGCGGCGCAGCGCGACGTGAATGCGCCCCGCGCTGTCCTCGGCGAGCCGCCCGGGCTCGTCGCCTGTCGCGAGCGCGACCTCGGCCGTCTTGCCGGTGACGAGGTCGACCGACATCACGCGATCGCGATCGGCGTCCGCGATCCACGCATGGCCTCCGCCGCGCGCGACGATCATGTTGCCGCCGCTGATCGGCACGCCCCACGGCGGCGGCGGGTTCGGGGACGGCGGCGTCGACGACGAGCACGCGGCGAGCAGTAGCAACGAGAGCTTGTTCACGACAGACCTCCGTTCCAGAGCGAGCTGTACGTCTGCGCGTGCAGGCGGCGCGCCTCCGCGATTCCGGGGAGCCCGATCGCGGGCAGCTCCTCGGGACGCTCGTCGGCGAGCGCCTTGACGGCGGCCTCGCGGGCGAGTGCGACGCGAACCTGCGCGCCGTGATCGAGGCGGCCCATCGCCCACCGATCGATCGCCCAGCCGAGCGCGGCATGGCGAACTTCATCGCGCGCGATCAGCGCGAATGCCGCGCGCATCTCCGCATCCGGCGCCCGCTGCGACTGCCACAGCGCGACGACCGCGCCCCACGTCTCGCGGACGCAGCCCTCGACGGCGTTCTCGATCGCGAGCGCCTCGAGCGAACGATCGCGCGGCGGCGTGACCTCGACGGCCGGCGGCTCTCCGCCGAACCGCCGTGCGAGCTTGCTCATCAGCGCCGCGTGGCGGACCTCGTCGCGCGCCGACGCATCGGCGAGCCGGACCAGCGCCCGCGGAGCCCCGTGCTCGCGCAGCTCCTTCGCGAGCTGCAGGAACGCACAGATCGACGACGCCTCGAGCCACGCCGTGTTCGCGAACCACGCGCCGAGCGCGGTCTCGGCGGGCGTCCGTCGCGGCGCGACCAGACCCTCGGGCCGGCGGCCGATCGAGCCGCACGGGGCGCCGTCGCGAAAGACGTCGTAGGCGACGGTGACGTTGACGTCGCCGCCTCCGAACGCGACATCGCACTTCTTCAGATCACCCGACAGCTGCGCGTCGTTCATGATCTGCGAGCACAGCGTGATACACGCGTCGACATCGACCCGGCAGCTCTCGATCTTGAGCTGGAGCGATGCGTTCGCGTTCGGATCGGAGCGCGTCAGCGTGGCCGACTTGTGGTCGACACACTGATCGGGGCCGCTGCCCCCGAGCGGGTTTCCCGCGCAGCCGCCGGCCGCCATGCTGGCGATCACGACCTCGCGGAGGACGGAACGGAGCCGTTTGACCTGCACGCCGGCGCAGGTTTGCAACGGGTGTTCCCGCCCCCTGGCGCCCTGATCGCGCCATCTTGCCGCGTCGCGGCCTCAGAAACCTGAGGATTTCACTTGCGCGTCCAGCACTTCCCAATGGAAAACCCCCGGCGATGAAGCGCATCGCGGTGTCCCTGGGAGCCCTGCTCGCCGTCTCCACGACGGCCAGCGCGAACGTCGAGGTCGGCGGCATCGCCGGCTTCCATCAGTTCAGCGACGAAAGCTCGCTGGGCGCGGTGACAAACCAGCCGACGATCATGCCGACGACGGAGAAGAACTCGGCGTTCTTCGGCGCTCGGCTCGGCTTCATCCTCAAGAACAACATCGGCATCGAGGTCGAGGGCGGCGTGATCCCGACGGAGCCGCGCTCGATGACGTTCGACGTGTGGGACGTCACGTACCGCGCGCAGGTCATCTACCAGCTCCCGCCGAAGCTCGCCGACAAGGCGCTGATCCCGTTCTTCGAGGCGGGCGGCGGCATCGTCCAGATCGTGTCGTCGCAGCAGGAGCAGGTCCTCAAGAAGGACTCCAAGTTCATCGGCTACGTCGGAATCGGCGCGAAGTACCAGGCCGCCGGCGCGTGGGGCGTTCGCGTCGATGTGCGCGCGGTCGCCGATCCCAAGCTCGGCGGCGGCATCGCCCCGGAGCTCGAGATCCTGACCGGCCTCTATCGCGAGTTCGGCCGCGTCGAGCACAAGAAGCACGAAGAGAAGAAGCTCGAGGAGAACAAGGTCGCGGGCGGCACCGACGAGGATCACGACGGCATCGTCGGGGTCCAGGACAAGTGCCCCAAGGAGGCCGAGGACAAGGACGGCTTCCAGGACGACGACGGCTGCCCCGATCCCGACAACGACGGTGACGGCATCCCCGACGCCGCCGACAAGTGCCCGAACGAGGCCGAGGACAAGGACAACTTCCAGGACGACGACGGCTGCCCGGACCCCGACAACGACAACGACGGCATCCCCGACGCGGCCGACAAGTGCCCCGACCAGCCCGAGACGAAGAACGGCTTCCAGGATGACGACGGCTGCCCCGACGAGCTGCCCGCTGCGGTGACCGGCGTGCTCGGCCCGATCGCGATCAACTTCAAGGCGAACAGCGCCGACTTCGCGGGCTCGACGGCCGCGCTCGACAAGATCGCGAAGGCGCTCACCGACGCGAAGGACGTGAAGGTCGAGATCGCCGCGCACACCGACGACATCGCGCCCAAGGGCAAGTTCACCGACAACAACGCGCTCTCGCAGGCACGCGCCGACGCGGTCAAGGCGTACCTCGTCAAGAAGGGCGTCGCCGACGGCCAGCTGACGGCGACAGGCTACGGCGCGAGCAAGCCGGTCGAGGAGCCGTCGGCGCTCAAGGGCGCCGCGCTCGCGGCCGCGCGCAAGAAGAACGCGCGCGTCGAGCTGAAGCTGCCCGAGGCGGCGGCCCCGGCGGCCCCGGCTCCGGCGGCTCCCGCCGCTCCGGCCGCTCCGGCAGACGAGAAGAAGTAACTCGCGTACGCTGGAGCCATGCGCCTCGCGTGGCTCCTCGTTGCCGGCTGTGCCGCGCAGCCCGTCGCGACCGCGACGCAGGCCGTGACGAACGGGTCCGATGACCCCGGCGACGAGGCCGTTGCGGCGATCGTCGATCAGAACGGCGCGGTGCTGTGCACGGCGAGCGCGATCGGACCGCATACCGGCATCACCGCGGCGCACTGCTTCGGCGGCCCGCCCGCGCGCACGCTGCGCGTGTTGCTCGGCAGGACGACCGCGAGCGGCGGATTGACGCCGATCTCCGACGCGCGCCAGCACCCGGCCTTCGTGCCGAGCACGTTCGCGAATGACGTCGCGATGTTCACGTTTCGCGATCCGCTTCCGGTCGCGCCGCTCGCGCTCGATGCGCGCACGATCGATGCGTCGCTCGTCGGTACGACGTTCTCGACGGTCGGCTTCGGCACGACGGGCGCGGGGTCGGGCGCCGGCACCAAGCGCATCGGCACCGCGCAGATCTCCGACGTCGGCGCGACCGAGCTGACGACGATGGCCGATCCGTCGCAGCCGTGCAGCGGCGACTCCGGTGGGCCGATGCTGATCACGCCCGATGCGGTGACCGCGGTCGTCAGCCACGGCGACGCGGCGTGCAGCGACCACGCGATCTACGCGCGCATCGATCTCGCGCGCAGCGACTTCGTCGATCCGTACATCGCGGCGACCGCGCCGGGCACCGCGCACACCGGCGACGCGTGCTTCTACGACGGCCACT
>JAFAOG010000050.1 GCA_019237945.1 Deltaproteobacteria bacterium | reverse complement strand
GTGATCGAAGAAATCGAAGTCGATCGTCAACGCGAACGCAATGCCCGTGGTTAGCGCGGACCACAGCCAGAACAGCAGCGCGGTCGAGCGCTTCGGCTTGCGGTAGAGGATGCCCGCGGCAAGTGCGACGGCACACGCGATGACGATCGCCGGCCAGCCTCCGGCGGGTTCGGTGCGCTCGAGCTTCGTGTAGCTCGGCTCGCAGTGGTGCTCCCGCGACTCGGTCATCCCGAGACTCGCGAGGCCGTTCCCGAAGCAATTGTTCGCGTCGCTATAGACGCGGCGTCCTGGAAGCATCGCGAGCACCACGATGACCGCGCACAGCGCGAGCACGAGGTGAACGATCCTCCGCAATCTTCGCGCGAGCACGGGCCGCTCCACGCAACGAGCATAGCCG
The DNA here is from genome assembly GCA_019237945.1 of Deltaproteobacteria bacterium. Lineage (GTDB taxonomy): Bacteria > Myxococcota_A > Polyangia > Haliangiales > Haliangiaceae > JABFXX01. The sequence goes on along the minus strand of JAFAOG010000050.1, from coordinate 11,807 downwards.
GTGTAGCATCACAAGCGTCGTGCCCGAGCAGTCTCCGATCGCGCGTCTCATCGGTGCGCGGTCCCTCAACACGTTCGGGCGCGCCGTCATCAGCGCGACCGTGCTCTACGAGCTGTACGAGCGCACGCACGACGCGTACGTGATCGGCGCCGTCGGCCTCGTGCAGGTCGTGCCGGTGATCTTGCTGTTCGTGTGGAGCGGCTCGCTCGCCGACCGGGTCGATCGGCGCACGCTGACGACGCTCGCCGCGACGATCACGGGGCTCATCGGGCTCGGGCTCGCGAGCTGCTCGTTCTTCGGGCTTCCCGTGTGGATGTACCTCGCGCTGCTGCTCGTGCAGGGCTGCGTGACGAGCGTGCACGCGCCCGCGAGCTCGTCGTTGATCCCGCTGATCATCCAGCGCGGCGAGCTCGAACGCGTCAACCGGATCGGCGCGAGCCTGCAGGAGCTTGCCGCGATCACGGGGCCGGCGCTCGCCGGGCTTGCGCTGACGTGGGTCGCGCCGTCGTACGTGTATGCGGCCGTCGCGCTGACCGGGCTCGCGAGCGGAGCGCTGTATCGCGCGTTGCCGAATCCGCGGGTCGCGCAGGCGACGGCGGTCGCGGGTGCGAGTGCGCGCAAGGACTGGCGCGTCGGGTTGCGGTTCATCTTTCGCTCGCCGCTGCTGCTGCCCGCGCTGACGCTCGACATGTTCGCCGTGCTGTTCGCGGGCGTCACCGCGCTGCTGCCGGCGGTCGCGAGCGATGTGTTGCACGTCGGGCCGTTCGGGTACGGCGTGCTGCGCGCGGCGCAGTCGGCGGGCGCGGTGCTGATGGCGGTCGGCGGCGGGCGGATTCCGCCGTGGAAGCGGCCGGGGCGCGTGCTGCTGATCGTCGTCGCGCTGTTCGGGCTCGCGACGATGGGGTTCGGGCTGTCGACGTCGTTTCCGCTGAGCGTCGTGCTGCTCGTGCTGTGCGGCGCGCTCGACAACATCTCGGTCGTGATCCGGCTGACGCTCGAGCAGATGGTCGTGCCCGATGCGATCCGCGGCCGCGTCAGCGCGGTGCACTACGTGTTCATCGGCATGTCGAACGAGCTCGGTGCGGCCGAGAGCGGGGCGGCGGCAGGGCTGGTGGGGACGGTGCCCGCGATCGTCGGCGGCGGTGCGATCGCGGTGATCGTCGTGCTCGTCGTCGCCGCGAAGTGGCGCGAGCTCGCCGCGATGCCGCCGCTGTCGCAGCTCCGGCCACCGGAATCCTAGAACCGCCACCCGACACGCGTGATCGCGCCGCCGTGCGTCGGCACCGTCTCGACGCTCGGCAGGATGCGCTCCGCCTTGCTGTTGATCACGGCGAGCGCCACGCCCGCGATCGCGATCGCGCCGCCGCCGACCATCATGCCGATGCCGATGTCGCCCTTGAGCTTCGCGCTCGACCGTTCGTCGGCGAGCAGCGGCTGGCTCGCGAGCGTGCAGCCGTTCATGCACTGCATCGCGAACTCGGCCTCGAACCTGTCCATCTGGCTCCGGCCCGCGAAGTAGAAGCCCAGGCCGCCGAGCGCGATCGCGGCGCCGGTGCCCGCGACCGTGTACGGCATCCAGCGCGGATAGCGGTACTTGAGGATCACCGCGCTCTCGATCGGCACGAGCGAGACGTCCTCGGTCGCGGTCTTGCCGCCGACGACGATCACGCGCCGCGACACGGTCATGAAGTCCTTCTTCTCGGCGAGCAACAGGTGCTCTCCGGCGAGCACGCGCTGCTTCTGGGTGGCGGGGCAGGTCGCGAGCGGCTTGCCGTCGAGGAGCAGGTGCACATCGGGTTGCGAGCAGCTGACCTCGAGCTCGCCGACGCGCCCGCGCACGAGCTGTTGATCGTCGAGCACGCGCTGGTAGAGGTCCGGCGAGAACGGCTTGTCGCCGTACTTCAACGCGGCGTCGAGCGAGTCGGCGGCCTCGACGATCCGATCGAGACGGATCAGCGTCACCGCCATGTTGAAGCGAATGCGCGGGTGATCCCACAGCGCGATCGCGGCCTGGTACTTCGCGAGCGCGCCCGCGTTGTCCTGATGCGCGAACAGGTCGTTGCCCTGCGCGTAGAGCTCGTTCGCCTGCGCCTGCGCCGCATCGGAGACGCCCTTCGCCCACGGCACGTCGTCGGCGTAAGCGGATGTCGTCGCGAGCACGAACACGAGCGCGAGCGTGATCCGGTTCATTTTCGTAGGTCCCCGCTATCGATGTCCTTCATGCGCGCCTGCGCCTTGAGCAGCTCCGCGTGCTCCTTCGCCGCGAGGGCCTCGGCCTGCGTCTTCGCCGCCTTCGCCTCGTCGCTCGCCTTCTTCGCAAGCTCGGCCGCCGCCTCCGCGCGCTTCTGTTGCTCGCGCGCCGCGGACAGCGCCGCGTTGAGCTCGGCGTTCTTCTTCGCAAGCTCTTCCTTCGTCATCGACTCGGCGTGCGTCGCCTCCGACGCGAGCTGCTGCGCCTCCTCGCTCTTCTGTCGCGCGAGCTCGGCCTGCTTCTCGGCCTCGGTCTTCTGGCGCTGCGCGGCCTGTTCCGCCGCCAGCGACGCCTGCGCCTGCTTCAGCGCGTGAGCGGCCGCGTCGGCCGTGTCTTTGGCCTGGATCTCGGCGGCGCGGACCCGCACGAACGCGATCGCGCCACCGGCGATCACGAGACCGAGCACGCTGAAGATCGTCGCGAACACCGCGACCTGCCGCCGCCGCGCGCGCGACGCCTCGCTGCGCACCGCCGCCAGGAACTCGCGCTCGATCACCGACAGATCCAGCGCGTGCCGCGACGCATTGGCGAGCGCCTCCTGTGCCGTCGCCCCTCGCCACACGAGATCGCGCGACCGCCCGCGCGCCGCCCACTGCTTCGCCGCCTGCCGCAGCTCGTGCGTGAAGCCGCGCATTGCCTGGCTGTCCTGCAGCCAGCGCGCGAGCATCGGCCACTCGGTGATCAGCATCTCGTGCACGATCTCGACCGTCGTGCCCTGCGCGTCGGTGTGGACCTGGATCAGGCGCGCGCGCACGAGGTGATCGATCACGGCATCGGCGCCGTCGCCGAGCCCCAGAAGCTCGCCGCGATCGACGACCGCGCGCGTGCCCTCGGGCGTCACCAGCCGCGTCAGGATCGCGCGCAGCAGCGGCTGGCTCTGCGGCGGCAGCGCGGCCGCGACCTGATCGGCATGCCGCGCGAACGCGCCGCCGACACCGCCCATCTGCTGATATGCGGCGACCGTGAACAGCCGCGCCTGCCGATCGCGCGCGTCCCAGAGCCGCGTCGCCGCGAACGACAGCAGCGGCAGCGCGCCCTTGCTCGTCGCGGCCTGCATCATGTCCTCGACGATCGACGGATGCTCGAACGCGTAGCCGGCGAGCTCGGCGGGCCGCTCGAGCGTCTCGCGCAGGTTCTCGTGATCGGGCGCGCTCAGGAAGTACAGCCCGCGCGACAGCTCGGCGAGGAACTGCTTGTGCCCGGCGAGCCGATCGAGAAAGTCCGCGCGCATCGATAGCACGACGCGCACCGGCGACGATGGATCGTCGGCCGAGCCGAGCAGCGCTGCGAGGAACAGGCGCCGCAGCTCGTCGCTGTCGCACAGCGTGAACAGCTCCTCGAGCTGATCGACGACAACGAGCACGCGCGTGTCCTTGCGCATCGCCTCCTGCCGCAGCCGATCGCCGAACAGCCCGGGCGACTCGACGAGCTTGCCGACGAGATCCTCGCCGTCATCGAGCACGCCGGCGAGGCGATGGATCGGCACGCGCCCCGGCCGCAGCACGCGCACGTCCCACGCGCCGCCGCTCGCGCGCACCGCCGGGATCAGACCGGCGTGCACGAACGATGACTTGCCGACGCCACTCGGGCCCACGACCGCGAGCAGCGGCCACGCCTCGAGCTGCGCGAGCGCGCACCGGATGTCACTGGTGCGGCCGAAGAAGAACTTCGCGTCCTCCTCGCCGAACGCGGCGAGCCCGCGATACGGACACGTCTCGCCCGTCGTGCGGTCGGCGCGCGGCTGCAAGAACGCCATCAGATCGCCGAGCACGTCGCTCGCGCTCTGGTAGCGCTGCGCCTTTCGCTTCTCGAGGCAGCGGTCGACGATCGCGACGAGTGCGCGCGGCAGCGTCGGATCGCGCGAGCCGATGCTCGGCAGCGGCGTGTCGAGATCGCAGAGCCTCGCCTGGAGCTTGTCGGCGGCCATCGTGCCGGCCGGATGCACGCCGGTCAGCGCACGCCAGAACATGATGCCGAACGCCCAGATGTCGCTGAGCGCGTCGACCTCGCCGGCGCCCCACTGCTCGGGCGACATATAGGGAAGCGTGCCGACGAGCGAGTTGCTCCCGGTGAACGTCGACGTCGCGTCGATCGGATCGAGCGTCACGGCGGCCATCTGCGCGGTCTCGTGCTTGTCGATCAGCCGCGCGACGCCGAAATCCAGCACCTTCACCTGGCCGCGATCCGTGACGAAGATGTTCGACGGCTTGAGGTCGCGATGCACGATGCCGTGCTCGTGGGCACGTTCGAGCGCCCGCGCGACCGGCACCATCAGCTCGACGAACGCGCGCACGCCCGGCTTGCCCTCGAGCACCCCGGAGAGCGGCTTTCCCTCGAGATACTCGAGCACCATGAACGGCAAGCCGTCGTGCTCGCCGACCTCGAAGATCGTGACGATGTTCTCGTGCGTGCAGCGAGCGGTCGCGCGCGCCTCGACGAGGAAGCGCTGTCCGAACTCCGGGTCGTGCTTCAACAGGAACTTGATCGCGACCTTGCGCCCGAGCTTCGTGTCGCGCGCCAGAAACACCTGGCCCATGCCTCCGCGTGCGATCTCGCGGATCAGCTCGAACCGACCAACCAGACGTTCGTGCGAGAAGTCGAGCGCCGGTGCCGCCACCGACGGGAATCGTATCAGTCAATGCGCGCGACGTGATCGTACTCAGTGAATGCGCGCGACGATCGTGCGGTCGCGGAGGATGCCCGCCTCGACGGCCGCAAGCTCCTCGGCGCGCGCACGCCACGTATCGGGTGACGCATCGCGCGCCAGCGACAGAAAGATGTCGCAGTGGCGGACCTCGGCGTCTGCGAGGCTCGCGTAGAGCGCCGCCGCATCGGGATCCTCGAGCGCACCGGCCAGCAAACCGAGCCGCTCCGCGCTGCGCCCTTCGATCACGGCAAACACGAGCAGCCGGTCGAGCAGGCGCGCGGGCTCGCCCTTGCGGATGTGCTCGCGGAGCGCGGCCGCGTAGTCGTCACCGAAGTCATACGCCGCCGGCTGCTCGCGCTTCTGCATCAGTCGCGAGACCTGGATCACGTGGCGCGTCTCGTCGTGCGCCAGTCGCGCCATCTCGCGCACGAGGTCCGCGCGCTCGGGATAGCTGCGAATCAGCGATAGCGCCGACTGGGCCGCCTTGCGCTCGCAGTGCAGGTGGTCGGCGTGGACCGCATCGAGATCGGCGAGCGCGACCTCGAGCCACCGCGGACCGGTGGGGACGAGCGGCAGCGCATCGGCGAGCGGCGGAATCACGCGGATGATGTACCATCGACTCGCGTGAAGAAGGAGACGAAGCGGTTCACCGAGGAGTGTCTCGCCGGCCTCGAGCGCGCGAAGGCGCTCCGCCCCAAAGTGATCGCCGCGAAGGCGCGCACGATCGAAGGCACGCTCCGCCCGTACAACGAGCTGCTCGTCGCCGCGAGCTCCACGAACGCGCTCGCCGGCCTGATGAGCGAGGTCCATCCCGAGGAGGCGATCCGCGATGCGGCGCGCGAGTGCGAGCAGGAAGTGTCGCGCTTCTACTCCGACCTCGCGCTCGATCGCGAGATGTACGACGCACTCGCCGCCGTCGACATCACGAAGGCCGATGCGCAGACCAAGCGGTTCGTCGAGCACACGCTGCGCGACTACCGGCGCGCCGGCGTCGATCAGCCGCCCGAGGTTCGCGACCGGCTCAAGCAGATCGACGAGGAGCTGACGCGCCTTGGCCAGGTGTTCTCGAAGAACATCTCGGAGGACGTCCGCGCCGTCGAGGTGAAGGACAAGAAGCGGCTCGCCGGTCTGCCGTCGGATTTCATCGAGTCCCACGCCGGCGATCCGATCCGCATCACGACCGACTACCCCGACTACAACCCGTTCATGACCTACGCGGAGGACGATCAGCTCCGCAAGGACCTCTACATCAAGTTCCGCAGCCGTGGCGATCAGGCGAACGAGGGCGTGCTCCACGACATCCTCAAGCTGCGCCGCGAGAAGTCGACGCTGCTCGGCTACGCGAACTGGGCCGACTACATCACGGCCGACAAGATGATCGGCTCGGGGGAGCGCGCCTCGGAGTTCCTCGAAAAAGTCTGGAAGCTCGCCGCGCCGCGCGCCCAGGAAGACTACGCCGAGCTGCTGCGCCAGCTGCAGAAGACCGACCCGGCGGCGAAGGAAGTGACCGACTGGCAGAAGGTCTATCTCGAGAACCTCGTCAAGAAGCAGCGCTACGAGGTCGATGCCAGCGAGGTGCGCCAGTACTTCCCGTACCAGCGCGTGCTCCAGGGCCTGCTCGAGATCACGAGCGAGATCTACGAGATCACGTACGTGCCTGTCCGCGAGCCGGCGTGGCACCCGAGCGTGCTCACGTACGACGTGAAGCGCGGCCCGAAGATGAAGCGGGACGGATTCACTCCGGCCGGCGGGGACGACACGCTCGGCCGCATCTACCTCGACATGCATCCGCGCGAGGGCAAGTACAAGCACGCGGCGCAGTTCCCGCTCAAGGACGGCGTGCGCGGCATGCAGCTGCCCGAGGGCGTGCTCGTCTGCAACTTCCCCGAGGGCGAGCCGGCGCTGATGGAGCACGACGACGTCGTCACGATGTTCCACGAGTTCGGTCACCTGATGCATCACGTGCTCGGCGGTCATCAGCCGTGGATCACGCAGAGCGGCGTCGCGACCGAGTGGGACTTCGTCGAGGCGCCGTCGCAGATGTTCGAGGAGTGGGCGTGGACCCACGAGACGCTCGCGCGGTTCGCACGCCATCACGAGACCGGCGAGGTGATCCCGAAGGAGCTCGTCGAGAAGATGCGCCGCGCCGACAAGTTCGGCCTCGGCACCGCGACCGTGCAGCAGATCTTCTACGCGGCGATCTCGCTCGCGTTCCATCGCGCGGATCCCGACAAGCTCGATCAGCTCGCCGAGGTCCAGCGGCTGCAAAAGCACTACACGCCGTTCCGCTACGTGCCCGGCACGAAGTTCCACGCGAGCTTCGGCCACCTCGTTGGCTACTCGGCGATGTACTACACGTACCAGTGGTCGCTCGTGATCGCGAAAGATCTCCTGACGCCGTTCGAGCGTGGCGGGTTGATGGCGACCGACGTCACGCGCGCGTATCGCGACAAGGTCCTCGTGCCGGGAGGGTCACGCGACGCTGCCGATCTCGTGCGCGACTTCCTGGGGCGCGAATACGACTTCAGTGCGTACGAGCGTTACCTTGTAAGCTGACCGCGACAATCCAACACAGTCGTTACAATCTTCCGTGATCTCGGCTGGTTATCCGCTAAGGCGAAGTTGACCGGCGTTTATGGACGCGTGATCGTGCGCCCATGAAAAAGATCTCGATCGCGTTCGTGGCCACCCTCTCCCTCGTTGCGTTCGCCGGCTGCAAGAAGAAGGGCGGCGGCGGCGACTGTGATTCGACCGTCAACTCTGCTGTCGACCGCATGATGGATCAGCAGATGAAGGAAGGGATGAAGGAGGGCGGGGACAAGATGACGCCCGAGATGAAGAAGATGGCCGAGGACATGGCGAACCAGATGAAGCCGAAGATGAAGGCTGCCATGTCGAAGTCGTGCAAGGACGACAAGTGGTCGGGCGATGCACTGAAGTGCATGGACGACGCGAAGACGATGGACGAGATGGAGAAGTGCGAAGCGAAGCTCACGCCTGACCAGAAGAAGAACATGGACAAGGCGATGAACGAGGCGATGGGCATGGGCTCGATGGACAAGCCCTCGGGCGGCGACATGGCCGGCTCGGCGGCTCCTGCGGGTGGCGCGGCTCCGGCGGCGGGCGGCGGTGACCTCCCGGCCGAGTGCAACGACTACAAGGCGGCGATCGAGAAGCTCGCGTCTTGCGACAAGATGCCTCAGCAGGCGCGCGACGCGCTGAAGAACGCGTACGACCAGGCGTCGGCGGGTTGGGCGAACCTCCCGGCCGAGGCGAAGGCGAACCTCGCGACCGCGTGCAAGGCCGGCGCGGACGCCGTCATGCAGAGCGCGAAGCAGGTCTGCGGCTGGTAATTCCAGCGCACGGTTTTTACAACTCGACTAGCTTGGTTTAAGAGGGCTCGCGGCGACGCGGGCCCTTTTCATTTGTGCGAAGTTCGCGCGCATGAAGACCACGCTCGCTGCCCTGCTCGCGCTCTCGCTGTTCGCCGGCTGCAAGAAGAGCTCGACGTCGCAATGCGCCGACTCGATCAACAAGAGCGTCGACAAGATGATCTCGTCGCGCAAGGACCGCCTTGCCGCGCAGGGCTCCGCCCTCCCGCCCGAGATGAAGGCGCGGATGGACGAGCGCGTGAAGCTGATGGACGAGATGGGCGCGTCGATGAAGCAGGTGATGACGAACCGCTGCACCGAGGACAAGTGGCCCGCCGACGTCCTCAAGTGCTACGAGGGCGCCGGCTCCGTCGAGGAGATCCGCAAGTGCCGCGAGATGCTGCCGCAGGACCAGCAGCAGAAGCTGCGCGCCGACGAGCAGCAGGTGATGATGAAGGCGATGGGCGCCGCCGGTGGTCCGGGCATGGGCGCGATGCCGCCGGGTCACGAAGGCATGGGCGGTCCCGGTATGGGCGGGCCCGCGGCGGGTGGCATGGCCGGCAGCGGCGCGGCTCCTTCGCCGGGTGGCGCCGATCAGAACGGCGCTCCGTCCGCGATCCCGCCGGTGGCGCCCGGCTCGGCCGCGACGCTTCCCGCTGGCTCCGCGAAGTAATTGATCGGCGAGCTTCGCGCGGCTACGGGCGCGTGAGGTCGCGCGTGATGTTCTTCTGGTGCGCCTCGATCGTGCCGCCGCCGATCTCGATCAGCTTGGCGTCGCGCCAGAACTGCTCGACGCGGTACTCGGTGCAGTAGCCGTAACCGCCGAGCACCTGGATCGCGGCATCGGCGACCTCCTTCGCGGCGCTCGACGCGAACAGCTTGGCCGCATCGGTGCCGAGGCGGTTGCGCTGCTTCGGGCCGACCGAGGCCGCGACATTGTAGGTCAGCGCGCGGATCGCCTCGGTCTTCGCGAACGAGTCGCCGATGTAGCGCTGGATCTGGCCGTGCTCGGCGAGCGGCTTGCCGAACGTGCGGCGCTCCTGCGCGTAGCGGACCATCGCGTCGAGGCAGCGGCGCGCGATGCCGAGCGAGATCGCGGCGAGGCCGAGGCGCTCGATCTCGAGGTTGCGCATCATGTTCGTGATGCCGCCGCCTTCGGTGCCGACGACGTTGTCGGCGGGCACGCGGCAGTCCTCGAAGATCAGCTCGCTCATCGTCGACGCGCGCATGCCGAGCTTGGGGATCTTCGGCGAGGTCGAGAAGCCGGGGTAGCTGCGCTCGACGATGAACGTCGTGATGCGATCGTCGAGCTTGGCGTAGACGAGGAACACGTCGGCCTCGGGGCCGTTCGTGATGAACGTCTTGCGGCCGTTCAGGATGTAGCCGTCGCTGGTCTTGCGCGCGGTCGTCTGCATGCCGAGGACGTCGGTGCCGACGGCGGGCTCGGTCATGCCCATCGCGCCGATCGACTCGCCAGTCAGCGTCTTCGGTAGGTAGCGCTTGTGCTGTGCGGGGTTGCCGGCCCAGTAGAAGTTGTTGACGAACAACAGCGCGTGCGCGAGGTAGGCGAGCGTGAAGCCCGGGTCGGCGTAGGCGAGCTCCTCGTGGACGATCACCGACGCGGTCGCGTCGAGGCCGGCGCCGCCTGCCTCCTCGGGGATCGTGATGCCGATCAGGCCCATCGACCCGAGCTCGCGGATCAACGCCGTGTTGAGCGTGCCGGACTCGTCGTGCTCCATCGCCTGCGGCTCGACGCGGGTTTGCGCGAGCTGGCGGACGGTCTGGCGAATCAGCTCGTGCTCTTCTGACACCATCGGTGGCGGTACCGTACCATTCACGAAGCTATGACGCTTGGCATCGAGCAATGGATGCAGGGCAAGCCGGCTGTGCTCGTCGCGAATCCGACGGCGCAGAGCGGCAAGGCCGCGGACTGGATCCGCCACGCGCGCGCGTTGCTCGAGGCGGCGCAGGTGTCGCATCGCTTCGTGCCGACCGAGCCGGAGGGCGCCACCGTCGACCGCGTGCGCGAGGCGATCGATGACGGTGGCGCGCGCGTCGTGATCTACATGGGCGGCGATGGCACGTTCGCCGAGGTCGCGAAAGGCGTGCTCGCGTCGTCGCACAGCAAGCAGGTCGTGATGGGCATGCTGCCGACCGGCACCGCGAACGACCAGGGCAAGAGCTTCGGGCTGTATGCCGGGCCGGCGGCGCTCGAGCGCAACGTGCGCGTGGTCGCCGAGGGCTGGACGGTCGGCTGCGATGTCGGTCGGCTCGTGATCGAGCGCGGGCTCAAGGAAGTGCACCGCGATCTGTTCTTCGATTCGTTCAGCGTCGGGCTCGGCGCGGCCTCGCTGGCGACGCGCAATCGCGATCGCGAGCTCGTCGGGCGGATTCCCGGGCTGGGTCTCATCTATCGCAACCAGCTCGTCTATCTCGGCGCGGTCGCGCGGCGCTTCGCGGAGAGCTACGTCGTCGACATCAAGTTCGATCTCGATGCGGTGATCGACGGCGTCGTGCACCACTACGAGTCGCTGCTCGACGTGATCATCAAGAACACGAAGATCTTCGGCGGCGAGTGGATCTTCGACGCGCAGAGCGAGAGCGACGACGGCAAGTTCGAGCTCGTGCCGGTCACCGGGCGGCGCGACTTCACGACGAAGCTGCTCGGTGCGTTCCGTCACAATCCGGTCGGCGTCGATGACCTCGAGCGGCTCGGGATCGAGCACGCGCCGCCGGTTGGCGGGACGCGGATGGAGCTGACCGTGCGTGGCGACATGCTCCCGGCGGCGCAGATCGACGGCGAGGAAATTCCGGCCGGCGACCGTTACATCGTCGAAGTCCAGGCGCGCTGCCTGCGTCTGATCGTGCCGCGCGAGCACGTCGATCCGTCGAGCACCGATCTGTCGGGACGCGTGGTGATGCCATGAGTTGGTTGCAGTGAGGCCGCGCGGTCCCACTGCGCAGCGTGTAGGTGTCCGTAGTCACGTGCGTGGACGTCGGCCCGCCGCTTGCTGAGACGGTGCGCGCCTGCGCCCGTGCGCGTGTCGGTCTCCGGTCGTTACCCTCATCATCAACCTCCGGGGGCCGACACGCGTACGGGCTTCTTTTCGCAACGGCACGTGCGATGCTTTGAACAGCGTCGTGCGCCTCGCCGTCCTCCTCTGCCTCGCTGCGTGCAGCACACCGGCTGCGCGGCCATCGCCCGTCGAGCCGGCGCCGTCGGAGCCGATCGCGAGCCCGGTCGCCGTCGCGCATAGCTGCTCGGATGCCGCCGTTGGCCTCGAGCGCGCGACGAAGGGCGTGCGCGCGCCGGATACGACCGTGTTCGATGCGATGCGCGGGCGCTGCACCGACGATGCGTGGCCGCTCGCCGCGATCGAGTGCTTCGCGATGATGAAGGAAGGCGACGTCGCGAAGTGCGCGCGCGAGCTGCACGACGGCGTGCGCGACCGGATGTTCGCCGTGCTGTCGGGCGGCAACGATCGCGGCTCGCTCGCGCTGGCGCGGGCCCGCCTCGATGCGATGACGGTGCCGGTCG
>JAFAOG010000033.1 GCA_019237945.1 Deltaproteobacteria bacterium | reverse complement strand
GGCCTGCTTGTGGCGCAGGATGCCGAGGTCCTGCCAGATCGACGCGTCGTCGGGCGTCGCGGTGGCGGCGGCATCGAGCTCGTGCGTCGCGTCGGCGAGCTGGCCCCACGTCGCGAGCGTCTCCGCGAATTCGTGGTGGGCCCACGCCTGCTGCTTCGGCGTGTGGGCGGCCGCGATCGCGGCGCGGTAGTGCACGGCCGCCTGCTCGTGCTGGCGCGCACGCTCGGCATCCTCGGCGCGCTCGATCTCCTGCTTCACCGGATCCGCGGCCGGCGGGGCGTGCTGCGCACCTCCACAGGCGGCGAGCACGACGAGCAGCCTCTTCATTCCGGCTTCTTCTTCGCGACGCCGACCGCGCCCTTGCGCGCCTGCGGGGCGAGCTCGATCGCGGCCTCGATGTCCTCTTCGTGCACTTCGGTCGTCGGATGCGCGCGCCGCGGGAACAGCTCGGGCTCGCTCGGCCGCTGCATCGACTTCATCCGATCCAGCTCGAGCTCCTCGATCGACTGCTTGCGCGTCGGATCGGGCGGCGAGTCGAGCAGCGCCTGCAGCTCGGCGCGAGTTGGCGCGCGCGGCGGAGTGTCGCCACCGAAGTCCGGCTCGACCTTGAGCACGCCGTCGGTGCCTTCCTTCATCGGGATCGCGGCGGGCGGACGCACGCTCGACGGCGGCGGCAGCGTCATCTGACCAACGCCGGGCAGCGGCGGGATCGTCGGCGCGCGCCGGCCAGGCGGCATCGTCGGCGGACGCGCGAGCGCCGTCGGCGGCAGCGTCGCGGCGCGCTTGCGATGACCGGGCGTCGGCGCGGGCATCTCCATCACCGGCATCGAGGGCTCGGTCGACGCCGCGGGCATCGACGGCTGCGTCTCGGCGGCGGCGAACGGCAGATCGACCGCCGCGGGCATCACCGGCTGCGTCGTCGCCGCGTCGGACGCCTCGATGTTCTTGACGTCGCGCTGCGCCGACTCGAGCGCGTGGCGCGCCTCGGCCGCGAACGCCGCGACCTCCTCGGAGCCGGGCTGCCGCTTGCGCCGGCCGGTGTCTTCCTCGACGGACTCGACGGGCACGCCGGTCGACGGACGCGGCGGATCGATCACGGGGCCGATCGAGTCGGGCGCGTCGTCGTCGACGATCTTTGCCTCGGGCTTGGCGGCGGGCGCCGGGTCGACCGGCGCGGTCACCATCAGCGCGAGGTCCTCGGAGTTTCGCTTGCGCAGATCCGGCGTGACGTTCGCCGTCGTCGCGACCGCGACCTCCTCGGAGATCTTGGCGGGCGGGCGCACGACGTCGGCCTTTGCGGGACGGTCGAGCGAGTCGAGGCGCGGCGACGTCGACACGGCCGGCTCGGGTGTCGCGCTCGCATCCTGCTGCGCCTTCTGCCACGGGTACTCGATGCGGTTGTGGTTCGCGTGGCGGATCGTCTCGCGCAGCGAGTCGGCGATGCAGCGCAGGTCGCGCATCGACAGGCCGCTCTCGTCGAGCTGGCCGAGGTGGAGCTTGCCGTAGACGATGCGCTGGACGAGCGCCTCGATCGACTTCGCATCCGGCTTCTTCAGCGTGCGCGCGGCCGCCTCGACCGCGTCGCAGATCGCGAGGATCGCGGTCTCGCGCGACTGCGGCGGGAAGCCCGGGTAGCGGAAGTTCTCGACGGTCAAGCCCTTGGGGTTTCCCTGCTCCTGACACTTCGCCCAGAAGTACTCGAGCACCCCGTTGCCGTGGTGCATGTGCATGAAGTCGACGATCCGCTCGTGCAGGCCCGCCTTGCGCGCGGTGACGATGCCCTCGGTGACGTGCGCGAAGATCGCGTCGCACGAGACTTCGGGCGGCAGCTTGTCGTGCGGCGACGTCTCGCCGGGCTCGAGGTTCTCGATGAAGTACTTCGGCTGCAGCGACTTCCCGAGGTCGTGGAAGTACGCGCCGACGCGCACGAGCCGACCGTTCGCGCCGATCGCATTCGCGGCGAGCTCGGCCATGTTCGCCATCATCAGCGAGTGCTGCCAGGTGCCAGGCGCCTTCTCGGCGATCTGGCGGAGCAGCGGATGCGAGAGGTCCTCGAGCGCGACGAGCTGACCGTGCGTGATCTCGCCAACCGCGCGCTGATAGAGCGGCAGTAGCGGCACCGTCAGGAACGTCGCGGCGGCGGGGCCGATCGCGCACGCGAGCCACGGCATGCCGAACGACGGCCACGCGCCGGTCGTGAAGAACACGAGCAGCGGGAAGATCAGTGCCGTGCACGCGGTCGTGACCGCGCCCGCGATGAACACGGTGCGCAGCACGCGCTTGGGGCGCTCGTCGATCACGAGCCCGGCGACCGCAACCTGCGCGAGCAGCACGATCGAGACGTTCAGATCGAACGGTACGAGCAGTGCCACAATCAACGCCGCGAGCGTTCCGGTGGCGAGTCCTACAACGCGGTCGAGCGCGAGTGTGGGGACCATCGCGAACAGCGCGACCGGCACGACGAACACGCTGGCGGCCGTCGTGAGCATCGCGACCTTGACGACAATCGATCCGATCGCGATGACCGCGAGCGACACGATCTGTACGCGGAGCAGGCGTCCGTAGCCGCTTCGGCGCATGTGGTGCGTGAAGAGCGTCGCAAGTACGAGCACGAGCGCTGCATATGCGAGGAACTCGGTGCCACCGCGCGGGCCGGCAAGCATCGCGCTTGGTACGGTCTCGCCGCGCATCGCGACGATGCCACCGGCGGTGCGCACGGTGTAGTCGGCGCGAGCGCCCGGATACGTGGGCGACACCCAGCCCTCAAACGCGATCAATGGGACGACGACGACGGTGAATACGGCGGCGAGCCAGAGTCCGCTCCACCAGGTGACGGTCGCCCGCCGGGGAATGACCTTCGCGAGCTCGGCGCGCGGGCTCGCCATCACAACCCGATGTCGAACTCGGCGCGCGTGCGCGGGCCGTGGATCGTCGGGAACTGCATCGAGCGCATCACGCGGTTGATGCAGCTCCAGGTCGCGCCCGACGTCTGGCCGTTCACCTTCGTGAACTTCACGCGCCCCGAGGGGCCGTCGATGATGATGCCGATGTTCGCCTGGCTCGTACCGGTCGACTGCAAGCAGCCACCGAGCTGCGCGCCGTGGCTCGAGTAGACGGCGTAGACCTTGTCCATGCCGAGCGTCTCGGTCTCGTCGGAGTCGTCGCTGAGATCGAGCGCCAGATCCTCGCTCGCGTTCTTCTGCGACGCGCCGCCGCCGCCGGGGCGATGGCCACCGCCACCGCTGTGCTTCGGCGGCGCCTTCGGCATCGACACCGTGACGTGGAGCTGGGCACCGTCGAGCGCGGACACGCCGGCGACCTTCGTGTTCGCGTCGTCGTGACGCGTCGACTTGATGATGAAGTAGACGCCGGCGGCCGCGCCGATCACGCCGAGGCCGATCACGGCATACAACAGCGCGCCGCGCTTCTTCTCGGACGACTGCACCGCGACCTCCGCCTGCGCGCGGCGCTGATCATCGATGCGCGCCTTCGCGGCGTCGACCATCGGGCCGAGCAGGGGGTGCGTACCGACGTCGCTGCGCGCGCCGGTGTCCTTGTCCATGATCATGTTGCCGGCGACGACATCGCCCTTCTCGATCTGCTTGACGACGTCGGCGAGCGAGAACGGGCCGTAGTCCATGCGGCCCTTGGAGACGAGCCACTTCTCCGTCGAATCGGCGAGCGCGGCCTGGAGCGCGCGATCGACGACCATGTTGCCCGACGCCGCCGGCGACGCCGGCGCGGCCGCGATCTCGGTCGCGAGCGACTGCGCCTGCTTGTCGAGGCCGTGGGCGCGCGCGAGCGTCGGCACCGCGGTCGTCTGCATCGCGCCGCCCTGGCCGAGCGCCTCGCCGACGACCTCGCCGAGCACGTCGACGCGGCCAAACCGCTTCTCGGGATCGCGATGACACGCGCGCGCGACGAGCTCGTCGATCTGCTGGTTGGTGCCGGGCACGACCTCGCTCGGCCGCGGGCCACCGCGCTCGAGCGGCGAACCGACCAGGCACTCGTACATCAGCGCGCCGACGCCGTAGACGTCGCCGGTCGTCGATGCGGCGCCGCTCTTCACGAGCTCGGGCGCGATCGTCGGGCCCGCGGGAATCAGCCCGGCCTGGATCGCGGCGAGCGTGCCGGGGCCGAGCGCGAGGTCGATCACGCGCACGCGGCCGGTGCGGTTGATCGTGACGCTCTCCGGTGCGAGTGCGCCGTGCGTGACGTCCGCGAGCGCCGCGGCGACGCCGGTGATCAAGTTGCCGGTGCCGCGCGCGCCGAAGCCGCTGGTGCCGGCCTGCTTCTTCTTGATCAGCATGTCGCGCGCGAGCGAGCCGTCGATCTCCTCGGTCGCGATCCACAGGATGTCGCCGGTGAGGCCGGCGGCGAGCGTGTGGACGAGGTGCTTGTGCTCGGACAGCGCGGCGGCGGCCCGGGTTCCCGCGATGATCGCGTCGCGAACGGTCGTGTTCGCCGCGATCGGCGCGTGGATCACGAAGACGGCGGCTGGGCCTTTGGGACCATTGGCGCGGTACACATCGGCGATGCGCACCGGCCACAGCGGCTGCCCCAAGACGTAGTCACCAAGCTGCACGCCGGCCTGCAGGCGCGGCGCAAACTGCAAGAGCCCCGAAGCCTGCACGCGCTACAGAATACACCCGGCGCTTTTCGCTTTGGCCTGCGCGAGCGGGTTCTTGCCGAGCGCATGTAAGTACTTGCAAGCAGTCGGAATATCATTTTCTCTGATCAGGCCGTCGGCGAGCAGCAACGTCGCCTTGACGTTCTTCGGATCGAGGCTCAGCGCCGCGTGCGCTTCCTCGATCTGCTTCATCCATTTTCCGGCCTGACGCGCCTGGTCGGCGGCCGCGATGTGCTGATCGACCGCGGGATTCGCGTGCGGCCGTGTGGGCACGACGGCGACCGCCGCATCGGCCGGCGCGGCGTCGAGCACCGGCGCGGCGTCGATCTCGGCGACGACGACCGCCGCATCGACCGGCGCGGTCACCGGCTTGGCGACCGGCTGCTTCGCCGGCTTGCCTCGCGTCGCGAACACGATCGCGAGGACGACCATCGCCGCCGCCACGAGCCCGCCGAGCGCGATCCACATGCCCTTGCGCGACGGCGGCACGACGACCACCGCGGATGTGAACGTCGTCTGCGAGAACACCGTACGTGGCTGCTCCGTCGGCACCTGCAGCTTGATCTCGGGCGGCGCAGCGGCGGCGGGCGCGTCGAGCTGGTCGAGCAGCGCGATCATCGCGTCGGCGGTCGCCGGTCGCTGCTCCTTGTGCTTGGCGAAGCATTGCTGGAGCACGGCATCGAGCTCGGGTGAGAAGCCGTCGGGCAGGTGAGGCGCGGGCTGGCGCGCGTGCGCCATCAGCCACTCGATCGGCGTGCCCGCGTGGTACATGCCGCGCCCGGTCAGCATCGCGAACATCGTTGCGGCGAGTGCGTACAGATCGCTGCGCCCATCGAGCGGCTGGCCGCACGCCTGCTCGGGCGACATGAACTCCGGCGTGCCGAACACCATGCCCGCCTGCGTGATCGACGCCATGCCGGGGTCGAGCAGCTTCGCGACGCCGAAGTCGAGCACCTTGCAGTAGTCGGGGTCGTCGCCGACGCGCATCAGCAGCAGATTGTCGGGCTTGATGTCGCGATGAACGATGCCGGCCGCATGCGCGGCGCCGAGCGCGTGCAGCGCCTGCTTCGCGATGTGGATCACGCGGCGCGGCTCGAACGGCCCGTCGACGTCGAGCTCCTTCTGCACGGTGCGGCCGTCGAGGTACTCGAGGACCATGTAGTAGTCGCCGTTCGGCGTGATGCCGAAGTCGGAGACCTTCACCGCATGCGGTGACTCGACCTTGATCGTCGCCCGCGCCTCGCGTGCGAAGCGCTCGAGCGACCCTTGATCGGTCGTCAGGTGCGGCTTGAGCAGCTTGACCGCAACCTTGCGGTCGTTCGCGAGCTGGGTCGCGCGATACACCGCGCCCATGCCGCCTTCGCCGAGCAGCGCGTCGAGGCGATAGCGCTGATCGAGCGTGATGCCCACCAACCCCGCCGCAAAGCTACCTTCCGCCACGCGTCCCGAAGCTAGAAGCGCATGCTGTTCTTCACGCGGAACGAGAACCAGTCGTACGCGAGGTACAGGCCGCCCGCGATGCCGATCACGCCGATGATCGGCGCACCCGCGACCACCAGCGCCGCTCCGGCCGCGCCCGTGGCAGCGGCGATCGCTCCCTTGCGCTTGGCGACCACCTTGTTGCGCTGGACGAGGGAGCTCACTACCCAGAAGGCTGCACCATGGATCGGGGTCTGTCAAACCCCCGAGACTGCCAGGAAATAATGATCTGCCGCCGAGCGTGATAAGAAGGACATAGATGTCGGGTACACGGGTTCCTCAACGTGGCGTCGCCCTGCTCGGACTGGCAGGCGGAATGCTCGTCGTCGCCGGCGGTTTGACCGGCGCCTACTACGTCGTTGCGACGCGCAGCGAAGCGCGGGCCGCGACGGTCAAGGAGCCCAAGACTCCCGATGCACCGAAGGTCGCCTCGTCGACGGACTTGCCCGGCCAGAAGGTCGACGTGAAGACGGCCGGCGGCACGGTGAAGATGACGTGGGCCGAGCTCGGCATCGAGACGGACCAAGACGAGGTCGGCCGCACGCAGTATCCGGTGAAGCTCGATCGCGACAAGGCGGTCGTCGCGCTGATCAAGCTCAAGGCGAAGTACGACAAGTCGCCGGTCGATGCGTATCTGGATCTCGAGGAGCGCCAGATCCACGAGGATGCGCCGGGCGTCGGCATCGATCCGTGGGGCTCGCTACCCAAGCTGCTCGCGGCGGCGCGCTCCGGTCAGCAGAGCGTCGAGCTCGCGAGCGTGCCGGTGCCCGCGTCGACCACGAAGGCGACGCTCGGCATCGACGACATCTCGACCGTGATGGGCCACTACATCACGAAGTTCCCGGTCACCGATCGCGATCGCAACTTCAACCTCAAGCTCGCGGCGTCGAAGATCAACGGCACCGTGCTCCAGCCGCACGTCGAGTGGTCGTTCAACGGCCAGGTCGGCGAGCGCTCGGAAAAAGAGGGCTACAAGATCGCGCACGTGATCACGGCGGGCGAGATGGTCGACGGCCTCGCCGGCGGCACCTGCCAGATCTCGACCACGCTGTTCGGCGCGGCGTTCTTCGCCGGCCTCGACATCCCGAAGACCACGAACCATTCGCGCCCCAGCGTCTACACGCCGCTCGGCTTCGACGCGACGGTCGTGTGGCCCGATACCGACCTCGTCCTCAAGAACCCGTACGACTTCCCCGTCGCGATCCACTACCGCGTCGCGAACGGCGAGGCGCTCGTCGAGATCCTCGGCAAGGCGCGCCCGTTCGACAAGATCGTGTTCGCGCGCAAGCTGCTCGAGGAGACGCCGTACGGCACCGAGGAGCGCCTCGATGACGAGATGCCCGACGGCCAGACGATGCTCGATCAGGCCGGCTTCAACGGCTACAAGCTCACGCGCTTCCGCCGCTTCTACAAGGGCAAGGAGATGGTGCGCGAGCAGAAGTGGACCGTGAACTACAAGCCGGTCACCGAGTACATCCGCCGCGGCACGAACAAGGATCCGAACGCGCAGATGCCGAAGGAGAAGGAGATCCATCCTCTCAAGGCGCCCGACGAGAAAGAATTCACGGACGAGCGCGTCGTCCTGGCGCAGTAGTCAGACGCTCACGACCCGTACGGGTCTTCGACGTCCTTGGGATCCGCCGTCGGCGCTTGCGGCGCCTGCGCATTGCCGCAGTTCTGGTTCGCCATCGAGCCCGACATCGTGACGTTCTGACCGTTGATCTTGACGTCGCTGTCGCTGCCCCACGACATCGCGGACCCGGCGTGGATTTCGAGATTGCTCTGCGCCTTCAGCTCGGCGGCCTTCGCGACGATCTTCGTGTCGCCGGCCGGCGACTGGAAGCAGACATCGCCGTCGAGCGCCTCGATGATGATCTTGTTGTTCGCGGCGTCGATCGTGATCTTGCCCTTGCCGGTGCCGTCCTCGAGCGTGATCGTGCCCTTGTCGTCGTCGAACGTGAACTTCGAGCCCTGACGGCTCTTGATCAGGCGGCGCGTGTTCTGGCCGTCGTTCTTGTCGGCCGGCTTGTCCTTGCCGTTCCACAGCGCACCGACGACGAGCGGCCGCGTGAAGTCGCCGTGCTCGAACAGCACGAGCACCTCGTCGTCGACCTCGGGGATGAAGAAC
This sequence comes from Deltaproteobacteria bacterium, assembly GCA_019237945.1. GTDB lineage: Bacteria > Myxococcota_A > Polyangia > Haliangiales > Haliangiaceae > JABFXX01. Next base: position 3,609 of record JAFAOG010000033.1, on the reverse strand, counting down.
CAGCCGCGGTTCTTGCCGGCGCCGAGCATGATGATCGGAGCCCACCACGTCGTGTCCTGCTGCGAGACGACGGGGAACTTCACCTTGACGCGGCCGAGCTTCGACGGGTCCTTGTTGTCGGTGACGAGGCCGATCATCGGCTCGTAGACCTTGTCCGCCTCGAATTCGGCGCGGTGCAGCTGGGCTGCAAACACGCTCGCGAGATCGAACACGGGCACTCTCATCGGCTCGATCTTACTACGGTTGAGCCGATCCCGAGCTTCCCGTCTCGGTGGCCCGGGGCACGACCCCGAGCACCACGGTATTCGAGCCGTTAGCCGGATCGACGGCCGTCAGGGCGAGCGCGATCCCGTTGCCCGGCGGGCCGGGAGGGAGCGGCAGCGTGAACCGCTCGCGCACCATGTCGCCAACGCGCCAGCGATCGCTGGGGAAGTAGCCGTCCGCCGTGACCTTGAGCGGGCTGCGCGCCGCGTTGCCCGGCACCGGGTCGGTCGGCTTGAACGTCGCCGTGTCGACACCCCACGCCGCGAGCTGCAGCTTGTACGGCACGCTGCTGCGCTCCTTGACGCGGAAGAACACGTGGAAGTCCTTGCCGTCCTCCGAGTAGCCGGCGATGTCGATCTTGCCGTGGTCGAGCGACAGGCCCGGGGTTGGGTAGGGCGGCTCGACCGGCGTGGCGAGCAGCACGTCCTTGATCTTCTCGTTCGCCTGATTGAACTCGGGGTCACGCGCGAACAGCACGCGTTCGAGCCAGCCGTCGAGCGCCGCCTTCATCGTGTCGAGCTCGGGCGGATGGCGTGGCGCGAGGTTGTCGTGCTCCCACGGATCCGCCTTGAGGTTGTAGAGCTCGTAGAGGTTCGAGTTCAGGTAGTAGATCAGCTTCCAGTCCTCGCTGATCGCGGCGCGCTGCGGGGCGGGCGCGTTGGTCTCCGCGAACACGATCCGCTTGTGGTCTTCCTTGCCGTAGAAGATCGCGGGGACGTCGCTGCGCCCTTCGAACGAGAGATCGTGGACGTCGATGCCGGTGAGCTCGGCGATCGTCGGCACGATGTCGAGGTTCGAGACGGCGCCGCCGATCAGATGCGGCTGGTTGTTCGGCACGTAGTAGATCAGCGGCACGTGCTGCAGCTCGCGATAGAGCGCGGTGCCGTGCGTGCCGACGGGCACGGTGTGCTCGCCCATCGAGTCGCCGTGGTCGCTGGTGATGATGATGATCGTGTTGTCGTTGGAGGGCAGGCGCACGAGCTCGTCGAGCAGGCGGCCGATCTGCTGATCGGTCCACTTGACCTCGGCGTCGTAGAGGTCGGGCTCGGAGCCCCCCCAGTCGACGACGTCGGGATGCGCGACATAGCGGCCGTGCGGATCGATGTAGTGCGCCCACATGAACCACTTCTTGCCCTGCTGGCGCGAGATCCACGCGAGCGTGTGATCGGTGACCTTGTCGGCCGCGACGCGGAACGGATCATCGGTCTTGCCGATCGAGTTGTCGTAGTCGTCGACGCCCTGATCCATGCCCCAGTCGTTCCAGTACACGTGCGACGCGATCACGCCCGTGTGGTAGCCGCCGCGCTTCATGATCTCGGGCAGCGTCGTGTTCTCCGGCTTGAGCCGCGGCGGCGCGCCGGGAGGCACGTGCTCGTCGAGCGCGATGCCGGAGTGGAAGTACTTCGACGTGATGATCGCGGGGATCGACGCCATCGTGCCCGCGCTCGGCGCGTTGCAGAACGTGAAGCTCGTGCTGCGCGAGACGAGCTCGGCGAGGCGCGGCGTCGTGTCGCGATGCTTGGGGCCCTCGCGGTAGCCGCCGAACGTCGTCGAGTCGTAGCGAAGCGTGTCGACCGTGATGAGCAGGATGTTCCACGGCTTCTTGAACTGCGGCGGCACGGGCAGCGTGGGGCCCTCGGGCGCCGCGACCTGGCGCAGCGAGAAGTCGTGGCCGTCGCAGTTCTGATCGATGCCGTCGTCGGGGATGTCGCGCGCGCCGGGATGGATCGTGCTGTCGAGCGGCGCGCAGTCGTTCTCGCCGAGCACCGAGCCAAAGCCATCGCGATCGAGATCGTTCGCGGCGCGCACGAGCTGGATCAGATGATCGAGCGCGGGCGACGCGGTGATCGCGACGTACTTCGTCCCGAGATCCGCGCCCCATCGCCACAGCGTCATGACTTGCAGCACGAACAGCGCGCCGGCGACGCCGAACGCCCACGGCTTCGTGCGCGGCAGCCGGCGGCGGCGAGGCATCGCCCCGAGCCCGCAGCCGAGTGCCACCGCGCTCGCCGAGATGATCATCCGCACCGGCAGCACGGAGCGAACGCCGGGCAGCGACTTCCACGTCACCTCCAGCGCGATCGCGAGCAGCGCCGTCAGCGCGACGGCGAGTGCCCGCCAGCGGCCGAGCGGGTTCGCGAACCGGAGATGCGGCGCGAGCGCGCGCGCCCCGAGCTCGCCGGCAGTGCGCGTGCCGCGATAGATCGGGATCGCGGCCGCCAGCCCGACGAGCGCGAGCACCGCGACCAGCGCCGCCGTCAGCTGCGGCTCCTTGTAATGGACGATCGCCCACGCCGCGCCGACCTGCACGAACGCGCCGACGATCCCGGCCGTGACGAGCGCGGACCACACGCGCGGCACACCGCGGCGGATGCCACCGTCGAGCGGCGTCACCGCGAACAGGCCGCGCCGCACGACCATCGCGAGCGACAGCGCGACGACGAGCCCGAGCCACAGCCACAGCGAAAGCGTCGCGGTCAGCGCGGCGAGCCGCAGCTTGCCGTCGACCGGCCCCGGGTACGCCCACAACGTCAGCGCGTACTCGACGGGCACGAATAGCGCCGTGCCTCCCGTGGCCATCGCGATCGCGCGGCCCACGTCCGCTCGGTAGCGACGGCCCATCTCTCTTGGTGGTATCACGATGTTCGCCCTCGTGCAGGTACGCATCCGACACGGCTGGCTCGTCGCGATCGCGGGCGTCTACCTGTACCTGTTTCCGTATTTTCCGCGGATCCAGAGCGCGAACGAGCTGCCGCGCGTCTACCTGGTCAAGGCGATCGTCGAGGACCATACGTTCGCGATCGATCACCAGGTCGCCGTGTACGGCGCGACGAGCGATCTGTCGCGCTGGAACAATCACCTCTACCAGAACAAGGCGCCCGGCAGCTCGCTGCTCGTCGTGCCCATCTACGCGGTCGTGCGCGCGATCGCCGGCGCGCCGAGCCTCGCGGTCTCGATGTGGCTGTGCCGCGTCGTCGCCGGGATCATCCCCGCGCTGATCTTTCTGTGGCTGATGTGGCGATTTTTGGAGCGCACGACGCCCGAGCCCGAGATCCGCCGCCTGACGCTCGTCGCGTACGCACTGGGCTCGATGGCGATGACCTACGCGCTGCTCTACTACTCGCACCAGCTCTCGGCCGTGTGCATCGGCGGCGCGTTCATCCTGATCGTCGAGAATCGCCGCCCGTTCGTCGCGGGGCTGCTCGCCGGCGCGGCCGTGCTCGTCGATTATCAGACCGCGTTCGCCGTGCTGCCGCTCGGCATCTACGTCGCGGTGAAGCAGCCGCGGACGATCCCGTGGGCGATCGCAGGCGCCGTCGCGCCGCTCGCGCTGCTGCTCGAGTA
>JAFAOG010000027.1 GCA_019237945.1 Deltaproteobacteria bacterium | reverse complement strand
GCCGCCGAGGAGCAGCGCGGCGCGGTCGGCGTTGCGGTGGCAAACGGCCGCGTACTTCGCGTTGTCGAGCGCGCTCGACGGCATTTGCGCGAGCAGCTGCTCCAGGCGCGTGCGCAGCTTGACGGGCAGCGCGCCCTTGACGACCTCGTCGTGCGCGCGCTGGACGTCCTCGTCGACCAGGAGCGCCGACACCGCGTCGTGCAGCGCGGCAGGGCCGAACAGGCGAACGACCGAGGTCAAGAGGCGCGTGGCGTCGCGCGGCGGCAGGCCGGCGAACGCGAGGTGCTCGGGGCGCGTCAGCTCGACGGCGCGGGCGAGGTGCGCGCGGACCTCGTCGGGCGGCGGCGCGGTGGCTTCCGAGGCGATGCGCTTGCCGAGCACGATCACGGGCGTGCCGGCGGCGATGACCGTCGTGTCGGGGGCGTTCTCGTGGAAGTACAGCATCACCGCGCCGGTGCCGAGCGCGGTCGTCAGGCGCGGGAACATCGACACCGCCGAGGCATGCGACGTGGCGGGGATGCGCTTGGCTCCCTCGGCGCCGGCGCGCGCGAGGCCCTCGTCGAGGTTCGGCCAGATCAGGGCGGCCGCCTCGGCGAGCGTCGACGCGATCTGCGCGAGCGGGTGGTCCTCCGCGATCAGCCGGCGATCGTCGACGGTGCCGCGATACGGCTCGTCGTCGCGCATCGACTGCGCCTTGTTGACCTGCAGGAACGCCGACTGGTGAACGTCGGGCGTGTGGCCGCATGCGATCGCGAGCTCGATCGCGGCGCGCGCCGAATCGATCTTGTTCTGGCGGCGCAGCTCGTCGGCCCACGCGACGAGGTCGGGCAGGGCGCCCGAGCCGTGCGCGATCGCGGCGAGGTGATCGAGGATCGCGCCCTTGCGCGCCGGGTCGTCGGAGCTGCGGCCGATCTCGACGAGCGCGCGACGTGCGGTGATCGCACCGTCGGAGTCGGGCGAGATCGCGATCGCTTGCTCGAAGGCCTGGACGGCCTGGCGCGTATCGCCGCGCTGCGCGCGAGCCGTACCGAGGCGGGCGCCGAGCAGCGCGCGATGGTGAGCGGCGTGCGCGAGGCGGTCGTCCTTCGCGGTCAGCAGACGCGTGAGCATCGCGGAGGCGGCCTCGACGTCGGCCTGGTCGAGCGCGAGCTGCGACGCGACATCGACGGCGTCGACATCGTACGGATCGTTCTCGACGGCGCGCTCGGCGGCGGCGCGGGCGCGGATCTTGTCGCCGGCGGCGAGGTAGTCATGCGCGGCGCGCAGGTGGCGCTGGGCGCGCTCGGCGCTCGACGTCCCGAACGCGGCCATCAGCTCGGCGGTGCGCGCGGAGCCGGCGAGGTCGCCGGTCTTGTCCTGGCGCTCGAGCAGCTTCTCGAGCAGCGGCATGTGACGCGCCTCGAGCGGCTGCGCGGACGCGACGGCGGCGGCGTAGCAGGTCGTCGCGCGCTCCTCGTCGTGCAGCATCATCATGCACATGTCGCCGAGCGCCTCGAACAGCTTGAGCCGCTCCGCGGGCTCCTCGGTCGACGTCGCCTGGCGCGTCAGCAGATCGGCGGCCTTCTTGTGGTCGCCTTGCTCCATCGCGATCTCGGCGAGCGCCTGGAGCGCGGGCGCGTAGTTCGGCTTGAGCTCGAGCGCGCGCTGATACAGCGCGGGCGCCTTCTCGGGACGCAGCGAGCGGATCTCGGCGAGCGCGGCGTGATAGAGGCCCTGCGCGATCTCCGTCGGGTAGCGCGCGGCGTCGTCGTGGCTCGCAAGCGGCGACAGGTGCAGAGCGGCCTCGCGCCAGCGGCGCGCCTTGTAGCGGTTCTCGCCGATCGCGAGCTTGATCAACAGATGGCCGCGCTGCAGGCGATCGGCGGCGACGAGCGTCTGGTACGCGTCGTCGTCACGGCCGAGCTTCTCCTGCGCGGTCGCGAGGCGGCGGTGGAGGTCGGCGACGAGCGCGGCGGGCGCGGCCGCGAGCGTGGTGCCGTCGAGGATCTCCTTGACGAACGCCTCGAGGTCGGCCCAGCGCTCGGCATCGGCGTAGAAGTCGGCGAGCGCGACGATCGCGGGAATGTGATCGGGCACCGTGCCGAGCGCCTCGAGCAGACGACGCTCGGCGGCGGGCGTCACGCCGGCCGCGCGCGACAGCGCCGCGAGCTGCGTCAGGATGCGCGCCTTCTCCGGCGGCGTCAGCGTCTCGTCCTCGAGCTTGTGCTCGAGCAGGCGCTGCGCGGCGTCGGGATCACCGCTCTTCTCGGAGAGGCCGGCGAGCGCCCACGTCGCCTCGGCGTGGTACGGCCGCATCGCGAGCACGCGATCGAACGCCGCGGCGGCCGCGCCGGGATCACCGACGCGCGACTGCAGGACATCACCGGCGGCCATCAGCGCCGCGATCACGACGTCCTCGTCCTTTGCGCTGTCGGCCTCGCGGAGCTTGGCGTCGGCGAACGCGCGCGGATCCTCGTCGGGAGACGCGAGCTGGGCGAGCACGCCGAGCGCGGTCGGATGCTCGGGCACGAGCGCCAGCGCCTGCTCGATCGCGGCGCGCGCCCCCGCCTTGTCTTCGCCGTGCGCGACGCGCAGCTGCGCGAGCCGGATGTGCAGCGCGGCGAGGTCGCCCTTGGGGCCGTTGCTCTCGGTCAGCGCGGCGATGCGGCTCTCGAGGATGCCGGCGGCCTCGCGCTCGAGACCGGCCTTCGCGAGCGCGGTGACCTGCTGATCGGCGAGCGCCGGATCGTCGGCGATCGTGCGCGCGTGCTTGAGCGCGGCGGCCGCTTCTTCCGGCGCGCCGAGGTGCTCCATCAGCACCTGCGCGCGGCGAGCGAGCAGCTGCGAACGCTCCTGCGGATCGCGCGACAGCGCGGCGCGGCGGCGCAGCACGTCGGCGAGGTCGCTCCAGCGCGCCTGCGTCTGGTAGAGGCGATCGAGCGCGCCCCATGCGTCGGTGTCGTCGGGCCAGGTCGCGACGACGGTCGTGAACGCCTCGATCGCGCGCTCCGGCAGCTCGAGCTCCTGCTCGTAGATGCGCGCGATGTCGTGGAGCGCCTTGCGCGCGTCGTCGCTGCCCTCGGCGGTCTCGTTGATCTTCTGCAGCGTCTCGATCACCTTCGACCATCGGCCGACCGCCGAGTACAGCTCGGCGAGGCGCTGCAGGATCGAGATGTCGGTCGGCTCGAGGTGGCGCAGGCGCTCGAACGCATCGATCGCGTCGTGCGGCCGCTGCAAGCGCTCGGTGTAGATCGCGGCGAGCTCGCGCAGCAGCTGCGTGCGCTCGGCTTCGGGCGCGGCGGTGCCGAGGCGCGGATCGGTGCGCTCCTCGAGCGACGCGGCGAGCTCGACCCAGCGGCCCTCGTTGCGGTACGTCTCCTCGAGACGCGCGCGCGCCGCGACGTCGTTCGGCAGCATGCCGAGGATCCGGCGCAGCTGCGCCTCGGCCTCGCGCGGGCGACGCTGCTCGGTGCGGATCGACGCGACCTCCATCAGCAGATCCGCCGCCGCCGGTGCCGTGTCGGCCTGCTCGGCCATCGTCTCGTACAGATCGGCGAGGCGGTCCCACGCCTTGTGCTCCTGCGCGATGCGGTGCAGGCGCGCGCGGACCTCGGCGTCTGCCCCGGGGCCGGGAGTAAATCCCGGCCCCTCCATTTTTGGCTGCGGCGTGCGGCGAGCCTGCGCGAACGCGCGAGCGAGTGCGTCGAACGCGCGCGGGATGTCCTTGCCGCCGGTCTCCCAGACCTCGGCCGCCTTGTAGAGCCAGCGCAGGCGCGACTGCGCATCGGGCGCGGGGAGCGCCTCGTACGCGACGGCGAGCTCCTCCCACGGCGAGTCGAAGGAGCGGTTCGGCAGCGTCGGCAGTGGCGGCCGGCGCACCGGCGCCTGCGGCTTCTTCACGGGGCCGGAGCCGATTCCCGGCAGCGGCGGCGGCGAGCTGAGGCGCTTCGCGCGCGGGCCGATGGTCGGCGGACGCGGCGGCAGCGGCGGCAGCTTGCCGGCGGGCGGCTTCGGCGGCACGACGAGGCGAGCGATCTCCGCCTGGTCGAGGTTCATCGTGCGGTTCTCGGCCCCGAAGTCCGGCGCGGGCTGCTTCTCGCCGCGCAGGATCGATTGCGCCTTGACCGCCATCGACTGCGCCGCCATCTCGACGTCGGCGAGATCGAGCGGCTGCGTCGAGTCACCGACCGACAGCTTCGTCGGATCGAGATCGTCATCCGACAGCGGATCGGTCTGCAGGCGCCTCGGTGGCACGTGCGGGCGCACCGGCGACGCGCGATTGGCGGCGGCGACCGCCTCGGCGACGGCGCCTTCGGCCTGGATCGTCGCGGACGGCGGCTCGGGACGCGGGGCCTTGTCGGCATCGCGGTACTTGCCGATCACACGCGCGAGGCGCCACAGATGCGACGTGGTGTCGGCGTCCTCCGGCGACAGCAGCAGCGCGATCAGGTGCACGCGGAACGCGCGCGGTGCGTCCTTGAGCTGCTCCTCGATCGTCTGCGCCTTGCGCCGCAGGATCTCGACGCGCTTCTCGGTCGTCGCGGCACGCTCGGTCAGCGCCGCGTCAACGGCGATGACGTCGTTCCATGCGCGCGCCTTGGCAGCGAGCGTCTCGAGCGTCTTGCGGATGTCATCGCGATCCGGCCCCCACGAGAACGCGGCGAGCAGGTCCGCGACGGCGCCCTTCGGATCGCCGAGCTTCTCGTCGAGGATGCGCGCGCGGCGCAGGTACAGATCGACGCGCTCCTGCGGCGTGGCGGCCCCGAGCGCGACGTCGAACGCGTCGAGCAGCTGCTTCCACACCGGCCGCTGATCGATCTCGCTGCAGATGCGCTCGAGCTCGCCGAGCAGCGATGCATCGCGCGGCGCGGCCGCGAGCGCCTCGCCGAACACCTGCAGTGCCTTCGCCTTGTCGCCGAGCCGGCGCTCGCACAGGCCCGCGAGCTCGCGCGACAACGCGACGAACCGCTCGGGCTCCGCGGGAACGCCGCCGCCGGCCGCGAGCAGCCGCTTGCGCTCGTCGGTGAGGACGTCGGTGAGCTCGCGCCACAACCCGTAGGCTTCGCCGGCGCGGCGCACGTCGGCGAGCGTCTGCTCGTCGGGCGCCTCGTCGTGCGCGCGTCGCCACCACCGGAACGCCGCCTTCGGATCGCCGAGCTTGTCGGCGGTCGCGGCCGCGATCCGCTGCACGAGCGTGCGGCGCTGCTCGGCGATCTCCGGATCGTCGGTGGCATCGCGGCCGGGCAGCTTGCCGAGCAGCCGCTCGAGAAACTGCACGTGTTCTTTCCAGCGGCCGAGCTTCGCGAGCAGATCCGCCGCGGCGCCGAGCGCCTCCTCTTGATCGGGATCGAGCTCGAGCACGCGCTTGAACGCCTGGAGGGCGCGCGTCGGGTTGCCGAGGCGGTCGCGGCAGATGAAGCCGATCTCCAGACCGCGCGACACCTTCCGGATCGGCTCGGGCGACAGGTACATCTCGCGCTCGGCGACGCGCACCGCGGCATCGAAGTCGCCACGCGCCTCGTGCAGCCGGCGCAGCGCGGTGTGCGCCTCGAGGTGGTTCGGGTTGATCTCGCGCAGCAGGTGTTCGAGCGCCTTGATCGAGTCGCCGGGCGCGCCGAGCCGCTCTTCGAGGATCTCCGCGCGCTCCATCGCGAGTGCGGCGGCCTGCTCGGGATCGTCGAACATCGAGATCTGGCGGCTGAGGATCTCGGCGAGCTCGCGCCACTTGTTCTGCGCGCGGTAGAGGCGGGCGAGCGCGTCGAGCGCGGTGCGGCTCTTCGGCGTCAGCTCGAGCACGCGATGCCACGCCTTGACCGCGCGCACCGGATCCTGGAGGTGCTGATCGACGACGACCGCGTAGCGCTCGAGATCGACGGCGCGGATCGCCGCATCGGGCGTGCCGGGCGCGGGCAGCGGCTTGCCGCCGTCCATGCGCTCGAGGATCTGCATCAGCTCGGGCCAGCGCTGCGCCCGCTCGTAGAGACCGCTCAGCGCGGCGAGCGCATCGGGGTCGCTCGGCGACGCGCGCAGCGTCTGCTCCCAGCGCTCGAGCGCGGCCATGTCGTCCTCGCGTGCGGTCGCGAGCTTGGCGAGCCGCTTGAGCAGCTTCGCGCGCTCGGCGGGGTTCGCGCTCGCGGCCGCGTGATACTCGAGCGTCTGCTCGAGGCGCGGATCGTTCGCCTTCTCGAGCACGCGCTCCATGCGCTCGAGCGCGTCGCGATCGCCGCTGAGCAGCTCGAGCGTGGCACCGCACGCGAACACGACGCCATCGACATCGGCGAGCCGCGTCTCGTAGATCGCCGCGAGCCGGCGCAGCACGGTCAGCCGCTCGCTGCGCTTGGCAACGGGCCACTCCTTCGGCGCATCGGCCGGCTTGCCCTGGCGCGCCATCTGCGCGAGCAGCCGCTGCTCGTCGAGATCGAGCACGCGCCGCAGCGTGTGGGCGAGGCCGGCGTCGTCGCCTTCCTTCTCGTAGAGCTCGGCGAGCGCCTTGAGCGTCGCGTCGTCGTCGGGCGACTCCTGCAGGACCTGCTCGTACAGCTCGATCGCGCGACGCGGCTCGAGCTGCCGCTCGCGATACGTCTGCGCCATCTTCTTGAGCGAGTGCATGCGCGTCACCGGATCACCGGCCTGCGCGACCTCCGCCTCGAGCGACGCGACGAGCTGCTCCCACATCTTGCCGCGGCTGGTCAGGCGCCGCAGCGCCTCGTTGACCTTCGGCGAGCCTGGCTCGAGCTCGGCGATCCGCTGCCACGCCTCGACGGCGCGCGGGATGTCGCCGAGCCGGAGCTCCGCGAGCTGCGCGATCTCCTCGAGCCGCCGGATGATCTCCTCGGCCGGCGCGCCCGCCTCGCGAATGTTGTCGAGCGCGAACTCGTACAGATCGATCAGGCCGCGCCAGTCGCGACGCTCGCGGAAGTGATCGACATAGCGCGCGAGCGCTTCCTCGTGCGTCGGCGCGACGCCGAGCGCCTGGTGCAGCAGCTCGGCCGCGCGGTCGCGCTCGCCCATGTGCTCGCGGACGATCGTCGCCAGCTCGAGGATCTCGCCGACGAGCACGTCGGGCGACGTCTCCGGGTTCTGACCGAGCGCGGTGATCTCCGCCTCCATCAGATGCGACAGCTTCTCCCACTCCTCGTCCTCGCGGAGCAGCTCCTTGAGCTCGCGCGTCGCCTTGCTGCCCGGCTGCTCGTACGCGACGAGCTCGCTGAGCACCTCGACGAGGCCCGCGCGGTTCGGCAGCTGGTTGCGATACAGCGCCGCGCGCCGCCGCAACACTTCCTGGCGCTCGCCGGGCTCGGTGACCACCGCACTGCGATGGCGCAAGATCCGATCGAGCTCGTCCCACTGCGACGTGCCGGAGAGCGCATCTTCGAGCGCCGCGCTCGACGCCCGCGCATACGGATCGACACCGACCGCGCGCCGCAGGTAGTTGATGCCCGTCGCGTCATCGCGCGTCGCGATCCGCTGCTTGCCGAGCGCGACGAATAGCTCGCCGGCCTTGTGCCGCGTCTGGCCCTCGCGGAACCCCGGCATCGCGTACACCTCGGCGAGCGCCTCCGCGATCTCGAGGCTCTGCGGATCCTGCTTCTGACCCTCTTCGAGGTGGTTCGCGGCCGCCTCGAGGTCCTTCTTCTTGAGCGCGAGCCGCCCGAGCTCGAGCCGGATCTGCGCCTTGCGGCCGCGATCGCCCTGCTGACCGAGCACGTCGAGCTCGGCCTGCCACAGCTTTCCGACCATCGCGTCGTCGCCGAGCGAGCTGTACAGCGTGCGCGCCGCCTCGAGCGCCTCGGTGCGCTGCGGCTCGAGCTTCCACGCCTGCTGCCAGTGCCACAGCGCGCGATCGACGCGCCCGAGATGATCGTTCCACAGGATCGCCGCGCGCCGGTGATGGCTCGCGCGCCGCGGCAGCAGCTGCTTGTTCGACTTCTTCGCGAGCTCGGTCAGCTCGCCCTCGAGGATCTCGACGGCCGCCGCCGGATCATTCGGCTCGACGATCTCGAGCAGCCGATCCGCCGCGCGATCGTTCGTCGGATCGAGCTCGAGCGCGGTGCGCAGATACTCGATCGCGGTCGCCGTCTCGCCGAGCACGACCATCGCCTCGCCGGCCTCGCTCCACGCATCCGCCGCGCGCACCGGATCGCGCTCGTGCTGCGCCCACGTCGCGCACAGCTCCGCGAGCAGCTCGCCGCGGCCTGCATCGCGCAGCTCCTGGCGCAACGCCGCGAAGCCCTTCGAGTCCGGCTGCTGCCGGAACACGACGACCTTCGCCTCCAGAGGGTCGACCACCTGCGATGGCTGCGTAGAAAAGGAGTCTTCGGACATCCCCGCGTCGGCGACAGTAACACGGGAGCGGCTGAGAGAATCGCTGGTTGGCCCCTCTCGCCGACTGACATCTCCGACGCAAAACCGATGATAGGCTGCCGCGGTGCACGATTTCACTCCGGTCCAGGGCGCCCTCGGCGGCGCGCTGATCGCGCTCTCGCTCGCGATCATGCTGGTCGCGACGGGGCGGATCGCGGGGCTGTCCGGCATCGTCGCCGGCCTGCTGACCACGGGCGACCGCGTGTGGCGGGCGTGGTTCGTCGCGGGGATGCTCGCCGTCGGCGGCGTGTTCGAGGTCGTGCGCCCGCAGACGTTCGATGCGGCGGCGCGCGTGCCGCTGCCGGTCGTCGCGATCGCGGGCGTGCTCGTCGGGCTCGGCACGCGGCTCGGCAACGGGTGCACGAGCGGCCACGGGCTGTGCGGCATGTCGCGGATGAGCAAGCGGTCGATCATCGCGACGCTCGTGTTCATGGGCGTCGGCGTCGTGACGGCGACGATCACCGGGATGGTGCTGCGATGAACGCGCTCATTCCGCTCGTGTGCGGTGCGATCTTCTCCGCGGGCGTGTGCATCGCGGGGATGGTGCGGCCGTCGAAGGTCCTCGGCTTTCTGGATTTCGGCGGGCGGTGGGACGCGACGCTGCTGGTCGTATTCGCGACCGCACTCGCGCTGCACGTGATCGCGTGGCGCATCGTGAAGGGCGCGCGGGCTCCGCGCTTCGGCGCGCAGTTTCCGGGGCCGCCTTCGAAGGTGATCGATGCGCGGCTCGTCGGCGGCGCGGTGCTGTTCGGCATCGGGTGGGGGCTCGCCGGGTACTGCCCGGGGCCGGCGATCGTCGCGGTCGTGTCGGGAGCGAAGAGCACGCTCGTGTTCGTCGCGGCGATGCTCGTCGGGATCGCGCTCGCGCACGCGCTCAAGAGCGACGACCGCACCGAATAGCAACGACCGCACCGAATCGATCGCGCGCCGGTGCTTTTTTCCCGCGACTGAACGGCGGTCGTGGTATCGGCCCCGCATGGGCGTTGTGATCTACGGCCGCCGCGCGTACGGGCGGGTCCACCAGCACGAAGGCGAGTACGCCGATACCCAGTTCGCGCACATCGACTTCGTCCCGCTGTTTCCGCTCGGGTCGTTCTGGGTGACGCAGGACCTCGGCAACGGGCAGCGCATGGGCTTCCCGATCCGGCTCAACGGCCGGAGCGTGCTCGCGACGTACCTGCGGATCTGGGGGCCGCTGATCGCGATGATCCTGCTCGCGACGACGCACTCGCTCGGCGGGACGCTCGCCGGCGCGGCGGTCGCGTCGCTCAGCATCTGGAGCTGGACGTGGCGGTCGCGCCGCGGGCACCTCGCGCATCGCCGGAGCGACTTCGATCGCGTCGCGCTCGGCAGCCGGTGCGATCCGGCGTGGATGACCGACGACATGCGCGCGCGCGTCGGCAAGAGCCTCGAGAACTCGCTCGCGAAGCGCGAGGACGCGCGGCCGCCCGATGACGTCGCGCGGTTCGGCGCGAAGGACGTGCAGGAGGCGATCCTCGCGTACGGCTTGCTTCGGATGTCGAGCGTGAAGCATCGCGCGGCGGCGGCGTCGGCCGATCGCTTGCTCGAGAGCGCGTTCGAGCAGCTGCCGCAGGACGGCGGGCCGTATCGCGAGGGCATCGCGACGGCGGTGCCGGAGCTCGGCGCGGCGATCAGCGCGGCGGCGCGTGCGGCGGCGGTGTCGGCGCGGCGCGAGAAGCCGAGGCGCTGGTTCCACAATCGCTGGCTGCACCTCGTCGGCCTGATCGTCCTGACGACGAGCGCGCTGTCGGTCGGGTTGATGAACGTCATGCCCGCGCGCGATGTCACCGCGAAGCAGCTCGGCGGCGTCCATCCGCCGACCCACGGCTACTCGCGCGTGCACTGCGACCGGATCCAGAACGACGACTGGCAGGTGCTCAAGGGCGACGACGTCGACGAGCGCATCACGTTCTGCTGGCAGGGCGCGCACGCGCTGCCGATCGTGACGAAGGACGACAGCGATCTCGCCGCGACGACCGTCGAGGGCAAGATGCGCTACCTCAGCAACGCCGGATACTCCGAGCAGGCGTGGACCGATGCGCTGCACGCCGACGCCGACC